>DATJIG010000057.1:0-8558 GCA_035493495.1 Alphaproteobacteria bacterium
TTTTGTTGCGCGCTTATCGGCCGTCACGCCTGCCCGAGGACCTCGCGGTGCATGAGGTCGTCGAGGCGCAGCACGCGGACGTAGAGGGCGCGGCTCTTCACCAGCAGCGCCTGCAGCGGCTGCGACAACAACTCGCCATGCTCGTTGTCCTCGCCGAGGCAAAGCTCGCGCGCACCGAGCGCGAACCGCTCGACGGTGTCGGCGTCGCGCTCGACCTCGCCGGCGAAGATCGCCTTCTGCGCGAGGCACCACGCCATCACCTGAGTGATTCGCGTCGTCAAACGCATCGATTCAACCGAGGCGACCATCGAGGCCAACGGCGGCGAGCCCTGGGGCGGCAGCACCACGCCCGCGGCGATGCAGTCGCGCGTCGCACGCGTCAGCGCCAGCGCCTCGTCGTAGGTGCGGTCGAGGAATGCGACCGGCGGGTGAACCGCAGAGCTTCGATGAGGCTCGGTCATCTGGTGACGATAGCATGGGCAATCCCGGAGTTTCCGTGCTTTTCGGCCCTTGAACCCAGACGCGACGCGACTACATCAACTGCGGTGAACGGCGGTGCCCATTCGGGGCCGCCCGCGCCGGAACCGGCCCGACATGCCCAAATCAATAATGGTGTGGGTGGTCCGGCCGAAACGACTGATTGCTTCGAAGGAGAATCAGACCATGGTTAATTTCGATCTTTCGCCGCTCTTCCGCACCACCGTCGGCTTCGACCGCCTGATGGATATGGTTGAGAGCGGCCTCACCGCCGCCAAGCAGGACACCGGCTACCCGCCCTACAACATCGAGAAGGTGGGCGAGGATCAGTACCGGATCCAACTCGCCGTCGCCGGCTTCAGCCGCGACGATCTCGACCTCGTCTTCGAGGGCAACCACCTCACCGTCTCCGGCCGCGTCGCCGATCGTCCCGAGGAAGCGCCGCGCTATCTCCATCGCGGCATCGCGCGCCGCGCCTTCCGCCATCGCTTCGAGCTCGCGGACAATGTCCGCGTCACCGGCGCCGATCTGAGCAACGGCCTCTTGTCGGTCGAGCTGAAGCGGGAGATTCCCGAGGAGCTGAAGCCGCGCCGCATCGAGATCGGCGGGGCGGCGGCCAAGCCGGGGATCGCCAACGCCGCCTAAGCGGCCTGCGAACCGGGTAGATACCCGCAAACGCCGGGAGCCGCCCCGAGGGGCGGCTCCCTTTTTGTCGGGCTGTCCCAAAAGCTCTGGAGTGCCCGTGTTTTGCGTGAAGCCAGGCCTGTTAAACTTGCGGCCGGGCCGGAGCTTAGGGCAGCACGGCGGGGTGTCAAATGTTTCGTACCGGGCCGCTCGCGTGTAACTATCTTAGAATACGAAGGGATCGCCTTCGACCCAGGCAAAAAGAAAGCCGCTCCGTAGGGAGCGGCTTGAAGTCTAAGGGAGGCATCGAAGAAGGTCCCCGGGAGCCCGGGAACCAGTAGCGTCACCGTAGACAGCCCAGTTTAAAATATGGTTAACGCGATCAGCGCCGGCGAATTTATTTTTTGAACAGCGCCTCAGCCCCGGCGCGTTGGCTCTGGCGGGCCTTGATCGCCGCCTCGGCGCGGGCGATTTCGGTCTTCAATTCAGCGATGTAGCCCTCGAGCTCCGCCACACCCAAGGGCTCCAGATTGCGCGGTGCGAGCCGAGCCGGCGTCGGCCGTGGCAGGTCATCATCGTCCATTGCCGCCTCTTTTCCGTGTCGCCTCAAGCCTATAGTATTGGCGTTAATAGCCAACACGTCAGCTTGCGCGCCGCCCAGCCGGGCCCCATTTGCCCAGCACAGGGCCCACGGACGCGCCTGTGAGTTAAGAAACAACAGGAACCAACAATGGCTCATCCCTTGATGCCGAAGGCCACCGCGGTGTGGCTGATCGAGAACACCGCCCTGACTTTCGACCAGGTGGCCGACTTCTGCAACATGCACCCCCTCGAGGTGCAGGCGATCGCCGATGGCGAGGTCGCGATCGGCATCGTCGGCATGGATCCGGTCGCCAACGGCCAGCTCAGCCACGAGGAAATCGCGCGGGCGGAAAAGGATCCGAAGGTTCGCCTCAAGATATCGAGTCAGGACCTGCCGCTGCCGAAGTCCAAGGCCAAGGGTCCCCGCTACACCCCGGTGTCGAAGCGCCAGGAGCGCCCCGACGCGGTGCTGTGGCTGCTGAAGCAGTACCCCGAGCTGACCGACGCCCAGATCTGCCGCCTCGTCGGCACGACCAAGGCGACGATCAACTCGGTGCGCGACCGCAGCCACTGGAAGACGCCGAACATCAAGCCGCACGACCCGGTCGACCTCGGCATGTGCTCGCTCGAGGAGCTGCACGCCGCGGTGACGCGTGCGCGCCGTGCCCGTGCCCGCGCCGAGAGCCGCGCCCGTCGCGCCCAGGAGCGTGCCGAGGCGGCGCAACAGGCGACCAACGCGCCAGTCGATCCGGCCAACGCGCCGCAGCCCGACACCTCGCCGTCAAGCTCGAGCGAGCCGATGCCGGCGACCGCCGACACGCACAGCGACGCGCACACCGACGCGGAGACGCAAACGGCCGACGGAACGCCGGACCGTTCGGATTCCGACCTCGGTTAGCGGATCGGGCTGACTGCGAAGGGCTAGTGAGGGGCGTCGGCTGTCAGCGTGGACAGCCGATCCTTAATTCGAAGCTTCTCGCGTTTGAGGTCCTTGAGACGTCTCTCGTCCGGCTGGGGGCGGCAGCGCTCCTGCGCGATCGCCGCTTCCAATGACCTGTGCTCATTGGTGAGCTTTTTGACGAGTTCCGGAACCGCCATGGATATCCTCCGTGTGGGTGGAGCCTGGTGGGTGGACCGTCGCCCTGAGGCGCGTACGTAAAATCAGCCTAGCGCAGGCGCAGAGCCGCCGCGAGTGTTACAAAACGGCGGCAGAAGCTTTTTTGAGGATAAATAATTGCGAGCCCGCGAGCGGCGCGACTCTGCGCCGTTGGCGTGCAGATGCCGCGTCGCGCGCGCTTCCCCCCGCAATTCCGGCGCGTCAGAACGTGATCGGCGCGTGCTGCGATAGCGCCGTTTCGGCCTTGGCCTTGGGCAGGCCCGGGCACGCGGCGGCGACGATCGTCGCCAGCGCCGCGCGGTCGACACCCATTAGCGATGCGTTGAGCTGGGCGAGGTACATCGCAACGTTGGCCACGGCGTCGTCGCCCCGCGCCTCGGCGGGTCGGGTCGCGTCGGCGTCGAGGTCGGCGACACTCGCCACCAGCACGAGCTGCTCGATGTGCTCAGCGTCGATTTCGCGTCCCTGGATCTCGCGGCGCAGGCTGGCCGCGAGATCGTTCGGCGCCCCGAGCGAATCCTCCTTGAGCGCGCGACGCACGCCGCGCAGCCGCTTCACCACATTCTCATGCCAGTGGTCGACCGACTCGCGCGCATGGCTGAGCCGGTCGGGCGTCAGCGTCCCCAGGCCCGATTCGCCGACCCACAGGCAGAACAGCAGGACGTTGACGTCGACGTGGAGGCGCTCCTGCACCTCGAGACACGCCTGACTGACTCCGGGCGTTCCATAGACCTTGAGCGCCCAGTCCCAGAACGAGTGCTTGGGAAATTCCATTCGATCCTCGAATTGAAAAATCAGGCGTCGCCGAAGGAGATGCCGAGGCCGCGCGCGGTGCGGACGAGATCGCCGCCGACGTCGACGAGCTGCGGTCCGCCCACCACCTCGGAAATCGGCACGTCCTCGACGCAGCGGTTGCGCCACGCCACCATGCGGCCGAACTTGCCCTCGGCGACGAGATCGACCGCCTTGACGCCGAACGCCGACGCCATGACGCGATCGAGCGCCGCGGGCGATCCGCCGCGCTGCACGTGGCCGAGCACGGTGACGCGGGTTTCGGCGCCGGTCAGGTCGGAAAGCTTTTCCGCCATGTACTCGCCGATGCCGCCGTAGCGGGTGCGCCCGAGCGAATCGGGGATGCCGACGGGATGGCCGTCCTCGGCGCCGACGCCTTCGGCGACGACAACGAGGGCATGGTTGCGTCCCTCCTCGCGGCGCACCGAAGCGATACGCTCGGCGACCGCCTTGAGGTTGTATTTGATCTCCGGGATCAGAATGACGTCGGCGGCGCCGGCGATGCCCGATGCCAGCGCGATATGGCCGGCGTCGCGGCCCATCACCTCGAGCACCATGACGCGCGAATGGCTGGCGGCGGTCGGCTCGAGGCGATCGAGCGCCTCGGTGGCGACGCCGACCGCGGTCGCGAACCCGACGGAGTTCTCGGTCACGGCGACGTCGTTGTCGATGGTCTTGGGCACGCACACAATGCGCATCACGCCCTGCGAGCGCTCGACGATGCGGTTCATGATCGCGAACGATCCGTCGCCGCCGACGACGATCAGCGCGTCGAGGCCGGCCTGCCGGTAGCCCTCGACCACGTCGTCGACGCGATCCTTCTTGGTGCCGTCCGGCATTGGATAGGCAAACGGGTCGCCGCGATTGGTGGTGCCGAGAATCGTGCCGCCGATGCGGGTCAGCGACGAGCTGAGCTTGGCCAGCGTCAGCTCCTCGGCCTTGACCGGACGCGCCATCAGCCCGACCGTGCTTTCGTGGATGCCGAACACGCGCCAGCCGTAGGCGCGGATCGCGTGGGCCGCGGCCGCGCGGATCACGGCGTTGAGGCCCGGGCAGTCGCCGCCCGAGGTCAGAATGCCGATGCTCTTGATGGCCACGCTCTCCTCCTCAATCATTCTCAGATTGGCGCAAAGGACTCCGCGCCGCAACCGCACCGGGCCGCCCGGGAGTGGAAAACCTCGAAATCACAACCGGGTAACTGCCACAAGCATCGTTTTTCTGATAAGAGGGATGCGCCGGCGGGTACACCGGCCGCCGGCGCAACAGTGTTGAGGGGGTACGGCGGAGATGGACCGCGAGGAATTGCGGCAACGGCTCGAGCAACTCAAGATCGAGCACCGCGAACTCGACGCACAGATTGTCGCGCTGACCGAAGGGCCGCGCTTCGATCAGATCCACGCGCAGCGTCTCAAGAAGCGAAAGCTGATTCTCAAGGACATGATCCGGAAGATCGAGGACATCCTCACCCCCGACATCATCGCCTGACGCCCCCTCGTTCATCGCGTTCCGCCCTCCCTCTCGTTCCTTCATCCACTCTTTGCAAGAATTCCACCGCTCCGCATCCGCGGCGTGACGGCATCAGGCTCACCGATCTCCGCTCCCCGCCCGTTGAGGCGGAGGAGCGGAGTGGTGACTCGAGCTTCGGTGCCTCGCACCGCGACGGTTACCCGCCGCGCCGCGGACACGCGCCGGCGCCGACGCCTTCGTTCCAGACCAGGGCGTCTTGCATTCGGTCCCTGAGGGTTGGTGCCAGGAGCCGGCGGGGTCGGTCACCGCCCCGCATCTTGCCGGTCCCGCTCACGCGGGACCGGTGGATCCTCCCGACTCCCCTCTCCTGTTGCGACGTCGAGGCCGTTGGTTCGGTCTTCTGTTATTCGATCCCGGGAAGGAAGGACGTCGCAACCAGGAAGGGAAGCGCCGTGCTCTTTCTTCACCCACCGGATGGTCCTTGGTGCCTCCTGAGGAGGTTTCGCACCCTCTGCATCCGGTCGGATCGCTTAGGCACCCCACTGCTCGCGAGTCCAGTAGGGCCGCCTGAGCGACGCGATCACACTGCGCGCCCGCGCGTTTCCGAACAAGGGGGGTGTGGAGAAATGGAGCCCTTGTGGAGCCCTGTGCAGAGAACCTGTGCAAAGTCGAGAAAGCGCATTGCTGCTTGAGGCTTTCAGCAATTTTCAATTTGTCGAACGGAAGCCGCCCCCGCCGCGTCCACGACAAAGCACCATCCGCAGCCACACATCACGGAGCGGTGATCGCGGTCACGTCGAAGTGAGCGCCATACGGGCACTCTTGCCGTCGTTCATTAACCGCAGCGGACGAGAGTGACCGATCTGACTGTGAGAGACGACGTGGACGACAGGATCGATCAACCGGGCAGCATCGAGGTGGAGGCGGACGACGGCGCCGATCGCGCCGGCATGCTGTCGACACTGCGCGCGCGATGGGCGCCGGCCGCCACCGCGTCCGGCCACGCCGGCGCGTTTCACGCCGACATGCTCGCATCGATCGAGAAGCTGATCGGCAACGACAATCCCGCCGTCAGCGCGCGCGGCCGCAAGCTCCTGTGCTGCGCGATGTGCAATCTTGGCCCGACGCCGCCGACCTGCGCCACCTGCAAGATCTGAGTAGAGACAATCGCGTACGGCGGAGCGACGGCGGCTACTTCGCCGCGGTCTTCCGTTCGGCCGCATCGGCGACCGGCGCGGCCGGCTTCGGCGACGGCGGGATCTTGATCAGCTTGCTACGGTAGCTCTCGAGGAAGGAACCGAAACGGTCGGCGGTCGACACCTGGCCGGCGATGGCCAGGACATTGACCGGATTGATCTGCTGCGGATCGGTCAACATCGCGAACGCGTCCTTGTACGGCGTGGCCGCCATGCCGGTGCCGAAGCGCGCGTTCTCGGTCGCGAGGCCGCGGCCGTCGCCGGCGAGCGCCAGCGCGATGACCTTGCGCATGACGAGGCGTGCGTCGGACTCGGACATCTTCACCGGATCGATGCGGGCGGTGAGCGGCGCGAACGCGAGCGCCGCCTGCTTCCATTCGCCGGTGCGCCAGAACAGCTCGGCACGGAGCGCGGCGCCCTCGGCGGAATCGTCGCCATTGAGCAGCTTCAGCGCGTCGGCGGAGTGATCGACGTCGGTCAGCGCGCGCGCCTTGAGCTGGCGGCGCGCGACCACCGTCTCGTCGTCGGCGTCGGCGGCGAGCGGACGGTCGAGCGCTTCCAGCGCCTTGGCCGGCTTGCGATCCATCAGGTAAACGAGGCCGAGCTGGTTGCGGGCCTTGGACTCGGCGGGACCCTTGAGGCGCTTGTCGGCGAGATCGGTGAGGATGTCCTCGGCGCGGTCGAGCAGGTCGACCTCAACGAGGCGGCGCACCAGTTCGCCCATGATCTCGTCGCCCACCGTGCCCTCCGGAACCAGGTCGCGGAACTCTGTGAACACGCCGAGCGCGGTGATGGTCGGCATCGTCGCGGCGCGACCATCGGTGTGAAACTTGATGAACGCCTCGCGCATCTCGCTGTTGACCGCGCCGACGTCGGGCTGATTGGGGAAATTCGTCGCCGCCTTGCGCAGCGCCGTCAGGCCCTTGCGCAGATCGCCCTCGGCGAGCTGCATCTCGCCCAGCGTCTTGAGCGTGCGGTATTCGAAGTCATCGCCGCGCCACGCGAACTCGAGCTTCTCGAGCTCGGCAATCGCCTCGGGGCGGGTCATGCGGCCGGCGGCAAGCAGCGTCTGGGCGCGGTCGAAGCGGGCATGGGCGCGCACCCACGGGTCGCCGCCCTTCATCGCGCGAGTCCACTCGGCGTCGGCCGCATCGTATTCCTGGAACTCGGCGAGCGAGCGGCCGTTGAGCCACGCCGCGCGGTCGGCGGCGCCGCCCTTCGGCGACAGGGCCGCGACTTGCTGGAGATGAACCCGGGCACGCGCCGGATCGCCGCTCTCGAGCGCGGCTTCGGCCGCGGCGAGGGCAAACTGGATGCGCAGCGTCGGCGGATAGCGGTCAAGCACCGACTCACCGCGGACGAACTGGCGCAGAGCGCCGGCCCAATCGCGCTGAGTGGCGGCGAGCGCGCCGCGCCACGGCGCCACCTCGCGTTCGCCATTGAACACCGGACTCATCAGGTCGGCGGACGCGCCGGCGAGGTCGTTCATCTGCAGGCGCGCGGCGCCGCGGATCGCCTTGATCTCCGGCTCTTCGGCGGCCTCGCGCTGATCGGCGGCGATGGCCTCGATGACGCCGAGGGTCTCGGGGTACGCGGCGTGGGCGAAATGGAAACGGGCGAGGTCGAGCCGCCGCGCGTTGCGCTGCGGCGCGCTCGCCTGAGTGACGGCGTTCTGGAGCTGCAGGCGCGCATCGTCGCCGCCGCCGCCGAGCGCGTTCCACGCCGCGAAATCGAAGATGCGCGTCGTCTTGGCGGGAGCCTCGGCGCGGGTCTCAGGGCTGAGCTTGAGGCCGGACGCGGCGGCGATCTCGACGCCGTTGGCCGCACTCTGGGCGGAGATACCGTCGGCAAGCGGCTCGACGACGAGCCCCTGCGCGCTCGGCAGGAGACGCATCTCGGCGTAACGGCGCTCGGCGCCGATGCCGAAGCCGCCGCGGGCCAGCGGAACGACGATCAGGGAATCGCCGACGTCGGGATCGGCGAGCGTGATGCTCGGGCCAGGCTCCGCCGCCGCGACGAACAGCGTCGTGCGACCGGCCTTGTCCTTGCGCACCTCGACAGCCGGGCCCTGCGGGCGAATGCTGTCGGGCGCGACCGTGACGATCCACTCGGCGCCGTCCTTTGAGGCGACTGGCACGAGATCGGGATCGGTGAGCTTGAGACGGAACACGGTGACGCCGCGGGCCGGACGGCGGGCGGCGGGGGCGCCGTCGTTGCGGCCCCAACTGGAGAAGTCGAGCTGGCCGTCGCGGTCGAACACCGCCCACATGAATCCGGCGCGGGTGAACACGGCGGCGGCCGGC
>DATJIG010000058.1:0-3830 GCA_035493495.1 Alphaproteobacteria bacterium
ACGTTGCGGTCGGGATCGTGGAAGTAGGCGCTGTAGCCGTGGAAGGTACCCTTGCGGCGCTCTTCCTTATGCAGCACCTTCACGCCCTTCGATTCGAGGAACTTGAGGGCGTCCTCGTACTCGGTGCCGTCAACCATGAACGCGGTGTGGATGTCGGTCTGCTCGCCGGGGTTGGGATCGATCGGCTTCTCGGAGTGGGTCAGCACGAACAGATCCTTGCCCGAGCGCATGAAGACCATGTGCGGATTCCGCCGCACCGTCTTGAAGCCCATGATGTCGGTGTAGAACTTCTGCGAGCGATCGAGGTCGGTGACCGGGATCGTGAAATGAACCAGGCCTTTGGTCTTGAGCATGGCTTTTTTCTCCCTGACGACTTTGTTTGGCGGCATTGTCGCGCCGCGCCGGAGGAGAGGCAAGGGATGGGCGCTGAGCATCCACCCGCACCAACGTCGGATAGGGCTCGCCTGAAGGTGAATCCGTCGTTACACCTGGTATGGTATCGGTGAAGATCAAATCGATGGGCCTTCAACGCAGGCGACGGCCAATAGTGAACAGGGAGAGCGGCAAGATGGCCCCAAGGCGCCACGGACAGTCTCTGATATCCGGATATGTGGCCCTCTGCGTCGGGATGATCGCTTTCAACGGCGGGGCCGCCGCGCAGTCTGATCCGGTCGCCTCCTTCTACAAGGGGAAGACCGTCTATGCCGTGGTCGGCTCCGGGGCCGGCTCCTCGTTCGAGCTCTACACGCGCGTGGCCACCCGCTATCTCGGGCACCACATCCCCGGCAATCCGACGGTCGTCCTTCAGCAGATGGTGGGAGCAGGCGGCCTGAAGGCGCTGAACTACGTGTATGGCGTCGCACCGAAGGATGGCTCGGTGATCGGCATGCTGAATCCGACGAACACGATCGAGCCGCTGATCGATCCCAAGCGGTCGACATTCGACCCGCGGAAGTTCAACTGGCTCGGCAGCCTGAACACGGAAGTCTCGACGTGCGGCTTCTGGGCCAAGGACATAAAGACCGTCGACGACCTCAAAAAGCGCGAGGTCGTGGCCGGTGCCACAGGGTTCTCCGGCCCGAAAATCGAGGCTCGCGTCCTGACAGATCTGCTCGGCATCGATTTCAAGGTTGTCGATGGCTATTCCGGCCTGCCCGCGATGGACCTGGCGGCCGAACGAGGCGAGCTGGATGGTCACTGCGGTTTCCTCGTGTCGTACATCAAGACCACGGCCTGGGAGGCATACAAGGCGGGTAAATTCTCCGTGCCGTTGCAGTTGGGACTGGCGAAGCATCCCGAGTTGCCCAACGTGCCGAACGCTTACGACCTCCTCAAGAGCGAGCCGGACCGGCAACTGTTCAAGCTGATCATGGGACCGTGGACCTACGGCCGCGGCATGGTGGCGCCGCCGGGCACTCCGCCGGATCGCGTGGCGGCCCTGCGGAAGGCCTTCAAGGACATGGTTGCCGATCCCGAGTTCGTAAACGAGGCGAAGCGGATCAACATGGAGATCCAGCCGTTGGAGCCCGCCGTCATCGACAAGCTCCTGAACGAGATTTTCCAGACGCCACCCGCCGTCATCGAGAGGGCCCAAGCCCTGCTGAGCGTCAGTGAGCGCTGATTGCGGAATGGATGGTCCGATGCGGATGCGCGGCCTTTGTTCCCCGCAGTGACGCGCGCCGAGCGATAAGACCCGAGAGGCAGAGGAGAGGCTAAATGCACAAGGTGGATATTCCGCAATGGGTCCTCGATCGGGTCATGGAAGCGCGAGGCAAACTCCACACGTTCGACGATCTGAATCCGCGCACGACGGCTCTTCTCGTCGTCGATATGCAGAACGCCTTCCTGATGGACAACGTCGCGCACAGCCTGTCGACGGCCGCGCGGGGGATCGTGCCGAACATCAACCGCATTGCCGCCACGCTGCGGAGCACGGGTGGTCTTGTGGTATGGATCAAGAACGTCGATACGCTCGAGTCCCATACGAGCTGGTCGGTCTACCGCAAGCTTTTGACTCCCGCGCGTCGCGCGAAGCGGACGGAAGCGATGCGCGAGGGAGCCGTGGGCCATGAGCTCTGGTCCGAGCTGGACGTGCGGGGTTCGGACCTGATCCTCAAAAAGGAGCGCTTCAGCGCCTTCATCCAGGGCTCATCGGATCTCGAGCAGCAACTGCGCTCGCGCGGCATCGATACCGTCGTGGTGACAGGCACGGACACGGGAGTTTGCTGCGAATCGACGGCACGCGATGCGATGATGCGCAACTTCAAGACGATCATGGTGTCCGATGGCAACGCGTCCAAGACGGACGCCGAGCACAACGCCGCGCTGACCGCCTTCTACCGGAACTTCGGCGATGTCATGAGCACCGACGAATTGATCGGTTACATCCACAAGAACAGTGCGGCAGAGGCGGCATCGGCGCCTGATAAGGCGCTGAGCCGGGTCTGAACTACCCTGTCCCGTGCTCGGGCGGAGCGCGCGTGACGCGAGCGTCCTAGTTGGACGAAAACGTCTTCAGCCCAGCGCGTCGAGCGCTGCCTTGACCCGCTCGGGGGTGAACGGCGCCCGGCGCAGTCGGACGCCGGTGGCGTCGTACACCGCGTTGGCGATGGCGCCGGCGAGCGGCCGGCTCGACGGCTCGCCCGCGCCCGACGGCGGCAGGTGCGGCCGGTCGAGGAGGATGACGTTGATCTTCTTCGGCGCGTCGGGCGTCTCGAGGATCGGATAGGTCGCCCAGTCGACGCTGTTGACCGAGTCGCGGTCGAACTGGACCTCCTCGAACAGGGCGCGGCTCGTCGCCTGGACGATGTTGCCCTCGATGACGCTCTTGAGGATCGTCGGGTTGACGATCAGGCCGCAGTCGTGGGCGACCGTGAACTTGCGCGCCCAGATGCGCCCCGAGGGATGCACCTCGATGTCGGCGACGATGGCGACGACGGTGCCGCCGCGCTGGGCGTAGGCGATGCCCTGGCCCACCATCACGCCGTTCGCGTTCTTCTTCCGGCGCGGGGCGGTCCGCGGCTCCCAGCCCGAAAGCTCCGAGGCGCCGCGTACCACGTCCTTGTCGCGCGGCTTGGTCAGGTGTTTGAGGCGGAACGCGACGGGGTCCTGGCCCGCGGCGTAGGCGAGCTCGTCGATGAACGACTCGCTCGCGAAGTGGATCTGCGGCCCAGACGTGTCGCGGAAGTGCGACGTGCGCAGCGGCGAAGCGCGCTCCATCAAGGGCGCGATCGTCTGCCACTTCATCCGCTTGTTGGCGAACGCGTAGGACTCGGCGGGAACGTTGAGCGAGTAGGCGATCTTGTCGATCGGCGCGCCCATCACCTGGCCGACCCACAGATCCTTGGCGTGGCTGCCGTGGGAATCGACGTCGAGCGTCGAGAAGCCCTTGGCGACGAAGTCGTAGGCGAGCACGTTGCCGTCCTTGTCGAGTGCCGCGCGCGCGGAATGGACGCCGGCGGGGCCCTTCGGGTCCCAGGCGGTCCCATGCTCGCGCATGCCCTGGACGCGCACCGGCCTGCCGATCGCCTTGGCGAGGACGGCCGCCTCGGCGGCGGTGTCATCGGCGTCGCTGCGGCCGAACGAGCCGGGGCCCGGCACCCACGTGACGTGGACCTTGTCCGCGGCGAGGCCGGTGACCGCGGCAACGCCCTCGGCGACGTAATGAGGTTTCTGCGAGCCGGTGTAGACGTGGGCGCGGTCGCCCTCGATCGTCGCGACGGCGCACGACGGGCCCATGATGGCGTGGGACTGGAACGGCCACTCGAACTCGGCGGAGACCACTTTGGCGGCTCCGGCGAACGCCGCGTCGACGTCGCCCTCGCTGACGA
>DATJIG010000059.1:0-17341 GCA_035493495.1 Alphaproteobacteria bacterium
AAGCACGGCCATCGCTGGATCGACATCCTGCGCCGCGAGCGCGGCCAGCAGCCGATGGTCGACGTCGCGTTCGTGCCGACCATGTGCCAGCATTGCGATGATTCGCCGTGCCTGAAGGCGGCCAAGGACGGCGCGGTGAAGAAGCGCGACGACGGCATCATCGTCATCGATCCCGTCAAGTCGAAGGGCCAGCGCGCCATCGCCGACGCCTGCCCCTACGGCGCGGTGTGGTGGAACGACGAGAAGGAAATCCCGCAGATCTGGACCTTCGACGCCCACCTGCTCGACCAGGGCTGGAAGGAGCCGCGCGCCGCGCAGTCGTGCCCGACCGGCGCGATCAAGGCTGTGAAGGTCGAGGACACCGATATGCAAAAGATGATTCGGGACGAGCAGCTCTCGGAGTTTCGCCCCGAGGCCAACACCAAGCCACGGGTCTGGTACAAGAACCTGTACCGCTACACCCACGCCTTCGTCGGCGGCACCGTCGCCAAGGAAGTTGACGGCATCGTCGACTGCGTGCCGGGCGCGACCGTTACTCTCCTGAAGGCCGGCAAGTCGGTCGGCACCGCCGTCACCGACGGCTTCGGCGACTTCAAGATCGACCGCGTGCCGATGAACTCCGGCGCCTACACCATCGAGGTCCACGCCCCCAACGGCGGCCGCAAGACGATGGACGTCAACGTCACCGAGAGCGTCTACGTCGGCAACATCATGGTATGAGGGCGCGCGCAAATATGTTCGCCTCCCCTCTCCCCTTGAAGGGGAGAGGGAGGTTAGCGCGCAGCGCTTACCCGAAGTTGGGTGAGGCTTTGTTACGCCAGAAAGGAAAAACGGCGCGGAGTGATCCGCGCCGTCTGTCTTTCCACAGCAGGGGCGAGAAGTTTCCACAGCCCCTTCTCGCGATTGCGCCGCCGCGTAGTCTGCGGCCGATCACAATCGCAGGAAGGAAGGAATGGCGCTCGCCGGAAAGCGGCCCGAATGCCGACCGTCACGCATGGACGTTGACGTGCAGGTCGTCGGCGAGCTTCATGAACTCGTCCTCGATGTCGTTGAGGGTCGGCAGCCCGAGCGCATGGAGCTCGCGGTGGATTCGCTGCGCGGGCTCGGAATCGAGGTCATTGAGGAAGTTGACGACGACGTCGCGCGCCGAACCGTAGCCGTGGAAGCGCTCGACCTCGGTGCGCGTGCGGCGCTGAACATCCTCGAGCTTGCCGCGCCTCGGTTCGGGATAATGCTCGGGCTTGGCCTTGAGCACCGGGTCGAAGGCGCGACGCTCGAGAAAATCGACCAGCTTGTCCTTGGCGGTATCGGCCATAATTGCCTCCAATACTTCAACCACTTGGATGCGACGCTGCGGTTGGAACCATGGAGATTCAACGCGGCACGGCCCGGAAGTTCCACGATAGCGTCCATGCGGGATGGAAACGGCGCGGTCCCATCCGTCGGAAGAACGGGTCCGCGCCGTGGTTCCCGAGCAGCCGCGCGGCGAATGCCCGCGAGCGTGCCCTGTTCTTTATCGGCGGGAGGCCGAGGAAATGTCCGCGGATGGGGCTTTACCGTCCCATCACCGCCATGGCTTTTTCGACCACCGGCTTCGGCGTCTTGACGAAGTCCGCGAACAGCTCCTGCACCTTCTCGCCGGTCATCGGCTCGATCGAGAGTCCGATCTTGGTGGCCTCGGCCAGGAACGTCTGGTCCTTGACCATGGCGTTGAAGGCGTTGCGCAGGGTCACGGTGCGCTCGGCCGGAAGCCCCGGGGGCGCCGAGATCGGGCGGCCGATGGCGTCTGAACCGAAGATCAGCTCGGCGAGTTGCTTGTCGCTGTCATTCTTCACCAGCTCGAAGATCGACGGCACATTGGGGAATTCCTTCGGCCGCTTGGCGCCGAGCGTGATGACGATGGTGAGATTCCCCTCGTCGACGTCCTTCTGATACTGCGAGCGGATCGACGACATGTAGAGGCCGCAGGTGCCGTCGACCTCGCCCTTCTGCATGGCCAGATTGACGTCGCGCGTACCGCTGTAGCCATGGATGACCTTGGTCTTGAGCCCGAGCAGCGCGCCGATGACGCGCGGATGGATCGAGGTGATGGCGGCGGGACCGGTGGAGCCGAACGTCGTCTCCTTGGTCTTCATGTCCTCCCATTTTTTGATGCCCGAGTGCTTCCACAGGCCGCAGCTCGAGACGTCGGAGTCCATGTTGCCGATCCACGTGAACTTCGTGGTCTCGTATTTCGCGTCCTTGTTGCCGAACAGCGGCTCGAGCGCGGTCGAGGCGGCGAACAGCGCGAGTTCGGTCCCGTCCTTCTTGGCAACGTTGTAGATCGTGCTGGCAAGACGGATGCCGCCGGCGCCGGGCTCGTTCTTGGCGACCACCGTCGGGTTGCCGGACACGAAGCGGCCGTAGTGGCGGGCGAACAGGCGGCCGTAGGTGTCGTAGCCGCCGCCCGGCCCGAAGCCGATGCCGAGCGAGATTTCGCGGCCCTTGAAGAATGTGGCTTCCTGCGCCGACGCCGGTGCCGCGGCAACGAGCGACGCGAGTGCGAGGGACGCGATGACGAGCGACGGGCCGAAGCGCATGACGATCTCCCTGTGGCGGGGTTCAACCCCTGCATTGCCGCGGCTTTGCCCGGCGTTTGCGTGAGCCTATCAGAGAGTTGCCGCGTCGTGTCAACCCGCGCGGGACGTGGCGCCGGCCGGCGGGCGGGCGCCCCGCGGTGAATGCCGCGGGCATTAACCGATCACGGCCCCCGGCAGATCAGGTTGATGAGCGCCGGCCGCCCGGAATCGACCGCCTTGAGACCGCGCTCGATCGCCTTTGGCACATCGGCCGGCTTCTCGACCCGCTCGCCGTAGCCGTCGCAGATCTCGATCGCCTTCTCGAACTTCGTGCCCGGCTCGAAATAGGTGAGCGGCTCGCGGTTCGAGCGCGCGGCGTAGCCGTCCGGGTAGACCTCGCGGGTATTGCGCTTCACCGCGCCCCACATCTCGTTGTTGAAGACGACGGTCAGCGTCGGCAGCTTCTCGGCCTTCGCCGTGTAGTGCGCCGGGATCGGGTTGCCGAACATATAGGCGCCGTCGCCGACGGTGCAGATGACGCGGCGCTTGCGGTCGGCGATCTTGGCGCCGAGCGCGGTGCCGAGGCCCCATCCGAGGCCGCCGCCGGCGCCGATCGAGAAATAGGTCCCCGGCTTCGTCAGGTCGAGATGCTCCGGCGTGATCGGCGACTCCTTGATGATAATGTCGTCGGCGCCCTTCACCTGGTTGAGGCAGTGGGTGAACCACGACGGATGGATCGGCACCTCGCCCTTGCACTTCTCGAGATCGGCCTTCCAGCGCTCGCGCTGCTTCGCCCGCTGCTCGCCGAGGCGCTTGCGGCGCGAATCGATCGTCGCCTGCGGCATCTTGCCGCGCAGCTCGGCGTCGAGCGCCGCGAGCGTGGCACCCGAAAGTCCGGTGATCGCGACATCGATCGGGAAGCCGCGCAGCGGATAGCTCGACAGCAGCGGATCGGAGCCGATGTGGATGACCGGACAGTCGGCCTTCGGGCTCTTCTTGCCCGGGATCCACGGAACGTCGCAGTCGAGCACAATGATCGCGTCGGCGGCGTCCAGCATCGGATCGGGGTTGTAGCCGAGATGCATCGAATGATCGCTCGGCAGGCAGACGTAGCGCGGCTTGCGCTGGCTGACCGGGATCGCGAACGTCTCGCAAAGATGCGCGAGCACCGCGACCTCTTCGGGGCGAACGCCGAAGCTCGAGGTGATGATCAGCGGATTCTCGGCCTTAGCGAGAATGGCCGCCGCCTTGGCGACCGCCGCCGGATCGGGATACGGCGCCGACGCGGCGGTGTAGCGCGCCGGACGCGAGATGGTAAGGCCGGCGGCATCGCCCGCCAGCACCTCGCGCGGCAGCGTGAGGTACACGGGCCCACGCGGCTCCGACATGGCGATGGCAAGCGCGCGATCGACCGCGGTCTCGACGCCGTCAGCGTCGCGCAGCTCGTAATCCCACTTCACGACCTCACGCAGCATTGCCGCCTGGTCGCGCATCTCCTGCGGCCAGTGGATCTCGCCGGTGCGGCGGCCGGTGCGCATGCCGCCCTCGGTGTACGGCGTGCGGCCCGCCGAGAATAGGATCGGGATGTTGCCACGGAACGAGTTGATGAGCCCGCACAGCGAGTTCGCGGTGCCGACGTTGACGTGGACCATCACCGCCGCCATACGCTGCGTCACGGCGTAGTAGCCCATCGCCATGCTCATCGCGACGTTCTCGTGCGGGCAGGTGATCGGCTTCGGCGCCGGTGTCCCCTTCTCCAACGCCTTCGCGTAGGACTCGATCAGCGGCGCGAAGTCGGTGCCGGCGTTGGCGAACAGATACTCGATGCCGCGATCCGCGAGCAGTTGAAGATAGACATCGGCGACGGTGCCGGAGTCGATGCGCTGCTGGGCGGACGTTTTTCCTGCGTCGGGCATGGCTTCTATTTCAATATTTTGAGGGGTGAAACGGACGGGGCGCAGATTACCAATCGCACGCACCAACCGACAGTAATTTCGACAGTACTCACACCATCGGCGTCCCGATCGTGCCTAGACCGGCGCTACCGTTTTCAGGAACTCGAACGCCCTCGTCCACGCGTCCTCGGACGCGTATTCCTCGGCCGGATTCGACGGATGCTGGAAGCCGTGGCCGACGTCGGGGTAGCGGTTGAAGGCGTGCTTGACGCCGTGCTGCGTCAGCGCGGCGTCGATCTGGTTGACGTTCCCAGGCGACGGGTTGGTGTCCTTGCCGCCGAAGAACCCGATCACGGGGCACTTGATGCCGCCGAGCTTCTCGAACGGCGTCCAGCCTTCGTTGCCCCACGACAGCATCACGCCGCCACCGTAGAACACGATCGCGCCCCTGAAGGCGTCGATCACCGACGCGCCCAAGAGGCACATGCGGCCGCCCATGCAGTGGCCGAGGATGACGATGCGATTGGGATCGACGTCCTTGCGCCCCTTGAGGAAGTCGACCGTCGCCTTCATGTCGGCGACGACCTCGGAGTCCTTGAAGAACTGCTTGCGCTCGGTCATCGGCACGTCGCGCGAGACGCGGTGCGAGACGTCGGGCACGGCGACGAGCCAGCCGGCGCTCGCGTACCGCACGCACAGCATCTTGGTAAAGTCGTCGATGCCGCCGCGGTGATACATCATCAGGATCGCCGGTCCGGGGGTCGTGCGCGTCGGGCCCTCGACGTATATGTCCATCGGGCTGCCGCCGACGGTGATCTTTTCCATTTTCGCCATGATCTACTTCTTCATCTCCGCCACCTGACGCGCCCGATCGATCATCGCCTGCGACAGTTCGCCACTGCCGGCGATCGACGCCTGAAGATCCTCCCCCGTCATCGGCTCGAGCTCGAGCTTGGCGCGCTTCACATCGGCCAGCAGCGCGGGATCGTGGATCGCCTCCCAGAACGCCTTGCGCAGGGTCTCGACGCGTTCGGCCGGAAGGCCCGGCGGCGCTACGACCGAGCGGCCGACGGTCGACTGCGACGAGAAGATCGCCAGCAGCTTGCGCTCGTCGTCGTTGCGGCCGAGATCGACCATGCGCGGCACGTTGGGAAGATCCGGATGCTTATCGGCGCCGGTCTGGAGCAGCAGGTTGATTTCATGGTCGCGGAGCAACTGCTCGTCCTCGATCTTCAGCACCGACCACGGCATGCTCAGCGCCTGGACCTCGCCGCGCATCATGGCGAGGCGGCTGTCGTTGGTGCCGGTGTAGCCGGTGATGATCTTGAACTTGGTGCCGACCAGATTGTTGAGCACCGTCCAGTTGAGCTTCGACGCCGTGCCCGACGTCGAGACGATCAGCTGCTTGGTGAAGGCATCCTGGATCGTCTTGACCTCCGCGTCCGAGCGCGCGAACAGCACCGCGCTGTTGGAGAGGATGCGCCCGATCCAGTTGAACTTGGTGGCGTCGACCTTGAGTTCGGGCGTGCCGAGGATCTGGTAGAGGTAGATCGCCTGATCGACCATGCCAATCGCGGAGCCGTCCTTGGGCGCGACCGAGTAGAGGTAGTTGGCGGCGCGGACGCTGCCGGCGCCCGGCATGTTCTGCGCCACGACGTTCGGCTTGCCGGGAAGATGGCGCCCGATGTGGCTGGCAATGAGCCGGCTGTAGGTGTCGTAGCCGCCGCCCGCCGCCGAACCGATGATGAAGTTGACCGTCTTGCCGTCGTAGAAGTCGGCGGCGCTCGCGCCCGACGCCATCAGCGCCAGGGCCATGACGCACGCCGTTACCCGTGTCCTCGCTCCCATGTTCCGCTCCTGTTGATGTCCGTTTTTGTTATTCCGCGCGATCCGCGCCTACGACGGCACCGCGCTGGTGAACCAGTCCGTGTCGAGGTTGCGGCCAAGTCCGCGCGCCGTCGCCTCGCGATGGATGACATGGCCGGTCGCGGCGAACTGGTAGCCGAGCCCGGCATAATTGATGAAAACTGTGATGTCTTGTGGCGACTCTCGCTTCGGCGCCCGGCCGCAGATCAGATCGACCAGGTCCGGCATCGCGTCCTGCTTCACGGTCGAGCTCAGCGTCGCTTTCTGGCGCTCGGTGTCGCGGGCGAGATCGGCGCCTTTGGCGCGCTCGGTGCGCGTCGGGAATGTCCGGACGTGGGTCGCTACGATGTCGGCCCTGGCGATCGTCTCCGGCGGCAGCTCCAGCGTCTTGAGGCTGCTCACGTGCATGCCGGGCTCGAGCCACTCGGGTGGAAAGACCGGCTGCATGCTGTTGGTCGCGCACATGACGACATCCGAGCCCCTGACCGCCTCGCGCGCCGAGTCCGCCGCCACCACCTCGATGCCGAGCTTCTGCGCGGTCTCGCGGGCGAACGCCTCGCGGCGCTCGCGCGACGGGCTGAACACGCGCAGTCGCTCGATCGGCCGCACCGCGGCGATCGCCATCGCCTGCCCGTCCGCCTGCCAGCCGGAGCCGAGGATCGTCGCCTCGCGGGCCTCCTCGCGCGCCATGTACCTGGCGCCGAGCCCACAGGTGGCGGCGACGCGCATCTTCTGCACCACGCCGTCGGGATAGATCGCCAGCGGCTCGCCGGTCGCCGTGCTGAACAACAGCACGAGCCCGACGTAGCGCTCGTTCGGCGCGGCCGGAACCTTGACGCGGCGAAGGCCGCCGGCGTTGTTCGGCCAGGTCAGGATATCGGAGTTGATGCGCACCGCACCGACGCCGAACTTCGGGATCACCGCCTGCATCGTCAGCAGCGAATAGAGCGCATCGTCGCGCGCCGTCGGCGTCAGGATCTCCGAGCGCACGCCGTTAACGCCGCGCGCCTCGTCAAGATCGCGGTACGCCGTCTCCATCGCCTCCAGGCAGGCGTCAATGTCGAGCACCGCCTCGACCTCTTCGTTCGACAGCACGAGCGTCATGCGCGCGAGCCCGTTGCCGGCTGCCACAGCCGGCGCAACGCGGTAACGTCGGGCAGGTCGACGAGGCCGCGCACGGCCTTGACGATCGCCTTGGCCCGTTTCGCGTCGAGCACGTCGGCGATCAGGTCCGAGGCCTTGGCCTCGACCTCATCGCGGCTCATCGGATTGTCGGCAGTGCCGCGCACGGCCAGCGTGCGACGCGACAGCGTGCGGCCGTCCCTGGTTTCGACGTCGGCGATCGCCTGCCGCCGCGGCCGAGCGTGCATCAGCTCCTCGCTCGGCACCAGCGTGATGCGGCGGCGCACGTCGAGAATCTCGGGATCGTTCATGCGCTCGCGGTCGTGGATGGCATGGAACGACAATTTGCCGTCGACCAGCAGCATGGCGACGAGATGCTGGACGTTGACGTCGGGCATCGGCGCGTTGTCGACGGTGCGCGCCGAGCGCGTCGGCAAATGGATGCGGATCGCGCCGACCCGGTCGAGCGCCACACCCTCGTGCTCCATCAGCCAGGTCACGGCGTCGAGCGCCGACTGCGCCGGCGAGCCGACGGACCACTTCTTGATGTTGGTCCCCATGATCTCGAAGCGCTCGCCGAGGCCGTCGGCCAGCAGGTCGGGATTGGGATTGGGCGAGAACGCCTCGAAGAAGTTGCGTTCGCCGCTGAAGACATCGTCGACGCCCGTCACGCCGGCGGCGACCATGGTCGCCGCCGCGACGCCGTTGCGCGCCGGCATGCCGCCGAAGTCGAACGACTTCTCGATGTGCTCGGAGTCGCGGACGTTGCAGGCGACGCCCGACGCCTGCTGGCAGCACAACGACATCAGATGGCGCACGCGCTCGGCGTCGAAGCCGAGCAAGGCCCCGGCCGCGGCGCCTGCGCCGAAGGTGCCGCCGAACGAATGGGTGCTGCGCGACGCGGCGGCGAAGGCGTCGGCGTCGAGCGCGTAGTTGACGCGCGCGGCGACGTCGTAGCCGAGGACGACGGCGCGCAGGAAGGACTGGCCCGAGCCATGGGCCCGCTCGGCCACCGCGAGCGCCGCCGGGACGACGGCGCAGCCCGGATGGTTGCGCGACGGGGCATGGGAATCGTCGGTCTCGTCGGCGTGGGCCAGCATGCCGTTGGCAAGGGCCGCGTTGACCGCCGAGGTGCGGATGCGCGTGCCCATCACCGAGGACTCCTTGGTGCCGCCCAAGGACTCGACGTAGGCAATGGCGACACGCCCGGGGTTGAGGTGGGTGCCGGAGATCATTGCCGCCAGGGTGTCGAGGATGTGGTGCCGGGCCTTCTCCGCCACCTCTTCCGGCAGAGGGCGGGCGAGCGCGTCGGCGACGTAATCGCCGAGCCGCCGCATCGGCGGACTGATCTGCTGCAGCGGCTGAATCATACCGCGACGCGTCTCCCGGAAGTCTTGGTTGTTCTATTTCTTGCGAATAGTATCGCCAATCTAACACCCAATCCGCCGCCGGTCGGCGAATAACGTTTATTCCTCCACCGCCCGGGCCGCCGCATCGCCCGCCGCGACTGCACCGCCGATGCCATGGAATACCTGAGCGACATCAAAATCTTCCTCAAGGTGGTCCAGAAGAAGAGCTTCAGCGCCGCCGCGTCGGAGCTCAATCTGTCGCAGTCGGCGGTGAGCAAGCACGTGGCACGGCTGGAGCAGAGCCTCGGCGTGCAGTTGCTGCGCCGCTCGACCCACCAGCTGTCGCTCACCGAGGCCGGCGCTGATTTCTGCGAACGCGCCGCGCGCATCGTCACCGAGCTCGACGACGCGCGCAAATCGGCGGCAGCTTTAAGCGCCGGCGTGGCGGGCGCTTTACGGATCCATTCTACATTCGGAATCGGTCACGGCTTCGTCGCGCCAGCGATCGCCCGCTTCATGGAGCTCTACCGGGACCTCACGATCCAGCTCATCGTGGCACCGGGCGACACCGTCAACGTCATCGACCAGGACATCGACGTGACGGTGCGGCTGCACACCGAGCGCGATCCCTTACGCAACCAGACCAGCCTGTCCCACGAAGTTCTGGGCTCGATGCGCTACGTGATCTGCGGCGCGCCCGACTACTTCGCGCGGCAAGGCGAGCCCAGAAGCCCGCGCGAGCTCGACCGTCACAACTGCCTCGTCCATTCGCTGCAGCCCGGCGCCAACCATTGGCGCTTCGCCGGCCCGGGCGAGTCGGAGTACGTCGTCCGCGTGTCCGGCACCTACTCCAGCAACAGCGGCGCCGCGCTGTACGACGCGGTGAAGCGCGGCATCGGCATCGCCCGCATCCTCGAGCCGTCCGCCCGCGAGATGATCACCAAGGGCGAGGTGGTTGCTCTGTTCGAGGCCGAGACCCGCTCGACCTACTTCGTCACCGCCTACTTCCCGCGGGCGACGAAGATCCCGCCGAAAACCCGGGCCTTCCTCGACTTCCTGCGGCTCCAGCTCACCCCCGCCGGCGACGCCGACTCACGTCAGGAATAAAGCCTATTCGCGAAAGGCCGCTTCCCGAGGGTCCTCGCCAGCGCCTATCGTAGGCGCACACATCACAGGGATGGGCACAGGGAGCGCATCATGGCGAAAATCCGTCACATCGCGATCAAGACCAAGAGCCCCGCGAAGCTCAGAAAGTTCTACGAGGAGGTGTTCGGCCTCAAGGCGATCCACACCGACGAGACCGGCGCCATCTACATGAGCGACGGGTACCTGACGGTAGCGCTCTTACGCAATCGCGGCGAGGCGACGCCGAGCGGCATCAACCATTTCGGCTTCACCGTCGACAACGTCGAGGAGATCGAGAAGAAGCTCCAGGCGTTCGAAGAGCCGCTGACGAAGCGCCCGTCGAACCGCCCGTTCGCCGAGTACCGGGCGATGGACCCGGACGGCAATCTGTTCGACGTCTCGGTCCACGGCTACGACCACCCCGAGCTCGATTCCGATCGGGCGGCCAAGAAGCCGGCGAAGGTCTAGGCGCGCGTACGCGCCAGTTAACGCGAACGTTCCTTTTCGAGTTGGGAGACGCACGTCGTGCGAACGGAAACCTGCGACATCATCGTGATCGGCGGCGGCAGCGCCGCCTTCGACGCCGCCGTCTCGGCCCGCAAGGCAGGGGCCGAGCGTATCGTCATGCTGGAGAAGGCGCCGGAGGGCGAGTACGGCGGTAACGCACGCTACTCCGGCACTGGCTTTCGCTTCGTCCACGGCGGCAAGTCGGAGATTCGCGAGTTCGTGCCCGACGTCGACGACGCGACGTTCGCGACGATGGAGATCCCGCCCTACTCCGCCGCCGACTTCACGTCGGACCTCGAGCGCATGACGCAGGGCAAGATGAACCCCGACCTCGCCAAGACGCTGGTCGAGGAATCCAACGCGGCGATCCACTGGATGCGCGACGTCGGCATCAAATGGGAGCCCCTGAAGGAGCACGCCAAGGTCGACGGCAAGCTCTACTACGAGCGCGGCATCGCCATTCACGTGGCGGGCGGCGGAGTCGGCCAGCTGACGCAGTGGCGCAACATCGCCGAGAAGCTCGGCATCGAGATCCGCTTCGACTCGCCAGTGTCGGCGATCTTGGGCGACATGCGGCGCATCGAGGGCGTGCGCGTGCTCGGCCCCGACGGCGCCTACGAGATCAAGGCCAAGGCGGTGATCGCCTGCGCCGGCGGCTTCCAGGCGAGCGCCGAGATGCGGGCGCGCTATCTCGTCGGCAACACCGACGCGATGAAGGTGCGCGGCAGCAAGCACGACACCGGCGAGGTGCTGCGCTACCTGGTCGATCTCGGCGCCAAGGCGTCGGGCCAGTGGCAGAGCGGGCACATGTCGCCGATCGACGCCAACGCCCCCGACTTCGAGACGCCGCAGCATGAGGACGGCCGCGGCAACACCCAGAGCCGCTACGACTATCCGTACGGCATCAGCGTCAACGGCCTCGGCGTGCGCTTCTTCGACGAGGGCGAGGCACAGCACTCCTACACCTACGCCAAGACCGGGCGCGCGGTGCTCGGTCAGCCCGGCGGTCGCGCCTTCCAGCTCTACGACCAGAAGGGCATCAAGTGCTTCCGCTACCCGCACCACAAGGCGACGTACGAGGAAGCGGGAACGATCGCCGAACTCGCCAAAAAGATCGGCCTCGAGGCCAAGGTGCTGGTGCACACGGTCGAGACCTTCAACAAGGCGGTGGTGGACGACAAGCCGTTCGACTGGCGCCGGCCCGACGGCCGTCATACCAAAGGCCTCGATATCCCGAAGTCGAACTGGGCGATCCGCCTCGACGAACCGCCGTTCCGCGCCTATCCCGTCGTGTGCGGAATCACCTTCACCTTCGGCGGCGTGCAGGTCGACACCAAGGCCCAGGTGCTCAACACCATGGACCAGCCGATCAAGGGATTGTTCGCCTCGGGCGACATCCTCGGCCTGTTCTTCCACAACTACCCGTCGTTCACCGGCCAGACCCGCAACGCGGTGTTCGGGCGCCTCGCCGGCGCCTCGGCGGTCGCGGAGAACTAGTCGCACGCGCGACGGGCGGTAATAAAAAAGGGGCGGTCCTACGACCGCCCCTTTTCGTTCATACCCGAGAGCCGCGTCTACTGAGGCTGCGCCTCGGCCTTGGCGGCCTTCGCCTTCTCGATCAGCGCCGGCGGCGTGTTGAGGATGGCGTCGGCGATCTGCTTCAGCTTCTCGGCGGTCTGCGGATGCACGCCGATGTCGGCCTTGGCCGCGTCGGCGCGGAACGCCGGATCGTCCATCGTCTCGTCGAACGACTTGCGCAGCGCCGCCAGACGGTCCGCCGGCACGCCCGGGGTCGTCAGATACGGACGGCCGAGCGCGAGTTCGCCCGAGAACAGCGCGAAGATCTGCCGCTGCTCCTCGTTCTGCGCGAGATCGGTCAAGAGCGGCGTGTCTTTGAAGTCGGGATCGCGCTGCATCCCGAACTGCACCAGCATGATGATCTTGTGGTCGCGCAGATAGTCCGGATTCTGCGAGCGCAGGCTCGAGAAGAAGTTGCCGGCGCGGCCCTGGACCTCGCCGCGCTCCATCGCGAGGTGGATCTCGGCGGTCGACTTGTAGCCCATCACCAGCTTGAACTTCGTGCCGAGCAAGTTGTTCATCAGCGACGGCCATAACGTGGTGTAGGAGCCGGCGCCGGTGCCGCCCATGGTGATTACCTGGGTCTTGGCGTCCTCCCACGTCTTCACCGGCACGGTGTGCCAGACGTAGAGGTTCATGTTGTCGACGTCGCTGCCGCCGACCCACAGGAACTTTCCGGCATCGTACTGCGCGCCTTTGCCGTCGATCTTCTGGTAGAGCACGAACGACGGCAGGATCGCCGCGATCTGCGTGCCGTCCTTCGGCGCCACGTTGTACATGAAGTTGGTCGCCTGGAGATGGCCGGCGCCGGTCATGTTCTTCGGCACGATCGTCGGTTTGCCCGGGATGTGATTGCCCCAGTGCTTAGCGACGATGCGGGCGTTTGCGTCGACGCCGCCGCCGACGCCGGTCGAGATGATCAACGTCATCTGCTTGCCGGAGTAGAAGTCGGAGATGGCATCGGCCGAGGCCGGAGCCGCGGCGATGAGCGTGGTGGCGGCGAGAGCCGCGATCTGCATGCGCATGTGCTTCTCCCGCCTACGCGTGGCCTTCGGAGACGTCGAGGTAGACCCCCTCGATGTCGGTCAGATGGAAGCAGCCGAGCGGGCAGCGCGTGAATAGCTCAAGCCGCGCCTTGCCCTCCTCGCCGTAGCCCAGGGGCCTCGTCACCATCTGCGGATTTTGACCGATGAGGTCATCCATGTCGCGCTTCAGCGCATCGATGCTCTCGACCCTGAAGCCGATGTGCTCGAGGCCAAGCGGCATCGGGTCGTGGCCAACGAAGTCCGCCATCTTCCACGGCGTGATCATCAGCGTCACGCGGCCGTCGGACAGGTAGTAGTTGCCGTCGCTCGGGCGGTTGAGCGTCTTGAGCTCGAACACCTCGGCGTAGAACTGGGCGCAGCGCTCGGCGTTCTTGGTCCGTAGCGCGATGTGGTCGATGTAGCGCGGCTGTTCCCAGTTGTTCTCGGCGAAGATGTCCTTGGCTGTACTCGCCCCCTTCTCGGCGAGGTCAAATACAGTGACGTCGGGATCGTGGGCGCTGTAGGCGGCGTTCGGCCGCTGCGACGGTCGCTGAACGAAATCGAGCTTGGGGTCGAACTTGCGGATGCGCTCGAGCGCGAGTTTGAGGTCGGTGACCTCGAAGCCGAAGTGGTCGAGGCCGCTGCGGCGACCTTCGCGGCGTGGGATGTTGTTGAGGCCGATCTGGCCGTCGCCCAGCGGAACCGCGCGCGCGGGTCGCGGCTTCGACGACGTCTTCATGCCGAACAGCGCCTCGTAGAACTTGGCGTTGACGGCGTAGTTGTCGCTGGTGATGGCGAGGTGGTTGATCTTGGCAAACACTACTTCTTCTCCGGTACGAAGATTGCCGTCACCTTGTCGATGATCGGCTGCGGGGTGGCGTACATCTTGGCGAGCAGGTCGTGCACCCGCTTGCCGTCGATAGGATCGATCTCCAGGTTTTGCTTCTTGGCCTCGGTGAGCAACGCGGGGTCGCGCACAGCCGCCATGAAGGAGTCCTGGAGGATCTTGACGCGGTCGGCGGGAACGTTGTCGGCGACGACGTAGGGACGGCCCATCAGCAGCGAGGCGACGGCGAGCTCCATCTCCTGGCGGTCCTCGGCCGTCTTCGCGAAATCGAGGATCAGCGGGATGTTGGGAAGCTCGGGGTGCTTCTCAAGCGCGATCTGCACGATGGGAATGATGGTTCCGTTCTTGAGCCACTCGGCGCGACCGCTCTTGAGCGTGCCGTAGAACGGACCGGCCGAGCCCTGGACTTCGCCGCGCTCCATGGCGAGGAAGACCTCGGTCTGGCCGACGTAGCCGTGGATGACGTTGAACTTGGTGCCGGCGGTCGCGTTCATCAGCCGCGCGTAGATCGTGTTCGAGGTCGCCGCACCAGACGAGCCCGTCGTCACCTCTTTCTCCTGCAGGTCGTGAAACGTTTTGATCCCGGCGGTGTTCATCATCACCGTGACTGCGACCTCCTTCGTCATCGAGCCGAGCCAGTTCATCTTGAGGACGTCGAACTGGGCGTTCTCTTTACCGCCGGAGATCCCCATCATCGGCTCGTAGCCGATCGAGTTCTGCACCGCGCCGATGTTGAGGCCGTCCTTGGGCGCTGCGTTGGCAATGTAGTTCATCGCCTTGAGCGATCCGGCACCCGCCAGGTTCTGGACAACGATCTCGGGCTTGCCGGGAATATGGTCGGGCAAGTAGCGCGCCAGCAGGCGCGCGTTGGCGTCGTAGCCGCCGCCCGTGCCAGAACCGACGATCAGCTTGATCTGCTTGCCCTTGTAGAAGTCGTCGGCGGCCGCCGGCAGCGCCAAGAGCCCGAACGCCGCGCACACCAGCGCATGGCGCCCGAGGTGCCTCCATCCGTTCGTCATCTTCGTCTCCCCGTTGTCTTGTTAGTTGAGCTTCAGGCCATACAGCTTCAACGCGTTGGGCCCGAGAATCTTGTCGATGCTGGCCGAGGGAATCGTGCCGCTCTCGCGCAGGATGCGCAGCGCCTCGATCTGCGCCGACGTGTCGGTATGGCCGTAGTCGGTGCCAATGACGAGATTGTCGTCGCCGACGCGATCGACGATGTAGGGGATGTCGTCGGTGGTCTCGATCGTCACCCAGATGTTGTTGTCGCCGAGCGGATTGGACGACAGCCGCCGCCCCTTCCGCTTCAGCCGCTTCTCGACGTCGCCGAGCGCGTAGGGCACCCAGCCGGCGGAGGCCTCGATGAAGGCCCAGCGCAACGCCGGATATTTCTTCGGCATGTCGTACTCGAGCAGCCAATGGAACTGGGCGATCATCGAGAGCTTGAAGCGCGCGAAGTTGTGGCCCTCATGGAATGTCACGTTTTGATAGCTGCCGTTGCCGGCGTGGAAGGTGAGCGCGAGGTCGAGCTCCTGGGCGGCTGCGAACAGCGGCTCGAAGTAGGACTCGCCGACGTAGCGCTCGCATTCGAACGGGCGGACGAAGACGCAGCACGCGCCGTTGTCCTTGGCGAACTTGAGCTCGTCGCGGATGCGGTGCGGTGAATTCATCGGCGCGCAGGCGGCCCAGCGCAGGCGGTTGTCCGAGATCTTCCAGATGTCGGCGAGCCAGCGGTTGTAGGCGCGGTACTGGGCGAGCTCCTGCTCGGCGTCGCGCGCGGTCGGCGACAGAAAGATCGTCGGGTACAGCACCTGGACGTCGATGTTGAGCTGGTCCATGTGCTGGAGCCGCGTCTTGACGTTGCCCATCTCGCGGGCGTCGTCGCTCAGACCCTCGGTGTCGATGTTCTTGTCGGCGGGCTGGATGAAGTTGCCGCTGAACCAGTAGTCCTTCTGCGCGCCGCCGCGGTTGGTGAGCGCCCCGGCGTCGCCCTGGATCTGCCGCAGGGTCATCGGCGCGAACTTGCGCTCGTTCTCGGGCAGATAGCTCCAGGTGCGGTGGGACTCGATAACGTGCGCGTCGGAATCGATGGTCGGCATACCCGTCCTCAAAAAATGAAATAACGGTTCACTCGGACGCCGATTGTAGGTGGGCGATCCCGACCGTTCAACTTCGCCACGCCGCGGGCGGTAAACCCCGGTCGAACGGCGCCGGCCGTTTGTGCCGACGCCCGAGCGGGTCCAGAATAGGCACGTCCGGCCGCGTCGAGGGGTTGCTCATGCGTGACATTCTCAAGGTCTATGGACCGCTGCTTGCGTTGCTGGTCGCCGTCGGCGTCGTGCTCTGGAATCTCATGGCGCCACCGCCGCCCCACGACCTGGTCATCGCCGCCGGCCCCGAGGGCGAGTCCTACGCGGGTTTTGCAGAGCGCTATCGCGAAATTCTCGCCGACACCGGGCTGACGCTCGCGGTGACAAACACGTCGGGATCCACCGAGAACCAGCAGCTGCTGCAGAGCGAAAAGGCCAGTGTCGCCTTCATCCAGGGCGGCACCTTCGCGCACGACGGCGAGGGCGACAGCGCGCCTACCGACCTGCAAGCCCTGGCGTCCGTCGCGTTCGAGCCGCTGTGGGTGTTCGTGCGCAACAATCGGCCGCAGGACCGCCAGTACCAGCCGCCGGACAGGCTGTCCCAACTCGCCGGTCTGCGCATTGCCGTCGGTGAGGACGACACGGCGACGCGCTCCCTCGCCGTCTCGCTGCTCGCGGCGAGCGGCGTCGGCGCGGGCAAGGCGCGGCTGATGTCGATCGGGGGCACCGAAGCAGCCGAGGCTCTCATCGCCAACCGGGTCGACGCGGTATTCGTCGTCTCGAGCACGGTGACACAGACGATGCAGGCGATGATCGACGCCCCCAACGTGCGGCTGATGAGCTTCGTCCAGGCCGACGCCTACCACTACAGGTTCCCGTTCCTCTCGTCGGTGACGCTGCCGCGCGGCGGGATCGATCTCGCCCGCGACATCCCGTCGCGTCCCGTCCGCCTGCTGGCGCCGGTCGCCCAGCTGGTCGCCCGCAGCGACATCAACCCGGCGCTGGCCGATGCGATCCTCGATGCCGCACGCCGGGTGCATCGCGGCGGGACGGTCTTCGACCAGCCGGAGACCTTCCCGTCGCGCGAGTTCCTCGAGCTGCCGATCAACGCCGAGGCCGACCGCTATTTCCGCTCCGGCCCGTCGCTTGCCCGTCGTTTCCTGCCATTCTGGGCCGCGAGCATCGTCGAGCGCGCACTCATCCTGGTCCTTCCGCTCATCGGCCTCGCCATTCCGGTCATCAAGTTCGCGCCCGCGATTTACAATTGGCAGGTAAGCCGCCGCATCCTCAAATGGTATCGTCACCTGAAGGCGATCGAGGTCGAGGCGCGCGATCCGATGACACCCGAGCGCCGTCACGTCCTGATGACGCGCCTCTCC
>DATJIG010000060.1:0-18654 GCA_035493495.1 Alphaproteobacteria bacterium
GATCCTCGACGTCGACAAGGCGAAGACGGTGCTGTTCGTGAAGCGCTCGATGGCGGCGGGCTACGCCGGCGTCGACAACACGCTGTTCTACCGCGACAACACCATGATGCTGTTCGGCGACGCCAAGAAGATGTGCGAGGAGATCGTCAAGGCGCTCGACTGACGGACTGAGGGGGCAATGATCCCTCCACGACGGCTCGAGAAAAAAGGCCCTCACGCAATGCGAGGGCCTTTTTTCATCGGGGCGGCGCCGTGATCCGTCACACCGCCGCGATCGCGGCTGCGCCGGCGGCACCGAGGAAAACCACCAGCCACGGTGGCGTTTTCCAGAACGACAGCAGCAGAAATGCAATGAGGGCGATCGCAAAGTCCATCGGGGCGTGAATTGCACTCGTCCATACCGGATTGTAGAGCGCGGCAAGCAACAGCCCGACCACGGCCGCATTGACGCCCTTGAGGACCGATCTCATGCCGGGATGACGTCGGATCCAGTCCCAGAAGGGCAACGGACCGATCGCCAGGAAGAATGACGGCAGGAAGATTCCGACGAGACAGAACAAGCCACCGACCCAGCCGTTCGGATACGACTGCATCACCGTGCCGAGATAGGCCGAAAAGGTGAACAGCGGTCCCGGAACCGCCTGCGCTGCGCCGTACCCGGCGAGAAAGGCGTCCCCGTCGACCCAGCCGGTCTGGACGGTGGAGGCCTGCAGCAATGGCAGCACGACGTGTCCGCCGCCGAACACCAGCGAGCCCGACCGATAGAAAGCCTCGAACACCGCGACTCCGTGGCTTCCGGTCGAGACGGCCGCGAATGGCAGACCAACGAGAAGCGCGACAAACAGCACGATTGAGGCAATCGACCACCATCTGCTGATCCGCACCGGCAGCGGCGTGAGCGCAATCACCTCGCCAGGCAGCGCGCGCCATCCGATCAAAGCTCCGGCTATGATGGCGCCGATCTGGCCGAGACTCGATGGAACGGCAAGCGTGAGGACGGCCGCGACGGCCATGATCGCCTGGCGCTCACGATCGGGGCAGAGGCTTCGCGCCATTCCCCAGACCGCCTGGGCGACCACTGCGACGGCAACGATCTTGAGGCCGTGGAGCCAAGGGGATCCGGCAAGACCGCCGAGCTGGGTCACGCCGTAGCCGAATGCGACCATGGCCAGCGCCGACGGTGCCGTGAATCCGAGCCAAGCGGCGAGGGCGCCCGGAATGCCCGCGCGCAGTGTTCCTATAATGATGCCGACTTTGCTGCTGGCGGGCCCGGGCAGGAATTGGCTGAGCGCGACGACGTCCGCGTAATGGACCTCGTCGAGCCAACGGCGGCGATCGACGAATTCCGCCCGAAAGTAGCCCAGATGGGCGATCGGCCCGCCGAAGCTGGTCAATCCCAGCCGGAGGAAGATCAAAAAGACCGAGAGCGCCGACTCGTTCCGCGCGGCGACGGGGTTTGCAGCTGCACTCGTCATGATCGTTGCGTCGGGATGGACGCCCTGCGGCGGGGGATGGCATCCGCAAGAGTACCATGATGATGGGACCGCGATATCGGAATGCGATAGGTGCGTGTTCCCATTAGGTACGTATTCCCATTCCACTCGCCACGCGGAGGAACCGATGACCGTTGATGCGCTGTCGGATGGACTGTCGTTCCGCTTCAATCACACGATGCTGCCGGTCGCGAATAAAAGGCCCTCGCCATGCGGCGGGCCTCTCGTCTTTGATGCGGCCGCTGGAGCGGACCGATCACTCGTTGGGGTGGCGGCTGCCGATGCCGAGCAGCATTGCCCGGGCGCCGGTGCTCGTCCACTCGACGATCCAGCGCTCGACCTGGTGGCTCGGCATCGGTGGGGCGATGAGATACCCTTGGGCCATGTCGCAACCGACGCTGTTGAGGAACTCAAGCGTGCCGGAATCCTCGAGGCCTTCGGCGGTGACGCGAAGCCCGAGGCTGTGGCCAAGGTCGACGATCGACTTGATGATCGTCCGCGATTCCTGCGACTCGGTCGCCGTCATGACGAACGACTTGTCGACCTTCATCTCAGAGAACGGCAGCCGCACGAGCTGGATCATCGACGAGAAGCCCGTGCCGAAGTCGTCGATCGACAGGTTGAAGTTCTTGACGCGGAGCTGCGTGAGAAGCCCGAGCGCCACGACCGGATCCTTCATCGCGCTGGTCTCGGTCAGCTCGAACGTGAGCCGGTGCGGGGCGATGCCGCGCTGCTCGCACATTCGCGAGATGCGGTCGACCATGTCGAGGTCCACCAGGTTGCGCGGCGAAATGTTGAGCGAGAGCGAGAGCGTCTGCGACGGATGCCGCGCCAGCCAATCGGTCGCGCTGTCCAGGACGATGTTGGTCATCGCGTGGATAAGGTCGGAGCGCTCGGCTATCCCGACGAAGCGGTTCGGCGGAATGATGCCCTGCGTCGGATGGCGCCAGCGTACCAGCGACTCGAAGCCGGCAAGCTCGCCCGTCGCGCAGACGATCTTCGGCTGATAGAACAGCTCGAGCTGGCGCATGTCGATGGCGCGCCGGAGCTCCTCCTCGGTGACGACGAACGGCTTGGGTTTCGACTGGTCCACCGGCGGCTCGTCGGCGGCGCCATCGACGATCAAGGTGCGTAGCGCGGTCGGCGTGAACGGCTTCGGAAGGACGCCGCTGATGCGGAGGCCATGCTCGCTCGCGACCCGGCGCGCGGCGTCGAGAATCCGGCTGCCGACCCCGCTGGTGATGATGATGCGGGCGCGGCACTGGCGGGCGGCGAGCAGGCGTACCACGGCGATGCCGTCCATCTCCGGCATGACCAGGTCGATCGCTAGATGCGTCGGGCTCCAGTCGTCGATCTCCCGCAGGAAGTCGTCGGGGGAGGAGACCGCTCGCGACTCCACGCCGACCCCGCGGAGGATAAATCCAATCATCCGCCCGATGTCGGGGTCGTCGTCGAGGATCAACAGCCGGAAATTCATGTACGCACCCTTTTGGTTTCTCACTTTGCGTACCGGTGGTCAGTCCTGGGAACTGTTGAGCACCGCTCGCACCTTTGTTGCGAGCTCAGCGAGTCGATAGGGTTTGCTCAGCAATTGGACCCCGTCGTCGAGACGTCCGTGGTGGACGATCGCGTTCTCGGTGTAGCCCGAGGTGAAGAGGACCTTCAGCGACGGCCGGATCTCGCGCGCCGCAGTCGCCAGCTGACGCCCGTTCATCCCGCCCGGCATGATGACGTCGGTGAACAGGAGATCGATCTGGGGTGTGTTCCGGACGATGTCGAGGGCGTCTGCGCCGTTGCCGGCGGCCAGCACGTCGTACCCGAGGCGGCGGAACTGGTTGATGGTGTGCTCGCGCACGAGGTCGTCGTCCTCGACGATGAGGATCGTCTCCGAACCGTAGAGCTCCGACAGCGGCACCGTCTGCTCGCCCACGGCTTCGCCGGTGCGCTCGATCTTGGGCAGGTACATCCTGACCGTGGTGCCCTGGCCGAGCTCGGAATAGATCTTTACGTGGCCTTGCGACTGCTTGATGAAGCCGAACACCATGCTCAGGCCGAGGCCGGTGCCCTTGCCGATGTCCTTGGTGGTGAAGAACGGGTCGAAGACGCGGCTCAGGTTTTCGGCGGATATTCCGACGCCGGTATCCGACACGGCGATCATCACGTAGGGGCCGGCGGTGACCTCGGTGTTCCGATTCGCATAGTCGTCGTCGAGATGGACATTGGCCGTCTCGATGACGATGCGCCCGCCGTTCGGCATGGCGTCGCGGGCGTTGATGCACAGATTGAGGAGGGCGTTCTCGAGCTGCGACGGATCGATCATCGCGTCCCACAGGTCGGGCGTCTGCTTGATCTTGATCTCGATTTCCTCGGTCAGCGAGCGCCGCAGCAGGCTGTCCATCCCTGAGATCAGGCGGTTGACGTTCACCGCCTTCGGCTCCAGGGCCTGCCGGCGGGCGAAGGCGAGCAGGCGGTGGGTGAGTTGGGCGCCCTGTTCCGCGGCTTTGCGGGTCATTTCCGCCATCGCGTACTCGGCGGAGTCCGGCGGCATCGTCTCGGCGAGCAGCGACGCGTTTCCCAGGATGACGGTGAGCAGATTGTTGAAGTCGTGCGCGATGCCGCCGGTCAGCGATCCGACCGCCTCCAGCTTCTGCGATTGGCGGAGCTGCTCCTCGATTTTCTTCCGCTCGGTGACGTCCGTCGCAAGACCGTAGTAGCCGCGCAGTTTTCCGTCGGGCCCGAGATCGGGCAGGTTGAGGATGTCGAGCGTGCGGATGTTGCCGTCCGGGTGGTGCACCGTGCGCTGGAAGTGATGCGGCCCTTTGGCGAGAACGTCGAACACATCGTCGGTCGCGCGCATTTCGTCGGGCCGAAGGACGTCAAACAGGCTCTTGCCGACGATGTCGTCGTCCGGGTGCGCGTACCACAGCCGCCCGGTCTTGTTGATGAATCGGATCCGGCGATCGGTATCGACGTACATGATCCGCACCGGGAGATTGTCGGTGATGACGCGGATTTGCTGGAGGCTCTTTTCGAGTGTGGCGTTGAGATCTCGGATCTGGGTCGCCGAGCGGCTGGCGGTGTCGCGCTCCGCCTGCAGGCGTTCGAGCCGCATGTTGGCGGTCACCTGACGCGTCAACAGCCGTCCGGACAACGCAATGAACGCCATGGCGGCGGAGGTGATGAGGAGAATGACGACGACGCGATAACGCCACGACATGAGTATGGCGTTGCGCGTGTTCGTTACATTGACGACCAGCGGAAATCCATCCACGCGATTGAGCGCCGCGATGCGCGGCACGCTGTCGAACGCGCTTGCGCGGATGTGCACGACCTCCGCCTCGCGGAGGCTCTCGATATCGGCCATGATCTCGGAGTCGGCGAACGACTTGCCGATGACGGTGTTCGCTTCGGGATAGTGGGCGAGCAACACGCCGTCGTCGCGGAACAGCGAGATGCTGCCCTGCGCGTCCGGTGCGACGGCCTGGAAGAAGTCCTCGAGATCCTGGGTGTTGATGATCGCGGTGACCATGCCGAGGAACTGGCCGTCGGGCGCGGAGATGCGACGCGACAGTGCGATGGTCCAGTCCTGCAGGATACGTCCGAACACCGGGTTTCCGATCATCGGGCCGCTGTCCTGGTGATCGCGGTGGAGGATGAAGTCGTCGCGGTCGGCGACGCTTACCGGGTTCGCCGGCCACCGGCGCGTGCCGTTGATGAACACGCCATTGCTGTCGACGACGCCGATGCCGTCGATGTGCTCGAGCCCGCTGATCCGGGTGGTGAGGATGTCGTGAATTCTCCGCGACGAGAATGTCTCGCGAAACTGTTCCGGCGTTGTCACGCCGGATTCGGCAACGCGTTGCTGGAATCCCGTGAGGATCACGTCGAGGCTCTGCATCGTGCGCTCGACCGATTCGCTCAGCGTCAGGCTGAGGTGCGAGAGCTCTCCCTCGGCGGTACGGATATCGCGATTGCGGTCGAGCCACATCGCGACGACGGCGACGATGCCGAGCGCGACGATCAGCGCGGCGGATATGACGATCTGCGCGCGGAAGATCGGCGCGGTCTTCTTCGTCCGCCGCGGTCCGTCGTCGGCCTCAGCCAAATTGAAAGCCATGGAGCACCCCTTCTCCGTGTTTCTCTCGGTCTCAGCTTGTCGGTTCGTCAGCTCGTCGTGAGCGTTTCTCCGTTCGAAGCACGTTCTTCCAGGGCAACGCGGTTTCGCCCGTCCGCTTTTGCCCGATAAAGCGCGGCGTCGGCCGCCTGCATGACGGACTCGGCCGTGTCGTCGCGACGGGCAACGGCGATCCCGCCGCTGATCGTCACGGCGACTTCGTGATCGTCGACGCGGACCGGGTGCGCGGCGATCGCGGCGCGAATGCGCTCGGCGGCGATCCGCGCCGATGCCGCGTTGGCACCGGGCAGGAGGAGAGCGAACTCCTCGCCGCCGATGCGGAAAAACTTGTCGATGTCTCGGACGGCGCCTCTCACCGTTTGCGACACGGTCCTGAGGACCTCGTCGCCGCCGCCGTGTCCGTAGGTATCGTTGATGCGCTTGAAGTGATCGAGGTCGAACAGCACGAGCGTTGCCGTCGCGCCGAGCCGCCGCAATCCCGACAGCGTTTCCGCGATAGCCTGGTCGAAGGCGCGCCGGTTGAGCAGCCCCGTCAGGCCATCGCGCTGGGCCTGCTCGGCGAGAGCGGCCTCCGTATCGTGAATGCGGACGATCATCCGGTTGAACTGCGCGGCGACCTTGCGCAGTTCGGGCGGCACATGGATCTCGATGCGGTGGTCGCGGTCGCCGGCGGCGAAACGCGCCGCGCCGTCGATCAGACGGTCGACGCTGTGAATGAGGATGCGTCCGATCATGAGCACGCCGGCGATCATCGTCAGGAGAGAGACCCCGGCCGCGGCCGCCGCCATCCACTCGGTGCGTGCGTACGCTTCGCGGGCCTCGACGTGATCGAGCGCGATGTCGTAGGCGATCTCGTTGTAGACGGCGATCAACTTGGTGACGGCGCTGGCGATGACGTCGTCATACCTGTCCAGGAGATCGAGTCCGTCGGGATCGCCGACCGGGCGCGGCACCGACACGATGGCCTCGCCGAGCCGGTCGGCGGACACCCAGTCGTCACGGGCGCGATCGAGCAGCGGCTGAAGGGCGGGTTCGGACTTGAGTCCTTCGCGCAGCGCCTCGAAGTCGCTCCCGACCTGCTGTCGCAGATCGCGATAGTGCGTCACCGATGTCGGGATTCCGGCGTCGATCCAGGCTTCGAGCGGCCGAAGCGAGTCGCAGAGGAGGAGCTGAAGATGGTGGGTCGGGCCGAGCTGGTCCCGCTGGCGAGTCGCGACATCGGCGAAGCCGGCAACGACTCCGCGGGACAGCGTGACGTATCCGACGACTGCCGAAACGGCCAATGGAACAACCGTCAGCGCCATGCCGACGGCAACCCAGAATCGCAGTGAAACCCTAGTCCATCGGAAATACAGCATCTTTCACAGGTTTGACGGGCGGGGACTGGCGCTAGAAGATGTCGTTCAGTACCGTCCCTTTAGGCCCCTTTGTGAACATTCGGATTTTCTGCAACAATTATTGCGCGTCGGATATCGTGCTGACAACGGTGGCGAGCGCTGTTTCTCCTGGTCCCATTGATCAAAATGAAACCGGCAAAATGAAACGCCTGACGATGCGTTCCGGAGTGCACGTGTTTCATCGGTGTGGCCGATCGCTGTGGGCGACGTGTGCCGAATCTGTTCCGGCGCTCCGCATCAATGCATCCGTTGATGCCAGCGATCGCGGCGCGCGTGTGGGCCGAGAGGGCAGTGGCACATGAGCAGGCTGTACGCTGTCGACGACGACCGCGCGTTTCTCGAGATCATCGAGTCGGTGGCGACGCCGATGGGCTTCGACGTCGTCACGGTCGACAAGTCGAAGCAGTTCCAGTCGATCTATCGCGGTGAAGCCGATGCGATCGTACTGATCGACATCATCATGCCCGACATGGATGGCATCGAGGTGATGAACTGGATGACCGCGGGCAAGCCGCCCGGCGCCATCATCTTCGTTTCGGGCTACGGCGATCACTACCCCGATATGGCGTTCGAGCTCGCCCGCGACCGCGGCCTCAAGCACATCGAGAGGCTGCTTAAGCCGATCAAGATCGCCACGCTCCGGAAGGCGTTCGAAGATGCCCGTGCCGCCGTCGCCGGCGCCGAGCCACAGCGCTAGCGCCGGCTTCGCAGGTGCTCGCCATAGGGTCGCGCGAGTCGAATTCTGCCGCGGCCGAGCGTGTCGCCGGGCCGCATGATGCCCGGGTGGTGGTGGTTTCCCGCGACTACCTACTCGCGCGCGTTCTGCCGCCCGGCAGTCCCCATGCGCGCGCAGGCGCAGGTGGCGGACCTGGGCCGCGCCCAGGAGTTTCTGCTGAAGGCGGAGGAGTACGAGCACCGGGCGGAGCGCTTTGATCGAAGACGCGCGGCCCTCCGTAAGATGGCGGGCAAGATGACGGCGACGGTTGCCGCCCGGCGCTCTGAGGCGAGTGGCGCCCAACGGACTTGCACATGCCGTCTCGGCGAGCACGCCGCGCTACTCCATGGTCGCATCGGCCGCGCGCAAGCGAACCGCTCGGACAACAAAAAAGCCGCCCGATGGGCGGCTTTTCCGTAAACGCTTTGGCGCGGCTCAGTAGCCTTCGCGGTCCATGCGCTTGCGCAGCAGCTTGCGGTAGCGGCGCACGGCCTCCGCACGCTCGCGGGCGCGGCGCTCCGACGGCTTCTCGTAATTGCGGCGCATCTTCATCTCGCGATACACGCCCTCGCGCTGCATCTTCTTCTTGAGCGCGCGCAGCGCCTGATCGACGTTGTTGTCTTTAACCTGGACTTCCAAGCTTCCGCTCCTCAGCGAGACGTTCGTCCGAGCGGTCCTTCTGAGACCCGATCGGAAAAAGATAGCGCCCGCCGGGACCCCGGCGGGCAAGGCCGGGGTTTTAACACATCGCCTGGGGCCTGGGAAGGCCCGAAAATGGCCTCTGAACCGCGGAATTCCGGGGTTTTTCCGGTCTCCCCGGGGCCAAAAACCGGTCCGGGGGGCGGAACGCCGGTTGCGCCGGCGCAAGGGCGGGGGGAACCTTGGCCGGTCGGGCGACGTCAAGCACCGGGTCGCACCCCGGTGCGCTGAACCAAGCACCGGGTCGCACCCCGGTGCGCTGAAATACGTTTTCCACTTCCGCCCGGCCCGGAGGTGCCCATGCTCAATTTCTCCGACCTCAAGGAGCGCGAAATCCTCGCGCTCGCCATCTCGCTCGAGGAGCAGGACGCGCGCATCTACGACCAATTCGCGGAGGGTCTGCGCGAGACCTATCCCGACACGGCGAAGATGTTCAGCGCCATGGCCAACGAGGAAACCGGACACCGTCATCGCCTGCTCGACCTCTACAAGAAGAAGTTCGGCGAGCACATTCCGCTGATTCGCGGCCACGACGTGAAGGGCTTCATCGAACGCAAGCCGGTGTGGCTCGCGCGTCCGCTGCGCCTCGAGACCGTGCGCGCGCAGGCCGAGCTGATGGAGGCCGAGAGCAAGCGTTTCTATGCCCGCGCCGCGCGCAACGCGACCGACGCCTCGATCCGCCAGTTGCTCGGCGATCTCGCCGCGGAGGAGCGGCGCCACGAGCGCAAGACTGAGGAACTCGAAGACAAGTACGTGCCGGCGGATGTGCAGGAGAAGGAGAACATCGCCGAGCGGCGGCTGTTCGTGCTGCAGATCGTGCAGCCGGGACTGGCCGGATTGATGGACGGCTCGGTGTCGACGTTGGCGCCGCTGTTCGCCGCCGCGTTCGCGACCCACAACACGTGGGAGACGTTCCTCGTCGGCCTTGCCGCCTCGGTCGGCGCCGGCATCAGCATGGGCTTCGCCGAGGCGCTGTCGGACAACGGCTCGCTGACCGGCCGCGGCAGTCCGGTGATCCGCGGCGTGGTGTGCGGCCTGATGACCGCGTGCGGCGGCCTCGGCCACACCCTGCCGTACCTCATTCCGGACTTCCGCACGGCGACCGCCGTCGCCATCGTCGTCGTGATGGTGGAACTCGCCGTGATCTCGTGGATCCGCAAGCGCTTCATGGACACGCCGCTGTTGTCGGCGGCATTCCAGGTGGTGGTCGGCGGATTGCTGGTGTTCGCGACCGGAATCCTCATCGGCAGCTCTTAAGAAGTTTCTGACGGGAGCACGGGTTTTCATCGGAAAATCCGTCGTTTGGCGCTTTCCGAACACCGCCCTGTACCCCATATTTGAAGCATGGCCATTCTCAAGATCGCCCGCATGGGGCACCCCGTTTTGCGGCGCCGCGCCGATCCCGTCGCGGATCCGACCGCGCCCGAAATCCGTCAGCTCGTCCGCGACATGGTCGAGACCGTGCACGATGCCGACGGCGCCGGGCTCGCGGCGCCCCAGGTCCACGTGCCGCTCCGCGTTGTGGTGTTCCACGTTCCGGGTTCGCGTCTCGCCGAGGGCGAGGCGCCGGATCCCGAGGAGGGCAAGATCCACGTCCTGATCAACCCGGTGATCGAGCCGCTCGGCGAGGAGCAGGTGTCGGGCTGGGAAGGGTGCCTGTCGGTGCCCGGATTTCGCGGCGTGGTGCCGCGCTGGAAGCGCCTGCGCTATCGCGCGGTCGGCCTCGACGGCAAGGAATTCACCCGCGAGGTGGAGGGGTTCCACGCCCGCGTCGTTCAACACGAGTGCGATCATCTCGACGGTATCCTGTACCCGATGCGGATGCCCGATCTCACGCTCCTCGGCTTCGAGGAGGAGATGAGCCGGTATCCGCTCGGCCGCGACGATGCCGACGACGAGATAGAAGAGGAGGAGGCATGAACACGTCCTATGCCGCCGACGCCGAACTCCGGCGCTCGCGCATTCTCGCCGCCACCATCGCCCACGTGCCGTTCGACGGCTGGACCTGGCGCGCCGTCGCCGCCGGCACCAAGGACGCGGGCTACGCCGAAGCCGAGGCGCATCTCGCGTTTCCGGGCGGCATCCGCGACGTCGTCGCCGCCTACAGCGATCGGCTCGATCGCCGGATGCTGGAGGCGCTCGACGCCCGCGCCGACGAGATGCGGACGTTCAGGATGCGCGATCGGATCGCCTTCGCGCTCCGTGTCCGATTCGAGTCCGCGAGTGGCGAGCGCGAGACGCTGCGCCGCATGGCCTCGTTCCTGGCGCTGCCGGAGAACTGCGGTCTCGGAACCAAGCTTCTGTGGAGCACCGTCGATCGCATCTGGCGCGCCGCCGGCGATCGCAGCACCGACTTCAACTACTACACCAAGCGCGGGCTGCTCGCCGGCGTGGTCGGTACGTCGGCGCTGTACTGGCTGGCCGACCAGTCCGAAGGCTACATGAACACCTGGGCCTTCATCGACCGTCGGCTCGACGACGTGCTGCGGCTCGGCAGTCTGCCGCACCGGGTCGGCGCCTGGGTCGAGGAGAAGGCCGGCGGGTTGTTCCGCCGTCGTCCCGGCTTCCGCCCGTGGACCGCCACCCGGAGCTGGACCCGCCGCCCGGCGGCGGGCCCGGCGGGCACCGGCCCGACGGCGTCGGCCGGTCCGTCACCCGCCGACAGCCCGGTGCCGACCCCCGCCGGCACGCCGTCCGACCGGCCGCACGATCCGACGCTCAGGCTTTAACCAAGTCGTCGGGACGATATTCTCCGACAATGTTAACGAGCGCTGGACGAGACCAGGCCCCTGGTCGGTGGCGGTGTCCGCTCTGCCGCTGGTGAAGACCCTTCGGTTCACCCGCAAGCGCTAGACCGACTGGCCGCCGCCGATAGCTCGGCGGCAGTGCGGCGGTATTAAGGCGGAGCCGCATTCCGGTCACCTCAAGCCGCCGCCGGATTGAGTCCGTTAACGCTGCCGGGGGCGTTCGACGCCGCGGTTGGGGTCGCATGGCAGACATGCATTTGACCTTTTGTGCCATCGCTGGCTGCGCCAAACTTTCGCCTACATAATGCAGTGTTCTGTGCGCGGTCATAGTTCACGCGCATCGCGCACCTTCGGGGGCCTACCTTGCCAGCGCCAGTATCTCGTATCGGTTTCAGCGGTCTCCTGATCGCTGTCATTGTCATCCTCGCGAACATCGGCTGGTGGAGCTGGAGCAATCGTCCCCAGCAGGAGGAGTCGTATCTCGGAGAGATCCGCGGCTTCTCGTTCAGCCCGTTCCAGCGCGGACAGGATCCCGCGAAGGACAAGTATCCGACGCCGTCCGAGATCAACTCCGATCTCGCGCTCGTCTCGAAGGATGCGCGCTCGGTGCGCACCTACTCGGTGCTCAACGGCATGGACGAGGTCGCGCCGCTCGCGCGCCATCACAACCTGAAGGTCACGCTCGGCGTCTGGATCAACGGCGATCCGGAGAACGACAAGGCCGAGGTCGACCAGGCGATCAAGGTCGCGCGCGCCAACCGCAACGTCGACCACGTCGTGGTCGGCAACGAGGCGCTGCTCCGCGACGACATCCAGATCGATCAGCTCATCCAGTACATCCGCAAGGTGCGCAAGTCGCAGCGCGCGCCGGTATCGACCGCCGAGCCGTGGCACGTCTGGCTCAAGCACCCCGAGCTGGTGCGCGAGGTCGACTACATGGCGGTGCACATCCTGCCGTACTGGGAAGGCGTTCCGCTCGACCAGGCGATGGACTACATCATGCAGCGCTATCACGAGCTGCAGTCCGCCTACCCGGGCAAGAAGATCGTGCTGTCGGAAGTGGGCTGGCCGTCGGCGGGCAAGACCCGCGGCGGCGCCGAGACCGGCATCGTCAATCAGGGTCGTTTCCTGCGCCAGTTCCTGAACCTCGCGCGCGAGAACAACCTCGACTACTTCATCATGGAGGCGTTCGACCAGCCCTATAAGCAGAGCTTCGAGGGCACCGTCGGCGCCTACTGGGGCGTCTACGACGTCGACCGCAAGCCGAAGTTCCCGATGTCGGGTACGCTCAAGGAGTACAAGCGCTGGCCGACGCTGGCGACGGTGACGTCGATCCTCGGCCTGATGGGCATCCTCCTGTACCTCGCCGGCCACGACAACGTCAGCGCGCGCGGCCGCCTGTTCTACGCCTCGCTGATCCAGTTCGTGGTGACGGGCTCGGTGTGGATGGGCCGCGAGTTGTTCGACCAGTACCTCGGGCCGACGCAGATCGCGGTGCTGATCGCGCTGCTCACGGCGCAGCTCATCCTGATCATCACGCTGCTGTCCGAGGGCTTCCAGATCGTCGAGCTCTTGTTCGCTCGCCGGTTCAAGCGCCGCTTCCTGCCGTTCATCGCCGATCCCGCGGCGGTGCCGGGGCCGCTGCCCAAGGTCTCGATCCACGTGCCGGCCTACAACGAGCCGCCGCACATGGTCATCCAGACGTTGGAGAGCCTGGCCGCGCAGGACTACCCCGACTTCGAGGTCCTGGTGATCGACAACAACACCAAGGATCCGGCGGTATGGGCGCCGGTGAAGGAGTGGTGCGAGAAGGCGGGCCCGCGCTTCCGCTTCTTCCATCTCGACAACTGGCCGGGCTTCAAGGCGGGCGCGCTCAACTTCGCCCTCAAGGAGACCGATCCCAAGGCCGAGGTGGTCGGCGTCATCGACGCGGACTACGTCGTGCGCTCCGACTGGCTGAAGAGCCTGGTGCCGTACTTCCGTCGCCCCGAGGTCAACTTCGTGCAGGCGCCGCAGGACCACCGCGAGTGGCAGGGCAGCCCGTTCAAGGAAATGATCAACTGGGAGTACGCCGGCTTCTTCCACATCGGCATGGTCCATCGCAACGAGCGTAACGCGATCATCCAGCACGGCACGATGACGCTGATCCGCCGCACCGCGCTGCAGGACCAGCTCGGCGGCTGGTCGGAGTGGTGCATCTGCGAGGACGCCGAGCTCGGCATGCGCTTGCTCGCCCTCGGCGGCGAGTCGGTCTACGTGCAGGAGGTGTTCGGCCGCGGCCTGACGCCGGACTCGTTCGAAGGCTACAAGCGTCAGCGCTTCCGCTGGGTCTACGGCGCGACGCAGATCATCCGCCGTCACTGGCGCACGCTGCTGCTGCCGCAGTCGAAGAGCGGGCTGACACTGGCCCAGCGCTACCACTTCGTCACCGGCTGGCTGCCGTGGCTCGCCGACCTGATGCACGTCGTCTTCACCGTCGGCGCGCTCGCCTGGACCATCGGCCTGGTCGTCGCGCCGAAGCGCTTCGACTTCCCGCTGACCTTGTTCCTGGCGCCTGCGCTGGGCGTGCTCGGGTTCAAGTTCTTCGGCGCGCTGTGGCTCTACCGCGCCCGCGTTCCGTGCACGGCGCTGCAGCGGATCGGTGCGGCACTCGCCGCCATGGCGCTGTCGTTTACCGTCGCCCGCGGCATCTTCGTCGGCATCATCTCGCCTTCGAAGCCGTTCATGCGGACGCCGAAGTGCGAGGACGCGCCGGCGCTGATGCAGGGCTTCCTGATGGCCTGGGAGGAGACGACGATCGCGGCGTTCCTGTTCGCCGCCGCCATCGCCATCCTCGCCGCCTACGGCTTCATGAACCTCGAGGCCAAGCTGTGGGCGCTGATGCTGATCGCCCAGTCGGTGCCGTACGTCTCGGCGCTGATCACCTCGCTGATCGCGGCGATCCCGCCGGAGAAGTTGACGCGGCTCCGTCTCGCGCTGCCGTTCGGCTCGCGCCGCGCGACCCAGGGCACGCCGGCGTCGTAAAGCGACGGCTTCATAAGCAACAAACGAAGCGGGGAAGAGAAACCTTCCCCGCTTTTGTTTTAGTGCGCTCTCACACGAGAAACCGGCGACGGCCGCGCTGCGGTGCGCGGGCTTGACACACGACACGCTCGTGTCGCTGTGGCTCGGTTGAATTCTCAGGAGCGGTTCCTCCGCTCGGACAATCCTTCACAGCATCGCTCGGCCGGACGTCGCTCCGGATCGCGATGCCTTCGGGACGAGGTGATCCATGGCCTTCGTCATCAAGGTCAACGGCGCGAGCCACAGCGTCGACGCCGACCGCGACACGCCGCTGCTGTGGGTGCTGCGCGACAACCTCGGCATGACCGGCACCAAGTTCGGCTGCGGCGTCGCCCAGTGCGGCGCCTGCACCGTATTCCTCGACGGCAAGCCGCTGCGCTCGTGCTCACTGCCGGTCTCCGCCGTCGGCGAGCACGAGGTGACGACCATCGAGGGCGTGGCGGGCCCCGAGGCCGAGGCCGTGCAACGCGCATGGATCGCACGCGACGTGCCGCAGTGCGGCTACTGCCAGTCGGGGCAGGTGATGAGCGCGATCGCGCTCCTGCGCGAGGTGAGGAAGCCCGACGACCGCGACATAGATCTCGCCATGAACGGCAACATCTGCCGCTGCGCGACGTATGTCCGCATCCGCGCTGCGATCAAGGACGCGGCCGGCACGCTCTGAGCATCGGGAACCGATCATGACGAATGGAATCCAGGTTTCGCGGCGGGGGATGCTTCAGGGCATGGGCGGCCTCGTCCTCGCGTTCACTCTGCCCATCGCCAACGCGCGGGCGCAGTCGGGCGCCGCGAACGTGTTTCGCCCCATGGGCACCGCCACCGGTGTTCTGGCGCCCAACGCCTTCCTGCGCGTGGCGCCCGACGACACCGTGACGATTCTCGTCAAGCACATCGAGCTCGGACAGGGTCCGCTGACCGGACTCTCGACCCTCGTCGCCGAGGAGATGGATGCCGACTGGTCGCAGGTCCGGGCCGAGTTGGCGCCGTCCAACCCCGAGCTCTACAAGAACCTGATGTTCGGCATCCAGGGCACCGGCGGCTCGACGGCGATCGCCAACTCTTACGAGCAGATGCGCAAGGCGGGCGCGGTCGCCCGCGCCATGCTGGTGGCGGCCGCGGCGCAGACCTGGAGCGTCCAGTCCTCCGAGATCACCGTCGAGAAGGGCGTGCTGCGCCACGCCAAGTCGAATCGCGAGGGTCGCTTCGGCGAGTTCGCCCAGACCGCCGACCGGCTGCCGATTCCCGACGACGCGCCGCTCAAGGATCCCGCGAACTTCCGCCTGATCGGCAGCGACGACGGCACGGTGAAACGCGTCGACAGCGCCGCCAAATCGACCGGCAAGCAGGTGTTCACCATCGACGTGCGCGAGCCCGACATGCTGACGGTGGTGGTGCAGCGTCCGCCGCGGTTCGGCGGTCGCGTCGCGTCGGTCGATGCGGCCGCCGCGCGTGCCGTGCCGGGCGTGGTCGACGTAAAGACGATTCCGGGCGGCGTCGCGGTGTATGCCAACGGCACCTGGCCCGCGATCAAGGGCCGCAAGGCCCTGCGCGTGCAGTGGGACGAGTCGAGGGCGGAGAAGCGCGGCAGCGAGCAGCTCATCGCCGAGTACCGCGCGCTGGCGCAGAAGCCGGGCGCGGTGGCGGGCTCCCATGGCGATACCCAGGCGGCGTTCAACAACGCCGATCGCGTGATCGAGGCGGAGTTCGTCTTTCCTTATCTCGCCCACGCGCCGATGGAGCCGCTCGACGGCTTCATCCATTGGGACGGCCAGCAAGCGCGGGCGCGGTTCGCCAGCCAGCTCACGACCGTCGACCACCAGACGATCGCCAGGGTCCTAGGCGTGCCGATGGAGCGTGTCGCGCTGCAGCCGCTGTTGGGCGGCGGCAGCTTCGGCCGCCGCTCGCAGCAGACGGCGCACCTCGCCGACGAGCTCGCGCAAGCCGCCAAGGCGATGGGCCCGGGCCGTCCGCTCAAGCTGGTGTGGACCCGCGAGGACGACATTCGCGGCGGCTACTACCGGCCGCTGACGCTCCATCGCATGCGCGGCGCGATCCGCGACGGGCGTATCGCCGCGTGGTCGGACACCATCGTCAATCAGTCGATCCTCAAGGGATCGCCGATGGAAAACATGCTCAAGAACGGCATCGACCCGACGTCGGTTGAGGGCGCGCAGTCGCTGCCCTACGACATTCCCGATTTCCGCTGCGATCTGCACACGACCGACGTCGGCGTGCCGGTGCTGTGGTGGCGCTCGGTCGGCCACAGTCACACCGGCTACGCGGTCGAGTGCTTCATCGACGAGCTGTTGCAGGAGACGGGACAGGACCCGGTCGCCGGCCGACTCGCGCTGATGGAGAAGGCGCCGCGCCACGCCGGCGTGCTGCGCGCGGTCGCCGATCTCGCGAGGTGGGTCAGCCCGGAACCGGTCAACGGCCGCGCTCGCGGCGTCGCCGTGGTCGAGAGCTTCCACAGCTATATCGCGCAGATCGCCGAGGTGTCGCTGACCGACGCCGGCCCGCGCGTGCACAACGTGTGGTGCGCGGTCGATTGCGGCGTCGCGGTCAATCCCGACGTCATCCGCGCCCAGATGGAGGGCGGCATCGGCTACGGGCTTGGCCACGCGTTATTCGCCGAGGTGACGCTGGACGAGGGCCGGCCGGTGCCGGGCAACTTCGACGCCTACCGCTCGCTCCGCATCCACGAGATGCCGCTGGTCGAAGTCGCGATCGTGCGCTCGACCGAGAAGCCGACCGGCGTCGGCGAGCCGGGAGTGCCGCCGATCGGGCCCGCGATTGCCAATGCGCTGGCGCGGCTCGGCGTCGAGCGGCCGCGGCGCTTGCCCGTCGTGCGGGAGACCGTGTGATGCGCGCCACCTGGATCTGCGGCGTGGCCGCCGCCCTCGTTCCCGTCATCACGGTGATGCTCCTGCTGCCCCCCACCGACGCCAGCGGCCAGCAGACCCCTAGAACCCAGCAGTCCCAAACTGCGGCCTCGGCGCTGCGCCCGGTCTCGGCATTCGCCTCGATCACCGATCCCAAGGCGCGCTCGATCGCGCTGTTCGCGGAAGCCGGCAAGGTGCTGCAGAGCCCGCGCTGCGTGAACTGCCATCCCGCCAGCGACCGCCCGTTGCAGACCGATCGCGGCCGCCCGCATGAGCCGATGGTCGTGCGCGGCATCGACGGTCACGGCGCTCCCGGCATGCGCTGCCAGACCTGCCATCACGATTCCAACTTCGACGCCGCCGGCGTGCCGGGCCATCCCGACTGGCACGTCGCGCCGATCTCGATGGCGTGGCAGGGGCGCTCGCTCGGTCAGATCTGCGAGCAGATCAAGGATCCGGCGCGCAACGGCGGCAAGGACATGAACGCGCTGATCCGGCACATGGCCGAGGACAGCCTGGTGGGCTGGGGCTGGCACCCGGGCGGCAACCGTACGCCGGCGCCCGGCACCCAGGTGGAGTTCGGCAATCTCGTGCGCGCGTGGGCGGACTCGGGTGCCGCCTGTCCGGCGACGTGATCGCAACGCCGGAATTTACTCGGGGCTGGACAGCTTCATGAGCAACAGCCCACTCACAATGAGCAGAGCCGCGACCAGACGAAGCGCGTTGGCCGCCTCGCCGAGGAAAATGACGCCGACGACGAACGCTCCGACGGCTCCGATTCCGGTCCACACCGTGTAGGCAGTTCCGAGCGGGAGCGACCGCATCGACAGGGCGAGAAGTCCGACGCTCACCAGCATCGCCAGCAAGGTGATGAGGGTCGGCCAGAAGCGCGTGAAGCCGTCCGACTGCTTCATCGCAAAGGCCCAGACGACCTCGAACACACCGGCGACGACGAGAATGAGCCACGCCACGGCAACCTCCTGAGAGCAAGCTGCCGGGCCGTCCCGGACTTGAACCCTTGCGGGGGAGGACGTGGCCTCACGCCACTCAGTTAAATCGAGGAACGGAGCGTTTCAATGCCGTTCTCCGACGGTGAACCGTGCGCGCGAAAAGAGGCAGGGCTGGCGTATCGATCTCCGCTCCAGCTCCGCGAGCGACCGGTCGCTCGCGGCGAGGCGCAGTCGCTGCCGGTTATGAAACGCGAATGTTCAGCCGTGGACGCGTGCGGGCTAAACCTCGCGCACGTTTATCCGCGGGGATGGCTGCCGAGCGGGTAGAGGCGGTTGACGTGGCCCATCTTGCGACCCGGCCGTGCTTCACGCTTGCCGTAGAGATGGAGCTTGGCGCCGGGCTCGGCGAGGAATTTCGGCCAGTCGTCGACTGCGTCGCCGATCAGGTTCTTCATCACCGCGTCGGAGTGGCGCGACGGATCGCCGAGCGGCAGGCCGCAGATCGCGCGCACGAACTGCTCGAACTGCGAGGTGACGCAGGCGTCCATCGTCCAGTGGCCGGAGTTGTGCGGC
>DATJIG010000061.1:0-8517 GCA_035493495.1 Alphaproteobacteria bacterium
GTCGAACAGCGGACAGCGGGTCCGGTTGGCGGCCAGCCGCATCTTGATGGCGCCGAGCGCCGCGGGGTCGCGGGCAAGCCGCACGGCCTCGTCCTCGTAGGCGTCGAGCGACGGCATCGCCAGCTCCGGGAGCCCGGCCGCCGCGAGCAGGCTGGTCGCGACGCGCCCGGCGAAGGTCGCGCCGGTCGCCGTGAGCACCGGCAGGCCCATCCACAGCGCGTCGCTCGCGGTCGTGTGGGCGTTGTAGGGCAAGGTGTCGAGGAACAGATCGGCCAGGCGGTGGCGCGCGAGGTGGTCGATCGGCGGCACGCGCGGCGCGAAGACCATCCGGGCCGGGTCGATTCCGCGCGCGGCCGCCTCGCGCCGCAGGTTTCCCGCCACCGCGTCGTTGCCTTCGAGTAGCCACAACACGCTGCCGTCGACGTGGCCAAGGATGCGCATCCAGCGATCGAACATCTCCGGCGTCAGCTTGTAGTTGTTGTTGAACGAGCAGAACACGAAGCTCTGTTCGGGCAGGCCCGCGTCGGCTCGGGTCGGCTGTGACTCCGGAAGGGCGCGCTTCGAATCGTTGGGCTGGTAGCACTCGGGCAGGGTGACGACGCTTTCGCTGAAATGCGCGCGATCCGAGGCCGGCAGAACGTGCCGATCGGCGATGATGTAGTCGACCAAATCGCCGCCGAGCGTGCCGGGAAAGCCGAGATAGTTCACCTGAACCGGCGCCGGGCGGCATGCGAACACGCCGTTGCGGCCCCAGCCGAAGTAGCCGTTGAGGTTGATCAGGATGTCGATGCCGCGCTCGCGGACGGCGTTCGCGGCGTCGGCGTCGGACAGGCGCGCGATGTCGGTCATGCTGTCGAACGCCGTCACGAGCCGTCGCCGCGTATTGCTGCCGTCGTCGATGCCGTTGTCGAAGCCGTGCACCTCGAACCGCGCCTTGTCGTGGCGCTCGATCAGGCCGGCGATGAGGAACGCGGTCGCCTGCTCGCAGAATTCGCCCGACACATAGCCGAGACGGATCTTCGGACCGTCGCGCCGCGGGGCTGATGCCATCGGCTGCGCGGGGAAGCGGTCGCGCGCGACGATCTCCGCGCAGCGGCGGTGATCTTCGGACGAATCCGAGAAGGCGACGAACGCGAACGGATCGCACACGCGCTCGCCGGCGCGGACGCCGGCGATGACCGCCGTCGTGGCGCGGTCGAAGTCCCGCCAGTCGCAGCAATGCATGCGGGCGTGGATGAGATCGCCGGCCATATAGGGGAAGTCCGGCGCCTGTCCCTCGGCCTGCATCCGTTGCAGACGCTCGAAGTCGACGGCGGCGCGGGCGTAGTCGCCGCTTTCGAGCTGCGCCTGGCCGCGGTTGCAGAGCGCGTCGGCGTACGCCGGGTTGGCGTCCAGCGCGCGATCGAAGCTGGCAACCGCCTCGCCGATGCGCCGCAGCGCGACGAGGACGCTGCCCCGGTTGTTGGCGGCCGCGGCGTAGCGGGGATCGAGCGCGAGTGCCGCGTCGTAGGCGGCGAGCGCTGCGTCGGAGCGCCCGAGCTCCTTGAGCGCATTGCCCCGGTTGTAGTGCGACGGCGCATATTGCGGATCGAGCCCGGTCGCACGCTCGAAGTCCGCGAGCGCGCCATCGGCACGACCGAGGTTGAGCAGCGCGATGCCGCGATTGTTGAGCGTGTCGAGGTAGTCGGGCGCCGCGGCCAGCGCCCGGTCGTAGCTCGTCACCGCTTCGTCGTAGCGGGCGAGCTCGAGCAGCGCGTTGCCGCGGTTGTATAGAGTCTCGGGATCGTCGGCGCGGAACGTCAGCGCCCGATCGTAGTCGGCGAGCGCCGCCTCGAGCCGGCCGAGCCGCTTCAGCGCATTGCCGCGATGATAGAAGGCCTCGGCGCTCGGAGACGTGCCGACGAGGGCGTCGAGTCCCGCGATCGCCTCCGCGGCGCGTCCGAGCAGGGTGAGGACGACGTTGCGCTGCAGAGCCGCCGCCGTGAACGACGGCTCGGAGTCGACGGCGCTGGTGTAGGATGCGAGCGCCTCGTCATGGCGGCCCTGCTCGTAGAGCACGTTGCCGAGATTGAAATGCGCGAAGGCGACGCGGGGATCGACCGCGAGCGCCTGACGCAGCGCCGCCTCCGCCTCGTCGAGCCGGCCGCCCTGGGCGGCGATGACGCCGAGGAGCTGGAGCGCGTCGGGCTGACGCGGGTGTATCCCCAGCACCTCGCGGCAGAGCCGACCCGCCGTCGCCGAATCGCCCCGCTCGAACGCCGCGAATGCGGTGCCGAGCGCGCGATGGAGGATTTCATTTTCGGCGGGCATCGATGGATGCGTTGGTGCAACGGGCTCCGGGCGCGACGGGCGGCGTCGCGGGCGGCCTTACCATAGCGAGTGCATCACAGGGGTGCCATGGCCGGCGATGTGATGGCCGGCGATGACAAGCGGTGCCGGTGTCCCTAATATCCGGCGTCCCTCCCCACAGAGTAGGTGCTATGGCCATCATCTCCCGCATGGAGCCGACGCTCGGCCCCGACCACACCGGTTTGATCCTGTTCGACAGCCTCAACGGCTATCTTCATCCGAAGGACCCGAAGAAGCGCAAGTTCCTCGAGGAGCGGAACATCCTCAAGAACATGACGCGCCTCCTGAAGGGCGCTCGGCGCGCCGGGCTGACGACCTTCTATCCGAGCGGCGCCCACGCGGCCGACGGCTCCGACACCGTCGCCCGTCTCACCGACACCGACATGAACCTGAATCCGATCGGCGGCGCCAAGAAATCGATCGCGCCCGGCATCCACAAGGGAACCAAGGAGCAGGAAGTCGCGCCGGAACTGAAGCCCGGCAAGGGCGACATTTTCGTGCCGAAGCATCGCTGGAACAGCTTCTATCACACCGACCTCGAGTTCCACTTCAAGATGCGCGGCATTGACACCATCGTCATCGCCGGCGGCTCGACCGATGTCGGCATCGCCGCGACGGTGTTCGGCGCCCGCGACATGGATCTCGGCATCGTCGTCGTCCGCGACTGCTGCTACTCGGCGCGCGGCAACAACAACGAGTTCTTCATGACCCGCGTCTTCCCGCGCATGGGCCGCGTCATGGACACCGACGACGTCGTCGAGCTGATGCTCGCCGGCGCCAAGAAGTCCAAGAAGCGCTGAGAGGAGCGATCATGGCCAACATCACCACCAAATCGCTCTCGCTCAAGGGCGGCTTGCCCGCGTTCCTCGCCGTCCCGGGCAACGCCCGCGGCCGCGTGCCGGCGGTCGTCCTGATGCACGAGCGCTACGGCTTCGTGAGGCACACCCAGGACCTCGCCGAGCGTTTCGCCCACGACGGCTTCGTCTGCATCGCCCCGGACTGCTTCTATCGCCATCCCGACCAGAAGGAGCTCCACGCCGGCAACTCGCGTTACGACCTGTCCGACCCCGAGTCGGTCGAGCTCCTGTCGATCGCGATCGACGCGCTCAAGGACGTCAAGGAAGCGGATTCCGAGAAGGTCGCGGTCAAAGGCGTGTGCCAGACCGGCCGTCACCCCCTGATCCTCGCCGCCGAGCGTCCGATCGGTGCCGCGCTGGTGTGGTACGGCGCCGCCTCCAAGCGCGAATGGGAGGTGACGAAGGACCAGCCCAAGCCGCTCGAGGAGGTCATCGCCAAGATCGATTGCCCGGTTCTCGGCGTGTTCGGCGAGGCCGATCACATTATCTCGCTGGACGACGTGCGCCGCTTCCGCGACACGCTGGAGAAGTACAAGAAGAGCTACGAGATCCACTGCTACAAGGGAGCGCCCCACGGCTGGCTCAACGACACCATGCCGGGCCGCTACCGCCGCGAGCAGGCGGAGGCGGGCTGGGCCGCGCAGCGCGCGTTCCTCAACACTGTGTTCGGCCCGACCTACGACCGCAACGGGCTTTACTGGAAGTTCGAGTGCGGCTCGAGCCGCGATTATGACTTCAAAAAGAACGTCCGGCTCGAGTAGCCGGACGGGACTTCAAGAGAATGTCCGCCTCGAGTGCGGCGCGACGATCGGAAAAGAAAGGCCCGGAGCACGCTCCGGGCCTTTTTGCTGACGCCGGCGCGCGATTTACTTGCCCGCCTCGTAGATGGTGCGCAGTCGGTCCAGAACCGGCTTCGGCGCGCCATAGGCCTTCTTGAGGATGTCCTGCATCTGGTCGCCGGTGAGCGGCGAGTCGCATTCAAGTCGCTGCTTCTCGCAGTCGGCGAGATAGGCGGGGTCCTTGAACGTTTCGAGCAGGGACGTGCGCAGCGCGCTCACGCGCTCGGCGGGCACGTCCGGCGGTGCCAGGAATGGCCGGCCGAGGGCGAGCTGTGCCGAGGCGATCTCCATCAACTGCTTGTCCTCGGGCTTCTGGATCAGGTCGAGGGCGAACGGCACGCCCTTGAGCTCCGGCGAAGGGGCGAGGCCGTACTGGAGGATGAACTTGATCTTCTTGTCGCGGATCCAGTCGGGCTTCACGACCTTGAGGCTCGACCAGAAGGCGGACGAGTAACCTTCGTTCTCGCCGCGCTCCATGCCGAGCAGCGACTCGGTCTGGCCCTTGTAGCCGGAGATCAGCTTGATCTTGATGCCGAAGAGCGCCTCCAGCACGCGGGCATAGAACGCGGGCGTCGAGTTCGAGCCCGTCGCGCCGAGGATCATCTCGTGCTTCTTGGCGTCGGCGATGGTGTTGACCGGCACCGTGTGCCAGAGCGTCAGCACGGCGATCTCCTGGCTCGGGCTGCCGAGCCAATTGAATTTCGTCGAATCGAACAGCGCCTGCTTGTTACCGAGCAGCGGCTCGAACGGCACGGTGTTCTGGATTCCGCCGATGGTGGAGCCGTCCTTCGGCGCCGCCTCCCACAGGTAGTTGGCGGCGCGGACGCCGCCCGCGCCCGGCATGTTCTGCGGCACCATTGTCGGATTCCCGGGGAGGTGCTTGCCCCAGTATTTCGCGATGGTGCGCGCGTAGGCGTCGTAGCCGCCACCGACGTCGGACGAGATCACCAGCTTGACCTGCGCGCCCTTGTAGAAATCGGCGACGGACTGGGCGTGAGCGGACCCACTTCCAGCAAGCAGCGTTGCGGCAAACAGCAGCCAGAGGCGTGCGCGCATCTTGTCTATCTCCCCATATCCGGACGGTCGAGCTCCGTCCATTTAGGGGAACCCTACAAGATGCGCGCCGCGCCGGGGAGGGGGCAGTTCGTGGCGGTTGCGGCCTCGGAAATCCGGCGCAGTCGCGTCAGCACCGGAGCCGGGCTCGCGTGCATGCGAGCGATGATGTTTTGCATTTTGCCCGCCGCTGACGGGCACTTCGCGCAGGCGCGAAAACCCACCCCGCGAGGAAACCCTCGCGGTGACGGCCTATTTGATGAGCGTGACCGGGACCTTGACGTGGCCGACGACGTGCGTCGCCACCGATCCAAGCAGAAGCCCGAGCGCGGAGCCGAGGCCGCGCGTCCCCATCACCACCTGGGTGGACTTCAATTGATCGACGAAGTCGGCGATCACCGGTCCGGGCTGGCCGACGCCGATATGGCAGTGGAGCGGCAGACCCGCGCTCTCGACCTTGCGTCGCGCCGGCGCCAGGATCTTCTCGGCTTCGTCGTGGTGGTACTGCCGGACGTTGCCGCGGCCGACGAAGGTCGCGACGTCGCCCGACAACGGCGGCTGGACGTTAAGCAGGTGGAGCTCGGCGCCGGTCGATTGCGCCTGCTCGATCGCATAGTCGAGCGCGCGCTTGGCGTTGACGGAGCCGTCGTAGGGGACCAGCAGGCTGCGGGCGTCCGTGGTCATGAGTGGTGCTCCAATTCCAGGTCTGTGACGCGGCGGCGCTGGGCGCGTGCGGCGAAGACTTTGCCGAGCAGGACGACGAGCGCCGCGCCGCCAACCTTCGCCCCGTAGTCGACGAAGTGGCCGTACGGCTCGACGTAATCGCGCACCGCCGGATCGGTGATGCCGACGTCGCCGGCGATCCAGCCGATCAGAGCCGCGCCCACCGTGATGATGACCGGGAACCGGCCCATGATCTTCAAGATGAGCTGGCTGCCGAAGATGATGAGCGGAATGCTGATGATCAGGCCCAGCGTGATCAGCAGATAGTCGTTCTGGGCCGCCGCCGCAATGGCGATGGCGTTGTCGAGGCTCATCACCGCGTCGGCGATGATGATGGTGCGAATGGCCGCCCACATTCCCGCCGGTGCCGCGGTGCCGTTCTCCTCGTCGCCTTCCTCCTCCGGGACCAGCAGCTTGACGCCGATCCACAGCAGCAGCGCCGAGCCGACGAGCTTCAGGTAGGGGATCGCCATCAACGTGGCGACGAACAGGCAGAAGATGATGCGCAGGACGATGGCGCCGGCGCTGCCGAGCACGATCGCCTTGTTGCGGAGCTTGTGGGGAAGATTGCGCGACGCCAGCGCGATGACGACGGCGTTGTCCCCGGACAGGATGATGTTGACGACGATGATCGAGCCGAGCGCGACCCAGAAATGTGGAACCAACTCCATCGTCTACCCCGAATTAAAGGACATGAGTACTAATACGGATGCGGGAAGCTATGGAATAACCGCCTCCCTTGGCAAGGAAAAACGCCCCTCCGGCGGGACTCCGGGCCGTCAAAACGGCGTTATGGGATGAACTGTTCCTTGATGATCCGGGCTTCGAGATTGTGCTCGGGATCGAACAGGAGGGTCATCGAAATCCGCGTTTCGGCGGCAACGTGGACGCGGGCGACGTCGCGCACCTCGGTCGAATCGGCGACTGCGCTCACGGGACGCTTGTCGGGCTCGAGCACGTCAAAGCTGACGCGGGTCGAATCCGGGAGCAGCGCGCCGCGCCAGCGCCGCGGCCGGAACGCGCTGATCGGCGTCAGCGCCAGGAGACCGGTGCCGAGCGGCACGATCGGGCCGTGGGCCGACAGGTTGTAGGCGGTCGATCCCGCCGGAGTCGAAACCAGCACGCCGTCGCAGATCAGCTCCTCGAGCTGGACCACGCCGTCGAGCTGGATGCGGATCTTCGCCGTCTGTCGCGTTTCGCGGAGCAGCGAGACTTCGTTAAAAGCGAGTGCCTTGCGCTTCCGCCCGGAGACCGATTCGGTCGTCATCCGCAGCGGATTGAGCGTCACCGGAGTCGCCCGCGAGAGGCGCTCGGGCAGGCGGTCGACCGCGTAGCTGTTCATCAGGAAGCCGACCGAGCCCCGGTGCATGCCGTAGATCGGGACCCGGCGCCTGAGATGGCGATGCAACGTCTCGAGCATGAAGCCGTCGCCGCCGAGCGCCACGATGACGTCGGCCTTCCGCGGCGGCACGACGCCGTAGGCGCGCTGCAGCTCCCGCTGGGCGGCGCGAGCGGGCTGTGTCGGCGCGGCGACGAAGGCGATGTTCTTGATCGGCGGCATCGAATCAGGCGGCGGGTGGGATCACGCAGACGCACTTGTCGGAGTTCATCGTCCAGCTCTCGTACAGCTCGGCGTAGCGCGGCTTCTGGCCGAGGCGGTCCATCGCGCCGATCACCGGATACCAGTTGAGCAGCTCGTGCTGGCCGGACGCCTCGAGCGTCGACAGCGGCAGATCGCGCCACGCCTTGTAGTCGCCGCGCTTCAGCTCGGCGAAGCGGACGCGGTCGGTCTCGACGTCGGGATAGAGGAAGTGGTGCTTCGCGGTGAGGAAGCCGTGCGAGAAGCTCGACGAGGCGACCAAGGCCACGCGCCACGGACTTTCCGCCAGGATATCGGCGATCGCCGCACCCATGTCGAACAGCCGGCGCGGGTTCGGGCCGGGTGGATCGTCGGGGCTCGCCTCTCCGGCGCTCGCCCCGGCAAGCCCTCCCTTCTCGCGGATCAGCGCCGAGCCGTAGGCGTTGATCGCGAACGGCACGATCGGAACGTCGAAGCCGCGCCGCTCGTGGTCGAGATAGAGCAGCGTGTTGGTGAAGGCGTGCCCGAGATGATCCTGGTGCGGCATCTTGTAGGCATAGGCGGGATCGAAGCCGTGCCCGAGCAGGCCGTTGACCAGACGCCGCGCCACGTCCTCGGCGCCGCAGAAGCGAAAGGCCGTATCGAGCGGGTCGTTCCAGATATTGAGGCTGCCGCCGCCAATGCCACGGGCACGGGCGTACGGCCTGGCAACGAACTCCTTCATCACGAACACGCAGTAGGCCGGGACCAGATCCTCACGGAAGCATTCGTACTGGTCGTCGCCGAAGATCACGACAGCGTCGGGAGCGAAGGCGTCGAGCGCCTTGCGGACCTCGGCGAGTCCCGAGAAATACGCGGCGCGATGGCGCGCGGCGAACGCCGTGCCCTGGTCGCTGCCCCATTCCTCCTGCATCGGCTTCGGCCAGCGCGTGGGGTCATTGAGGTGCGGCGGGAGCTTGCCGCGCGCTGGACGCTCGAGGAGAGCGACAAGCGCACGGGTGGCCCTGCGCGCTATGTGCGCGTCGCCGAGACCGGCCAGTACCTCGGCTTCATCACGCCGCTGACCCACAACTTCTGCGAATCCTGCAACCGCGTGCGCCTGACCTGCACCGGCACC
>DATJIG010000062.1:0-2717 GCA_035493495.1 Alphaproteobacteria bacterium
TGGGTCCGGCTCACCGCGCCCCCAGGGACGAAAGAAGGTGGCCACGGTCCTTCGCGGTCACCGGCGCCAGCCCTCACATCGCGGAAGCTCATCCGCGGTGCCGAGAAAGCACGCCTCTCACCAGCCCCGCCCCCAAACCTCGCAAGAGGCAAGAGGGCGGGGCTTCGGTGAGTCAGGAGAGGCATGCAGACGAAAGCAAATGAATGATCGCACTCTCAACACTCGCACCCCCGCGCCCCTCTTTTCACAGCGGGCAGGGTGCGACGGCCCTGGATTCCCGACTCAAGGACCGCTTGCACGCGGTCCGTTTAAAAGAGGGGCGCGGGAATGACGAAAGGCTACTCCACGTTCACCGTCACCTCGGCGAAGCCGGCGCCGTCGCGCTCGAGGCGGAAGGCGCGCATCGGCCCAAGCCGCCCCTGCGGCACGGCGGCGATGATCCACAGCGCGCTGCGGTCGTAGGCCGACGCGCGATCGGTTTCCGACGGCGCCGCCGGCCCGTCGGGATGGGAGTGAAAATGGCCGACGACGGATTCGGCGCCGCCGCGAAGGCGACGCATCCACTCGAACACCAGCCGCGGATCGACCTCGAAGCGGCGGCGCGGCTCCGGATGCACGTTGTCGCCCACGATCGCCCGGGTGATGCGCCAGCCGCTGCCGTCGCTGCGGCCGATCAGCAGTCCGCAGGCCTCGTTGGGATACGCCCGCTCCGCGGCATCGGCGATCAGCGACGCCGCTTCGCCGGCGAGACGCACGGCGGGAGCGGCGGATACGATCACCGCACGCTCTCCGGCAACAGCAGCCGCACCGTGCGTTGCGGCTTCGACGGATCGACGTCGACGATCAGCAGGCGGATCTCGTCGCTCGCGGCGCCGGGCTCGCGTCCTTCGAGACGGACCAGCACGCGGTCGCCGCTGATCTCCGTCGCCGCGACATGGAAGCCGGGCGGCACCGCGATCGGCGCATCGGATACGGTCGAGGTCGGGCGCACGGTCGAGGCCTCACGGGGGCCGCGCTCGCCGAGCTTGCCGGCGCGCTCGACGATGATCGCGACGAGCACCGCGGTGGCGACGACGATGGCGATACCCATGCCGATGACGAGAAGCTTGAGCGCCCGCATGATCCCGGTCCACTCTCCCGGCCGATGATGGAAACTAAGACGACCACCGCGATGACGCCGTCGCCCGGCGATCGGGAGATCACGGCCACGATGGACGGCGAGCGCCTCGATCAGCTCGTCGCCCGCGGCGCCGGACTGTCGCGAACACGCGCGAAGGTCCTGATCGAAGCGGGCCACGTGAGCGCGGGCGCGGCGACGATACGTGACGCTAATCACCGGGTCAAACAAGGCCAGAGCTTCGTCGTCGCGATCCCTGAGCCCGAGGATGCGCAGCCGGCGGCGGAACCCATCGCGCTCAACGTGCTTTACGAGGACGAGGACCTGCTGGTGATCGACAAGCCGGCGGGCCTTGTCGTTCACCCCGCCCCCGGACACGGTGGCGGCACGCTGGTGAACGCCCTGCTCGCCCACTGCGGGGCGAGCCTGTCCGGCATCGGCGGGGTGCGCCGGCCGGGCATCGTGCACAGGTTGGATAAGGATACGAGTGGGCTGATGGTAGTGGCGAAACACGACGCCGCGCATGCCGATCTGTCGGCGCAGTTCGCCTCCCGCGAGGCGGGGCGGACCTATCTGGCCGCGGTGTTCGGCGGCCCCCGGGCCAAGGCCGGCACGATCGACGGCGCGATCGGGCGCGATCCCAAGCACCGCAAGAAGATGACGGTGGTGGTCCGGGGCGGGAAGCCGGCGCAGACCTCCTACCGCCTGGTCGAGACCTACGGGCCCCGCTCGGCTCCGCTCGCGAGCCTGCTGGAGTGCACCCTGGCGACAGGTCGAACCCACCAGGTCCGTGTACACCTGGCGCACATCGGGGTTCCGGTGATCGGCGACCCGGTCTACGCCCGGGCCCGCGCCGGCCGGACACGGGCGTTCGGCGCGGCCGCCCCGGCGGTCGCGGCCTTCACCCGCCAGGCGTTGCACGCCGCCAAATTGCGCTTCCGCCATCCCAGAACCGCAGAAACGCTGACGTTTACTTCAGAGTTACCAAGTGATTTCAGCGGGTTGATATCTGCTTTAGAGACGCTTTAAAAAGCTGTTGCCTATGTGGAGTAATTTGGTAAGGTATCGTCGTTCCGCCGGATAGGCGCAACGCGAGAAGTCCCGTCGGATAGCCGGGACTGAAGGAGAGTAGCCAATGGCCGTTGCTGGTATCCCCGTCCTGACCCCCGAAGGAAATCTGTCGCGCTACCTGCGCGAGATCCGCGCGTTCCCGATGCTGCAGCCGCAGGAGGAGTACATGCTCGCCAAAAGCTGGCGCGAGCATGGCGACCTCGACGCGGCCCATAAGCTGGTGACGAGCCACCTGCGCCTCGTGGCGAAGATCGCCATGGGCTATCGCGGTTACGGGCTGCCGCTGGGCGAGCTTATTTCCGAGGGCAACCTCGGCATGATGCAGGCGGTGAAGCGGTTCGACCCCGACCGCGGCTTCCGCCTCGCCACGTACGCCATGTGGTGGATTCGCGCCGCGATCCAGGAATACATCCTGCACTCGTGGTCGCTGGTGAAGCTCGGCACCACGGCGGCGCAGAAGAAGCTGTTCTTCAACCTGCGCAAGATCAAGGGCCAGATGAAGGCGATCGAGGAAGGCGACCTGCCGCCC
>DATJIG010000063.1:0-5146 GCA_035493495.1 Alphaproteobacteria bacterium
AGCGCCGTTGCCTCTCAATCATCCACCGCGCCGGTGTCCCATTGTCGGGGGCCTCTCGCGGTTTCATCGCTTCACTCGACGGGGCGCCAGGCCTAATAGCTCCCGGCCGCTTGTCGCGACGCGCGCACCATGCGCGCGCGCGAAACCCCGCGCAAGGGGGCTGTGGAAAGATGGGAATCGCTGAAGTGGTTCAAGGCGCGCTTCATGCCCTCTCCCCAATGGGGAGAGGGTTGGGTGAGGGGGAATTGCCAATCGTGGTGTTTGCCCCCTCCCTCTCCCCGGAGGGAGAGGGAGACAAAAGAAACAGGTGGAGCGGCCCTCGAGATCGCTTGGCATCGGACACCACGGACCCGTTGCGCTCCGCTGGCTTGCCACAAGAGCGTGCGGGCTTGCGGACACACGGGCAAGAAAATCGAACGCCGTGCGGCTGCGGCGGGAACCGACGCGCGGCTGCGCTCATTGCTTGGAAATTGGGACCTGCGAATTGGGCGCCCTGACGCGTCGGCGCTCGGCGGGATGACGTGTACCAGGGGGGCAGCCGCACACCATGAGCACCGAAGTCCGGCACATCGTCTGTCCGCACTGCGGCGGCGTCAACCGCGTGCCGGTCGACAAGCCCGCAGCCAACGCCGACTGCGGCCGCTGTCACCAGCATCTGTTCATGGGCCGCCCGATCGCCGCGACCAAGGCGTCGTTCGACACCCTCATTGCCCGCAACGACATCCCGGTGGTGGTCGACTTCTGGGCGTCGTGGTGCGGCCCGTGCAAGGCGATGGAGCCGATCTACGAGCGCATGGCGCGCGAGCTCGAGCCCGACATGCGCTTCCTCAAGGTCGATACCGAGGCCGAGCCGGCGTTGGCGGCGCGCTTCCACATCCGCTCGATCCCGACGCTGATGGCGTTCCGTAACGGCCACGCGGTGGCGCAGCAGGCGGGCGCGCTCGACGCCGCCGGCCTGCGCGCATGGCTCAAGCGCCACGCATTCACGCGCACAAGCCATGCCTGAGGCACGCGCCCGGCACCGGATACCGACCCGTCGGTTGTTGCTGGCGCCTCCGCCCGAGCTTCGCTATAAGCGCCGCCGTCGGGGAGAGCGTCAGCAATGGAACGCACCACGCCGCCGGTGACCGGCGGCAACTTTACGGACCATCTGTCGGAGCTTCGGCGCCAGGTCGAGCAGGAGTCCGCGCACGGCCGGGCGCTGGTGGCCGACATCGGCGACAACCCGGTGGGTACGGTGCGGCTCGATTCCGACATCCCGTGTGGCGCGGCTACGCGACCGATCTGCAGATCCGCTATGTCCACGAGGTGATGCTGGCGCTGAGCCGCAACCACGGCGTCGCCAAAATCCTCAGCGACAACACGCGGCTGCAGGCGCTCGGCGAGGAGATCAGCCGCTGGATCACCGCCGACTGGATGCCGCGTGCCGTCGCCGCCGGCCTGCGCGTCTCGGCGGCAACGGCGCCACACTCGGTGTTTGCGAGCGAGCCGCTGCGTCAGCTCGTGAGCGCGCTAAGGGTGCCCTTCGTAGTGGAGTTCTTCGCCGATCTCGACGCGGCGCGCGACTGGTTGCGCGGCTACACGCCGGAGACGTGAACGCGTCCCTGGATGCGTGAAGGCGCGGCGTCCACACGGACGGAGTGCATGTGGTCGGTGCGCGCCGGTATAGTCGCCGGATGGCGACGTGGCGTCCGATGCGGGGCTCCGATCTCGGCGATGTGTGCGACATCGCAGCGCGCGTCCACGTCGCCTATCCCGAATCGGCCGAGGTGTTCGCGGAACGTCTGCGGCTCTATCCGCGCGGCTGCTTCGTGCTGGGCGATGGCGCGGCGCTCGTCGGCTATGGTATCAGCCATCCTTGGCACTTCCGCGATCCACCCGCGCTCGACACGCCACTTGGGAGCATGCCCTCGCAACCGGACACGTACTACATCCATGACATCGCGCTGCTACCGTCGCACCGCGGGCGCGGTGGTGCCGAGCAGTTGTGCGGCATCCTCGTCGCGCAGGCCGTGGCGCTCGGGCTGCGGACGGTGTCGCTCATCGCGGTCAACGGATCGGCGGCGTTCTGGGAGCGCCTCGGCTTTCGCATCGACGCCGCCGCCGGGCTTGACGCCAGGCTTGCCAGCTATGACGACGATGCCCGCTTCATGGTGCGGACGCTGGTGTAGGCGGCGCGCAGACAACACGACACGTCGACAAAAAAAGCGGACCGGCACTGCCGGTCCGCTGAAAGACGTGATGCAGAACGAAATCGGGTGACGAAAGGCTGACGCGAGGCGTCAGGACGCAGATGGCGAGGAGGCGGAGGCTGCGCCTCCTCAGGCCTCGTCATCCGGGGGGAGTGAGCGAGACCCTATGTTCGGTCGGCGTGCGCCGACGCGTACCGGCGCGCGCCGCTCAGCGGGCTCCGATCGCCGTCGCCGAGAATCCGGAGTCCTTCATCTCGGTGTAGAGGCGCTGGAACACGGTGTCGGCGCGGCAGCGGAGCTGCTGGATCTTTTCCGGCGAGCGGCCGCCATCGACGGCGCGGACGACGTCGCCGCGGGCCTCGATCATGGCGCGCTTCAGGGAGCGGAGTTTCGAATTCAGCATGGCAATCTCCTGTCCGGACGGGTGATGGCTAAACGCGTGATCAGTTGGGCGACGGTCAGTTGTAGCGCCGGAGCAGGCCGACGAGCTTGCCCTGCACCTTGACCCGGTCGGGGCCGAAGATGCGCGTCTCGTAGGCCTGGTTGGCGGGCTCGAGCGCGATCGAGCCGCGGTTGCGCCGCAGCCGCTTCAGGGTCGCTTCCTGCTCGTCGACCAGGGCGACGACGATGGCGCCGTTCTCGGCGGTGTCGCAGCGCTCGATGATCACGGTGTCGCCGTCATAGATGCCGGCCTCGATCATCGAGTCGCCCTCGATGGTGAGCGCGTAGTGCTCGCCGCGGCCGAGCATGCTCGGCGGCACGGCGATCGATGTCGACGGATCGCGCAGCGCCTCGATCGGCGTGCCGGCGGCGATCTTGCCGTAGAGCGGGATGCTGGAGCTCTCGTTTGCGGGCTCGGACGCGCTGTGGTTCGGCGTCGCGCCGGAGAGGGGACCGCGGAAACGGCCGGGAATGACGTTGGGCGTGAAGCCGTGATTGGGCTTCGGCGCAGACGCCGGCGCGCGCACCGCGACGTCGTCCGGCAGCCGCACCACTTCGAGGGCGCGGGCGCGATGGGCGAGGCGCTTCAGGAAGCCGCGCTCCTCGAGGCCGGTAATCAGGCGGTGGATGCCCGACTTCGACTTGAGATTGAGCGCTTCTTTCATCTCGTCGAACGACGGCGACACGCCGTGCTCGGCGAGGTGCCGGTTGATGAACAGGAGCAACTCGTGCTGCTTGCGGGTGAGCATGAAAACGCCCTCGCGGCTCTGTTTTTGGCGGCTTACCGCTTCGTTCCCGGGTATGTGCGCCGTGCGCAGATCACCGGAACAAAACGGCAACGCGAGGAATGTTCTACACTTGTTCTCAGGCGGGCGTCAAGGGGGGCAAGCGGAGCGTTATCCGTGCGATCTTTCCGGGAAGATGCCGAGAGTAGCGGGGCGGGGATGCAGAGCGGGGCCGACAAGAAGGGACTGCAGGAGCAGTACGTAAAGCTTCTGCATGCTCACACAGAAGAAGCGCCGCTCACAATCACACGTGAGACGGTGCTCGCATTGCTGCGGCGATTTCTTGGGGGCGAGCTTAAAGCCGATGAACTCACGGATTGGGCGAACCTCGTCGAGCTTAATGACGAATTTCAATATGAGCCCGGATACGAAAAGCGCATCGCCGACGCGCTGTTTTGTCTTTCCACGCCAGAGATCAACGGGGCGATCGATCGCGCCTCATGTCAGCGATTGATCGAGGAACTCAGTCAATCTTGACGCTGTCGGCGTTTGACACCGTCTCCCCACACTCAGCCCGCTAGACTCCTTGGCTTCTGAGCGGCGCGCCCGCCTCGGCACTCACTCGCTCCAAGACGCACATGCGCGCCGCCCCTCCAGCCACAGGAGGTCGCCATGTTCTTCAAGGTCGGGATCGTCGGCACCGGGCAGGTGGGGGCGGCGTGCGCGCTCGCCATGGTCGCGCGCGGCGTATGCCGCGAGCTGCGGCTGATCGATCGCACGAAGGCGCGCGCCAAGGCGGTCGCCTGCGACATCATGTACGGCGCGCCGTTGTCGCCGCCGGTCGACGTGCGCTGCGGCGACTACGACAGTCTCGTCGGCGCCGGGCTCGTCGTCGTCACCGTCGGGGTGAACGAGAAGACCGGCGGCGCCACCGACCGCAGCGACCCCGCCGGGCGCCTGCGCTTGCTCGAGACCAATGCGCGCATCTACCACGACGTCATTCCGCGCATCGTCCACGCGGCACCGCACGCGCCGATCCTGATCGTCACCGACCCGCCGGATCCGCTGACCGACATCGCCCGCGACTGCGCCGGCCACGACAACGTGTTCGGCGCCGGCACGCTGCTCGACTCGCTCCGTTTCAAGGTTCACCTCGCGCGCGAGTTGGAGATCGATCCGTCGGCGGTCGAGGCCGAGGTTTTGGGCGAGCACGGCACGTCGGCGGTGTTCGTGTGGTCGACGGCGCGCATCGCCGGCATTCCGGTCGCGCGCGAGATCGCGCGGCGCGGACTCGACCCCGACACGTTCCGCGAGCGGGTGGAGCGCGCGGTCCGTTACGCCAACATCTCGATCATCGAGGGCATCGGAGCGAGCCAGTACGGCATCGGCCTGGTCACGGCGCGGATCGCCCAGGCGGTGCTGCGCGACGAGCGGGTCGTCCTGCCGATCGCGAGCCATCACCCGCGCTACGGCGTGTCGTTCTCACTGCCGAGCGTGGTCGGCGCGGGCGGCGTGCTCGAGGTGCTGGAGCCCGATCTCTCGGACGAGGAGCGCGAAGGGTTGGCCAAGAGCGCCGAGCGGCTGCAGGAGGCGCTCGCCAGGGTCGCGACACCGAAGCGCCAGACGGCGTAGCACCGTTCTGCGAAGCGTCATTCCCGCGCAAGCGGGAAGGTGGAGTCACATTCGAAGTGCAACGCTTTGGATAGGACCTCGGCCGGGGTCTGGTAGTCGAGACATTTCCGCGGCGTGCTGTTGTAGCGCCGGGCGAGGTCGAGGATCTGGTCGGTG
>DATJIG010000064.1:0-4276 GCA_035493495.1 Alphaproteobacteria bacterium
TCCGCCAGGATATCGGCGATCGCCGCACCCATGTCGAACAGCCGGCGCGGGTTCGGGCCGGGTGGATCGTCGGGGCTCGCCTCTCCGGCGCTCGCCCCGGCAAGCCCTCCCTTCTCGCGGATCAACGCCGAGCCGTAGGCATTGATCGCGAACGGCACGATCGGCATGTCGAACCCGCGGCGCTCGTGGTCGAGATAGAGCAGCGTGTTGGTGAAGGCGTGGCCGAGGTGGTCCTGGTGCGGCATCTTGTAGGCGTAGGCCGGATCGAAGCCGCGGCCGAGCAGGCCATTGACCAGCCGTCGCGCCACGTCGTCGGCGCCCCTGTAGCGGAAGGCGGTGTCCTGCGGGTCGTTCCAGATGTTGAGGCTGCCGCCGCCGATGCCGCGCGCGCGGGCATAGGGCTTCGCAACGAACTCCTTCATCACGAACACGCAGTAGGCGGGGACCAGGTCCTCGCGGAAACACTCGTACTGATCGTCGCCGAAGATGATGACCGCGTCGGGGTTGAACGCATCGAGCGCCGCGCGCACCTCGTGGAGACCGTTGAAATAGGCGGCGCGGTGACGCGCGGCGAACGACGTGCCGCGGTCGTTACCCCATTCCTCGCGCATCGCCGCGGGCCAGCCGCTCGGGTCGCGGAGATGCGCCGGCAGGCGGCCGCGCTCCATCGCGTCGGTGATGCGCGCGCCCATCTCGGCGTCGGGAAAAAAGAAGCCGCCAAAATGGCTGAGGCCCAGACCGAGAACGGCGCCCATACGATTCCCCTGAAGTGTCGGAAGTGCGGTCAGCCGCCGGTTACGCTCATGTGGCGGCCGAGCGCCGGACGGTTGTGCCGGCGGTCGATGATGAAGTCGTGGCCCTTGGGCTTGCGCGAGATCGCCTCGCGGATCGCCGCATCGACCGCCGCGTCGTCGGCGCCGGCGCGCAGCACCGCGCGCAGGTCGGCCGAGTCCTCCTGACCGAGACACATGTAGAGGGTGCCGGTGCAGGTCAGGCGCACGCGGTTGCACGATTCGCAGAAGTTGTGGGTCAGCGGCGTGATGAAGCCGAGGTACTGGCCGGTCTCGGCGACGCGCACATAGCGCGCGGGCCCGCCGGTGCGCTTGTCGCTCTCCTCGAGGGTCCAGCGCGCGGCCAGCCGCGAGCGCACCAGCGACAGCGGGAGGTATTGGTCGGTGCGGTCGCCGTCGATGTCGCCGAGCGGCATGGTCTCGATCAGGCAGAGGTCGAAGCCCTGCTCGCCGCACCAGGCGACGAGATCGTCCATCTCCTGCTCGTTGACGCCGCGGAGCGCGACGGTGTTGACCTTCACCTTCATGCCGGCCTCGCGCGCGGCGAACGCGCCTTCGAGGACCTTGTCGAGCTTGCCGCGGCGCGTGATCTCGGTGAATTTCTCAGGATCGAGGGTGTCGATCGACACGTTGACGCGTTTCACGCCGAGCCTGGCGAGCGGCTCCGCGAATTGGGAAAGCTGGCTGCCGTTCGTGGTCAGCGTCAGCTCCTCGAGCGCGCCGGTCTTGAGGTGGCGCGACAGATTCTCGAACAGCGACATCACGTTCTTGCGCACCAGCGGCTCGCCGCCGGTGAGGCGCAGCTTCTTGACGCCGAGGCGGACGAACGCCGAGCCCAGCCGGTCGATCTCTTCGAGGGTGAGCACGTCGGCCTTGGGCAGGAACGTCATCTCTTCCGCCATGCAGTAGACGCAGCGGAAGTCGCACCGGTCCGTCACGGAGATGCGCAAGTAACTGATATGCCGGCCAAACGGATCGATCATGGGGTTCCCAAGGGCAGGGGACACCCTGCCATATGGGGGCTATTTTACGAAGAACCACCGCCCGGCGCCATGGTCGCGCTGGGGTCAATGGACACCTGAAAAAGCGGGAATCAGCCCTCTTCGGCCCCGGTCAGGGCACGAGCGAGGGGCAGCGTGACCGTAAAGCGCGCGCCCTTGCCGGGCACGCTCTGGAGGGTAATGTCGCCGTCCATCAGCCGGGCCAGCTCGCGGGCGACGGCGAGGCCCAGCCCCATGCCTTCGGTCTGGCGGGTGAGGATGTTGTTCTCGCCCTGGTAGAAGCGCTCGAACACGCGATCGCACTCGGCCGCGGCGATGCCGACGCCGGTGTCCCAGACCGTGACCGCGAGGCGCTCGCCCTGGACCTCGGCCTCGATGCCGACGCGGCCGCCCGTGGGCGTGAACTTGATCGCGTTCGACAGCAGGTTGGCGAAGATCTGGCGGGCGCGCACGCGGTCGGCGATGACGATCCACGGGCCGTTGAGATCACACGCCGAGATGTCGACCTTCTTGTCGGCGGCGCGCAGCACGACAAGCGCGCGGGCTTCGGCGATCAGCTCCTGCGCGCGCACCGGCGCGACCTTGATCGACAGCGTCTGGCGCTTGATGTTCGCGGTGTCTAGGAGGTCCTCGATCAACGCGAGCAGATGCTTGCCGGCACGGTGGATGTTCCGGAAGTAGCCGAGATAGGAGTCGTGGATGGGCCCGAACAGCTTGGCTTGCGCGGCGTCGGAGAAGCCGATGATCGAGTTCAGCGGCGTCCGCAGCTCGTGGCTCATCATGGCGAGGAAATCGGTCTTCGCCTTGTCCGCCGCCTGCGCCTGATCGAGCGCGAGATCGAGCTGCGCGTTGCGCGATTTCAGCGTCTCGACGGCCTCCTCGAGCTTGGCGCGCGACGAGACGGCGTCCTGCTCGGCGGCGTGACGGCGCGTGACATCGGTGCCGGTGCCGCGATAGCCCGCGAACGCGCCGGTTTCCTCGTCGAAGATCGGAACGCCGGACAACTGCACGCGACGCGGCTCGTTCTTGCCGTGCGACATGAGGAACATGGCGTTGCGGAACGGCGCGTGGCGCGCGATCAGCGCCATCGGGTCGAACGCGCTGTCGGTGGATTCAAAATGGCCGAGCGACAGCAGGTAATGCCCGACCAGAAGTTGCGGCGGCTGGCCGACGGTTTCGGCGATCCGGGGCGAGGCGAAGGTGAGGTTGAGGCGCGAGTCCGTCGACCACACCCAGTCCGAGCTCGAGCGGATGACGTCGAGCAGCCACGATTCGGTGCGCGACGCCCGGCGGTTGGCCTCGGTCGCGGCGGTGACGTCGGTCCAGGCGCCGGCGAAGCCGGCGATCCCGCCCTTGTCGTCGACCAGCGGGACGTGGCGGACACGGAGCGTCCGGCCATCCAGGACCTGGGTTTCCTCGATCGGCGCGCGGTTGGCGTAGAGCCGTTCGAGCAGCCGCATGATGCCGGGCGGGGTCTCGTCGAGACGGGTCTTGTCGGCGCCGTAGTGGGCGACGGCGATCTCATCGAACGCGGAATTCTTAAGGACGACGACGCCGGCCGCGTCGCAGATGTAGACCGGTACGGCCGACGCGACGAACAGGCGGGCGAGACTGACGATCGGATCGGCGTTGCGACCGTCCGGCCGCACCCACGCGACATTCGAGTCAGTGCCCGCCGTTCCCGGCGAACGGCCTTCCATCGCGTTCATGCTGTAGAGATCCACCCCGAAGATCGCGCGATCCTACCGGCTGGCCATGACAAGTCAAGAAAACCGAGCCTTTTTTGCACCTTCAAACCGCGTCAACGCGGACTTTTTTCGCTTGCGTTGCGACGCCGCAGCCCGTCCGGACAAGGCTGCTCAATTGCACGCCAATGCTTGAGCCAAACATATGGTAAACATCGCGGGCCGCACCGGCCGCAAGCGCGTGCGGAGACGAACGACAGAGGCCCGTATGTCCCAATCCGTCGACCCGCGACTGCTCGAGCTGATCTGTGCGCGTCTGTGCCACGATCTCGTCGGACCGATCTCGGCCATCGGCAACGGAGTCGAGCTTGTCACCGAGTTCGGCGAGGACATGCGGGGCGAAGCGCTCGCGCTGATCGCGCAGAGCGCGTCGGAGGCGGCACGGCGCCTCCAGTTCTTCCGCGTCGCTTTCGGATCGGCCGCGGGCAGCGATGGCAACAGCGTGCCGCTGCGCGAGGTGCGGACACGGGCTCTGGCGCTGCCGCTCGGCGGGCGGGTGAGCGTCGACTGGCCGGAGGCGGCGGGTCAGGCGCCCGAGCTGACGCGGCCCGCCCTCAAACTGCTCCTCAGCCTGTTCCTCATCGCCGTCGACGCGACAGCCGGAAACGGCACGGTGCGCATCCAGTTCGGGCCGGGCGGGACATTCGACATGATCGCCGAGGGCCCGAAGGCATCGCTCGACCCCGACGTCGCCCGGGCACTGGCCGGGGAACTGCCCTCTTCGGAGGCAACGCCGCGA
>DATJIG010000065.1:0-9431 GCA_035493495.1 Alphaproteobacteria bacterium
CTGGAGCAGGTGAAACACCGCGCCGGAGAACAGCGCGAGCAAGATGTTCATCCCGGGACCGGCGAGCGCGACCCAGATCATGTCGCGCTTCGGATTCCGCAATCGCCAAAAATTTACCGGAACCGGCTTCGCGAAACCGAAACCGAACCGGCCGCCGCTGGCGAGCAGCAGCATGCCCGGAAGGAGGATCGTTCCGAACGGATCGACGTGGCGGATCGGATTGAGGCTGAGTCGTCCCGCCTGCAGCGCGGTGTCGTCGCCGAACCGGAGCGCCACGTAGCCATGGGCGACCTCGTGGAACGTAATCGCGATGACGACGGGGATGACCCAGACCGAGACGAGGTAAAGAGTGTCCATACCTTGGGGCGCGTTCCGCGCGTCTGACTCAGGCGAACTGTTGGCTCAGGCGATGGAGCCCAGCAGCACGCCGAGCCGTTTGCCGGCCGCCTTGGCGTCGAACGCTTCCGGCCGGCGCATCTTAGCCCGAACCGCGGCAAAGCGCTCGCGCGCTTTGGCCGAAAGCGCCGGCACGGCGGCTGCAATTTCCCGCATTTCGGCGAAGTCGCCGCTGCAGTGGAGCACGCCGTCGCACCCCGCCCCGAGCGCCGCCCGGGCGCGGTCGCCGAACGGGCCGGACAACGCCTTCATGCCGACGTCGTCGGAGAACAGGAATCCGTCGAACTTGAGGCGTCCCCGGATCACCGATTCGATCGCCAGCTCCGACAGCGTCACCGGCAGCTCGGGATCGACCGCGGTATAGACGACGTGGGCCGTCATCGCGTACGGCGCGTCGGCGTTGGCGACGAACGGCACGAAGTCGCTCTCGGCGAGGACATCGAGCGAGGTCTCGACCACCGGCAGCTCGAGGTGGCTGTCGGAACGGGCACGGCCATGGCCGGGGATGTGCTTGACGACCGGTGCGACGCCGCCTTCGAGGAAACCCTGGCACGCGGCGCGGCCGAGATCGGCGATCAACACCGCGTCGGTCCCATAGGCGCGGTCGCCGATGATGCCGTGCGCGCCTGGTACCGGCACGTCGAGCACTGGCGCGCAATCGACGTCGATGCCGAGGTCGAGAAGCTCATGCGCCAGCATCCGGGCGTTGAGCCGCACCGCGTCACGCGCCGTGGCGCGATCGGTGCGCGCAAGCCTGCCGAAGGCCTGGGCCGAAGGTGCGGCGCGCCAGTGCGGCGGGTTGAGGCGCTGCACGCGCCCGCCCTCCTGGTCGATCAGCACCGGCGCGTCGGAACGGCCGACCGAGTCGCGGAGCGCCGCGGTGAGATCCCGGATCTGGCCCGGCTCGACGCAGTTGCGCGCGAACAGGATGAAGCCGAGCGGATTGGAATCGGCAAACAGCGCGCGCTCGTCCGCCGTCAGCGTCGGACCCGAGCAGCTGAAGACGACGGCGGCCGGAGAACTTTTTGAAGCGTCAGCGGGCAACGAAGCACCCGACGTTGCGCGCTTTCAGCTTCGTGCACAGGTCGGCGGCGGCGTCGGCGCTCGCCAGCGGACCGGCCTGGATACGGTAGACGACCTTGTCGCCGACCGTGGCCCGCACGAACGACGGACTAACCGAGTCAAGCAGTCCGCCGCTGGACTTCTTGAGGCGGTCCCACTCCTTTTGCGCCGCGTCCTCGGAGCTGACTGCTGCGAGCTGGATCTTGGCGCCCGAGATCGGCGCGGTGGAGACTTTTGGCGCCGGCGGAGTCGCCGCGGCGTGCTGCTGCGGCGCCGGCTTCTCGGCAGGCGCTTTCTGTCCCTTGGGTGGAGCCGGCGGCAACTCGACCTTGGTGAACGGCGACGGCGCCTGCTGGGCGGGTGCCACGGCCTTCGGCGCCGGCGGTTCGGGAATGGCCTTCACCGTCGGCGTGCTGACCTCGCGCGCCGCACCCGATCCATCGTCGCTGTGAAGCGTCGGGATGGCGGCCGGGCGTCCAACCGGCTGCTCCGGCGGCGGCAGCAGGCGCTCGACGCCCTGCGGCGCCGCGCGCTTGGGATCGATGCGGTCGTAAATTTCCTTGTCCTGGTTGGGCACGTTCATGCCGCCGGGATCGTCAGGCCGGATGCGCGACGGCGTGTTGTCCGCCTTCAAGAGCGGCACCATGCCCGCGTCCTCGATGCTCTGGCTGGAGCGGTAGGCGCTCCATGACACCCAGGCGAAGCCGACAACGGCGACGACCACGACGCCCCAGAACGCCCAGCGTAGCCGCCCCGGCTTTTTCTTCTTCGGGCCACCGCGACCCGAGCTCGCTCCCGACGACAGCGACGGACGTTCCCAATCGGTCATTAACGCATCTCCTCAACCGGGGTCACGCCCAACACCGCGAGACCCGACGCGATCACTGTGGCGGTAGCCCGCACCAGGGCGAGACGCGCCGCCGTCAACTCACGGTCGCCGCGGACGATGAAGCGCGCCGACGGATCCGTGTTGCCGCGATTCCACAACCCGTGGAACGCGGCGGCAAGATCATAGAGAAAGAAGGCAACACGATGGGGCTCGTGGGCATCGGCCGCACCCTCGACCAGCCGGGGCCAGCCGGCCATCAGCTTGATCAGCGCCACCTCGCCCTCCCCGGTCAGCCGCTCGACCGGGGCGGACGCGAGCGCCGCCGCCGAACTGTCGAGATCGGCGAATTCTTCGCGCGCGTTGCGGAACACCGAATGGGCTCGGGCGTGGGCGTATTGGACGTAGAAGACCGGGTTCTCCTTCGACTGCTCCAGCACCTTGGCGAAGTCGAAGTCGAGCGCGGCGTCGTTCTTGCGCGTCAGCATGATGAAGCGGACGACGTCCTTGCCGACGCGGTCGACGACGTCGCGCAGCGTGACGAACGTGCCGGCGCGCTTCGACATCTTCACCGGCTCGCCGTTGTCGAGCAGGTTGACGAGTTGGCACAGCTTGACGTCGAGGTCGGCCTTGCCGTCCGACAATGCCTTCACCGCCGCCTTCATGCGCTTGACGTAGCCACCGTGGTCGGCGCCCCAGACATCGATCTGGCTCAGGAAGCCGCGGCGATACTTGTCGTAGTGATAGGCGATGTCGCCGGCGAAGTAGGTCCAGCTTCCGTCGGATTTCTGCAGCGGGCGATCGACGTCGTCGCCGAACTGCGTCGAGCGAAACAGGAGTTGTTCACGCGGTTCCCAGTCCTCCGGCAGCTTGCCCTTGGGCGGCTCGAGCGTGCCGCGATAGACGAGCCCGCGACGATTGAGCTCGTCGACCGCCTCTTGCACCTCGCCTTTTCCGTGCAGCTCGCGCTCCGAGGAGAACACGGCGTGGCGGACGCCGAGCGCCGCGAGATCGACTTTGATCAGCTCCATCATCGCCGCGATCGCAAAGTCGCGCACCGGCGCGAGCCAGTCAGAGTCCGGCGTGTCCTTCCACTTGGCGCCGTCGCGACTGGCGAGCGCCTGGCCGACGTCCTTCAGGTACTCGCCTGGATAGAGGCCTTCGGGAATCTCGCCGATGGCCTCGCCGAGCGCTTCGCGGTAGCGCAGATGCGCCGAGCGCGCGAGCGCCTCGACCTGGGCGCCAGCGTCGTTGATGTAGTACTCGCGCGAGACCTTGAAGCCGGCCTTGGCGAGCAGCGAGGCCAGCACGTCGCCGACGACGGCGCCGCGGGCGTGGCCGACATGCATCGGCCCGGTCGGGTTGGCCGAGACGTACTCGACGTTGACCAGACGGCCGCCGCCGAGATCCGAATTGCCGTAGGCGACTCCCTCGTCGAGCACGTCGCGCAGACGCCCGAACCAGAACGGCGTCTCAAAGGTCACATTGAGGAAGCCGGGGCCGGCGACCGCGACCTTGGCGACATCGTCGTGGGCCTCGAGCCGGCGGGCGAGCGATTCGGCGATCGCGCGCGGCGGCTTGCCCGCATCCTTGGCCAGCACCATCGCGGCGTTGGTGGTGACGTCGCCGAACGCGGCGTCCTTCGGCGGCTCGACCGCCACGCGCGTGAAATCGAGGCCCGACGGCAGCTCGCCCTCGGTCACCATATCTTCAAGCGTTTTGATAATTTCGCTACGAAAATCTTTGAAAAAGTTCATCTTAAACCAATCACTCGGAGCCGCTCAGTCCGGCTTCATGTCGACGTCGAACAGCCGGCGGTGCTCCTGCAAGGCGAACCGGTCGGTCATCCCACCGATGTAGTCTGCGACCACGATTGCGGTCTTCTGAGTGCCGGGACGGTCGGTCTGCTGCTGCCACTCGGTCGGCAGGCAGCCGGGCTCGGCCAGCAGCAGACCGAACAGGTCGCGCACCACCCGCCGCGCCTTGGTGGTCATGCGGTTGACCTTGTAATGGCGATACATCCGCTCGAACAGGAATTCTTTGAGCGCCTTGTCGTTGGCGCGCATCGCTTCCGAGAACGCGACGACGGGCGCATCAAGGGCGCGGATGTCGTCGACCGTCTTGGGGCGCGCGGCCGCCAGACGACGGCGGGTCTCGGCGATGAGATCGTCGACCATGATGTTGATCATCCGCCGCACCGACTCGTGGATCAGGCGGTTGCGCTCGAGACCGGGATACTTGGTCAGCACGGTCTTGAACACCGGACCGGCGAGCGGCACGTCCATCAGATCGTCGACCGAGAACAGTCCGGCGTGCAGCCCGTCGTCGATGTCGTGGTTGTTGTAGGCGATGTCGTCGGCGATCGCCGCGATCTGAGCCTCGGCGCTGGCGAAGGTCGAAAGCTCGAGGTCGTGGCGTTGGTTGTATTCAGCGATGGCGCGCGGTAGCGCCCCCTCTTTTCGGATCGCTGGGCCGCCCACACGTCGGAGCAGCGGGCCGTTGTGCTTGACCACGCCCTCAAGCGTCTCCCACGTCAGGTTGAGACCGTCGAACTCGGCATAGCGGTGCTCGAGCGACGTCAGGATCCGCAGCGTCTGGGCGTTGTGGTCGAAGCCGCCGAAGTCCTTCATGCAGACGTGCAGCGCTTCCTCGCCGGCGTGGCCGAACGGCGGATGGCCGACGTCGTGGGCCAGCGCCAGCGCCTCGGCGAGGTCCTCGTTGAGGCCGAGCACGCGCGCGACCGAGCGGGCGATCTGGCTCACCTCGAGCGAGTGCGTGAGGCGCGTCCGGAAGTTGTCGCCCTCGTGGTAGACGAAGACCTGCGTCTTGTACTTGAGGCGGCGAAACGCCGCCGAATGGATGATGCGGTCGCGATCTCGCTGGAACGGCGAGCGCGTGGGCGCGTCGGGCTCGGGATGCAAACGGCCGCGGCTCGCCTCGGGGCGGCTCGCGTAGGAGACGCCGTGGCTCGGAAAATCCAGCGCGGCGGCGGGCTGTTCGGACATGGCCGGACCCTACAGGGGGGCACCCCCCGAAGCAACCGGAAGGGCCCTATCCGGCGGATTCTTCACGGAATCTCGTGTGGATAGGTGTTCCCGGGCCCCCGCCATGGGGGTTGGAAGCGGCCCCGCTCGGCCTTACATATGGGGGCGCGTCCCGGGCCTGCATCCGGGGTGCCATTAAGGAGCATCATGACCGAGATCGCCACGCCGACCGCCGCCCAGCCCGCCCTGCTCCTCACCGAGCGCGCGGCCAGGCGCATCCGCGACCTGGCGTCCGCCGAGGGGGCCGCGGACGGGCACGTGATGCTGCGCCTGTCGGTGTCCGGCGGCGGCTGCTCGGGCTACCAGTACGGCTTCACCCTCGACGACACGCTGACGCCCGAGGACCGGGTGGTCGAGCGCGAGGGCGCCAGGCTCGTTGTCGACGAGACCTCGCTCGGACTACTCGGCGGCGCCGAGGTCGACTTCACCGAGGAACTCGTCGGCTCGACGTTCACCGTGCGCAATCCGAACGCCGCGTCGTCCTGCGGCTGCGGCAAGTCGTTCTCGCTGTAACCTCCTTTCCTTTTGATTCGCCTCCTGTTGATTCCGGGACGCTTTACGTGAAAACTCGCGGCGCATTTCCGCGAGAGGAATCCCCTTGGTCAAGATCGCCACCTGGAACGTCAACTCGGTCAAAGCCCGCCTCCAGCTCGTGCTCGGCTGGCTCAAAGAGGCGAAGCCCGACGTCTGCCTGCTGCAGGAGATCAAGTGCCAGACCGACGCGTTTCCGGCGCTCGAGATCGAGGAGCTCGGCTACAACCTCGCGGTGGTCGGCCAGAAGTCCTACAACGGCGTCGCGATCCTCTCGCGCGCGCCGATCGAGGACATCCGCAAGTCGCTGCCCGGCCATGACGGCGACGAGCAGGCGCGCTACGTCGAGGGCGTGACGGCGTTCGGCGACCTCGTCGTGCGCGTCGCGTCGATCTACCTGCCCAACGGCAATCCCGTCGACACCGAGAAGTTCTCCTACAAGCTCGCCTGGCTCGAGCGCCTGCGCGACCACGCGAGCGAGCTGCTGAAGCTCGAGGAGCCGGTGATCCTCGCCGGCGACTACAACGTGATTCCGGGCGAGGACGACGTCTACAATCCGAAGGCGTGGGTCAACGACGCGCTGTTCCGCCCCGAGAGCCGCGCCGCGTTCCGGCGCATCGTCAACCTCGGCTACACCGAGGCCTTCCGCACGCTCCACCCCAACGAGATCCACAAGTACACGTTCTGGGATTACCAGGCGGGTGCCTGGCAGAAGGACCAGGGCCTGCGCATCGATCATTTGCTGCTGTCGCCCCAGGCCGCCGACCGCCTCGTCGCCTGCGAGATCGACCGCGACGAGCGCGCCCGCGAGCGCGCCTCGGACCACGTGCCGATCTGGGTCGAGCTGAAGAGCTGACGCGACGAGCGCGCGCCGAAGCGTCCACCCCTTAACCCAACATGCCCGACCGTGAATCAGGAGCCGCGCTTCGCGCACCCCTCTTTTTGGACGGCCCGCGTCTACGGGCGGGTCGCACCCCGCCCGTTCTTAAAGGAGGGGCGGGTCGCACCCTGCCCGGTCTTAAAGGAGGGGCGGGTCGCACCCTGCCCGTTCTTAAAAGAGGGGCGGGGGCCTGAGCGGCCGGAGCCTCCGCGATCCCCGAACGTCGTTAGTTGAAGTAGTAGTAAAGGTGAAGACATGAGCGACAACGAAAACGAAAGCGTCATCAATCTCTCTGCCGACGCGCAGGACAGGCTCAAGAAGGCGATCAACGAGATCAGCGACAGCATGACGCGCTCGGCTGCCGAGCGTGACCTGGTCAAGGAGATCGTCAACAAGGTGGCGGAAGAGACGCAGATCGAGAAGAGGCTGGTCAAGCGCCTGGCGAAGACCTTCTATCTGAACAGCTTCGAAGCCGACGTCGCGCATCAGCGCGACTTCGAGAACATCTTCGAGATCGTCACCAAGCGCCGGTAGCGGCCTGCACAGAATCGTCGTTAGCCCTCTCCCCGTCGGGGAGAGGGAGGGGTGAGGCGATATAACGTCGCCCCACCCTCACCCTGCCCTCTCCCTCGAGGGACAGGGCAAAAACAGCTACCCCCGCTTGGTCCCGTACAGCTCACCCGACGGGTTGCACCCCGTCGGGCTTAAAAGAGCGGGTTGCAGCCCGTCGGATGGCGTCGGCGTAGAACTCACCCCCGCTTGGTGCCGTAGAGCTGATCGACGAAGCCCGAGTCGTCGATCTTGCGGATGGCGTTGAGGTTCCACAGCGTCAGCGGATTGATCTTCGCCGCGTCCTTATCCTGCCTCAAAGCCTCCTGGTAGACGTTGGCAATCGCGTCCATCGCCGGATAGAGCCGCGGCTCCAAGACCGCCGCCAGCTCGCGATAGACCTTCTCGACCATGGCGTCGTCCATCTGACCCTCGGAGGTGTGGCGCTCCTTCATGATCTTCATCGACTCCTTCGGCTTGGTCTTGAAGAACCAGATGCCTTCCATGAGTCCCTTGAGGAAGCGATCGACGATCTCGGGATGGCGGTCGACGAACTGCTGGCTGGTCGAGATCGTGGTGAAGTGGATCATCGGCATCGGCTCGATCTCGATGATCTTGAGACCGGCCTTCTCGGCGAAGTCGGACTTCGGCGGCGTCAGCAGCGTGGCGTCGACGGTGCCGTCCTTCACCAGCTCCCAGCGCTCCTTGTTGGAGAGCCGCGACGACGGATCCTCCTCGTCCATCGAGCCGGCCTTGAGCTTCGAGCGGTTGACGATCTCGACCTGGTCCTTGTCGACGTCGAGGCCGTTCTGCTTGAGGTACAGCCAGTCGTTGAGGGCCGGGTGCGAGCCGGCGGTCAGCACCTTCTTGCCCTTCAAATCCTTGATCCCGGTGATGTCGGAATCGGCGCGCACCACCAGCCGGTGGTCGATGCGGTTCACGGTCTGGCCGAGATACGTCCAGTTGTCGCCGCGCGCCCGCTTGCCGTAGGTCGACACGTGGTTGCCGCCGACGAACTCGATCTCGCTGGTCGGGATCTTGGCGTGGGCGTCGGTCGAGCTGATCTTGAAGTTGTAGTTCACGTCGAGGTTCTGCTTCGCCCATGCGCCCGATTCGGCGACGACGTGCAGCAGCGCCAGATGCCCGCTGGCCCGGAACGGGAAATTGATGTGGTCCATAGCTCTCTCCTTCTTCGCTCTCTCTTTTTGAACTCTAGATTCCGATGCCGCGGCGGAAGCCGAACGCGCGCAAGCAGAGCGTCACCGCCAGCAGGAACAGGATCAGCATCACCGCGATCGCGCCGACCGAGCCGATCTGGCCGTCGGTCCACATGTTCCAGATCATCACCGACAGCACCTGGTTGCGCGCACCCTGGTAGAGGATCAAGGGTAACCCAGCCGCGCGCACCGCGTGCAGCATCGCCCAGATCCACAGGCCGACCACGGTCGGCATGATCAGCGGCACGAACACCCGCCACAGCATGCGCCAGGGCCGCGCGCCGTTGATCAGCGCCGCCTCTTCGAGGTCGCGGTGGATCTGCAGCACGGCGGCGTTCATCGTCCGCGTGCCGTAGGCCATGAAGCTGATGGTGAAGGCGATCGCCATCGACCAGATGCTGCCGAACAGCGGCACCCCGGCGCGGTCGATCTGGAGGAACACCCAGAGGAACGCGAGGCCCATCACCATGCCGGGAATCGCGTGCGGCATGAACACGAGCTGGTCGAGGATCTTGCGTCCCCAGAACTTCGAGCGCACGACCACGACCGAAATCAAAAAGCTCAGCACCACGGTGAACGTCGCCGCCGCCGCGGTCATGATCAGCGTGTTCATCACGATCGTGCCGACCAGCTCGGTGTCGAAGATGGTCTCGGCGCTCGAGGTGTTCGAGGTGCCGAGCATCATCGGCATGCCGGCCGGCATCTTCGTGTTCTCGACGCGCATCTACGCGATGCTGCACTCGACCTCGTCGCTGCCGGACTACGGCAAGGCCAATGCGCTCGGGATCCTCTACCTGTTCGTCGCCGTGGTGATGACGACCGCGTACCTGCGCGTCATCGCCCGCTCGGAGCGCTACTCGATCGTCACCGGCAAGGGCTACCGGCCGAAGCTGGTCGCGCTCGGCGCGTGGCGCTGGGTCGCCTTC
>DATJIG010000066.1:0-35275 GCA_035493495.1 Alphaproteobacteria bacterium
GGTAGGCTCGGCCACGCTTTCAACGCAGCGTGGCACCTTACTGACCCTCACCGGGGACGACAAAGGCGGCTTCTGCCGGAGCCGCCGACGACGGAGTGCGTCCGCCTGGCAAAGTTGGCGCACTCGGCCCCTCACCAGCCCGCTCCGGCCTCACAAACCGGAGCGGGCTTCGGTGAAGGGGTCCGGTTACGGAAAGGCCATGCGGACGGATCGCACCCCCGTCCGGTGCGAGCGAGGCTTCTCCCCAGCCATCCCCCTGAAAAGACCCGCCGCACAGGCCCCGGAACCATCGCGGTTGCACGGCATTCTTCAGGGAAATCCCAATCGAATCCGGAGCTTGTGACCCCGCGTGGGATGCATGGCGGCCGCGCGCACGGCGCCATTGCCGCGCCGTAGGCAACGCCTATTATATCACTTGCATCTAATATGAGGACTTCATGGGTACCCGGCCTGAGCAAATGTTCGGATTCGTCATCCACGAAGTGGCGCGGCTGCTGCGGCGACGCTTCGAGCAGCGCCTCCGCTCAACCGGCGTCGGGCTGACGCGGGCCCAGGCGGCGGCGCTGATCCACCTCGCCGCGCGCGGCCCCTGCAATCAGGCCTGCCTCGCGCAGAGCATGGACATTGAGCCCATCAGCCTCGTCCGCCTCCTCGACCGCCTCGGCGAGCTCGAGCTGATCGTCCGCAAGCCCGACCCGCGCGATCGCCGCGCTCACGTCGTCGAGCTCACGGAAAAAGCGGGACCGATGCTCGAGCGCATTTTCGCCCTCGCTGACGAAGTCTACGGCGAGGCGCACGCGGGACTGCCGAGCGCCGACGTCGACCGCATGCTGAACCAGTTGAACACCATCAAAGCCAACCTTGCGGAGAGCACCGCCGAACCAGCGGCCGCCCCGGAGACCCGGAGTACGCGTCATGGCTAACGCCAACGTTACCGAACTGCGTCGAGAGCAACCCGAACCGAACGCCCCCGCGAGCACCGCGGGCAAGACCACGGACCGCGCCGGCTCGCGCCGCAAGCTGATCCGCTGGAGCCTGATGGCGCTCGGTCCGCTGCTCGTCGTCCTCGTCGGCGCGTGGTGGTACATGACCAGCGGCCGCTACGTCTCGACCGATGATGCCTTCGTCAAGACCGACCTCGCCTCGATCAGCGCCCAGGTTCCGGGCCAGGTCGCAACGGTCTACGTGAAGAACAACCAGACCGTGCAGGCGGGCCAGGTCCTGTTCGAGCTCGATGCGAGCTCCTACAAGATCGCGCTCGACCAGGCCGAAGCGAACCTGTCGATGACCAAGGATCGCATCGCCAGCCTGCGCGCCAACTACCGCGAGAAAATCGCGGGGCTGAAGAGCGCCACCGACACGACCGCGAACCGCCAGCGCGAATTCGAGCGCCAGACCCGCCTGCGCACTTCCGGCGCGTCCTCGCAGCAGCAGTACGAGCAGGCCCAGCTCGCGTACCAGCAGGCGCAGCGCAACGAAGACGCGACCCGCGAGCAGATCGCGGCCATCGAGGCCCAGCTCGGCGGCAAGGTCGACACGCCGACCGAGGAGCTCGGCGCCTACCGGGCGGCGCTCGCCCAGCGTGACGACGCGGCGCTCGCGCTCGCCCGCACCAAGATCGTCGCGCCGGCCGCCGGCGTGCTCGCCAACGTGACGGTGCGCCCGGGCGACTACATCTCCGCCGGCCAGCCGGTGTTCAACCTCGCCGAGACCGCGAACACCTGGGTCGAGGCCAACTTCAAGGAAACGCAACTCGAAGGCGTCGCCGCCGGACAGCCCGCGACCATCAAGGTCGACGCCTACCCGGGCAAGACCTGGCACGCGACCGTCGAGAGCCTGAGCCCGGCCAGCGGTAACGAGTTCTCGGTACTGCCAGCCGAAAATTCTTCGGGAAATTGGATCAAGGTCGTGCAGCGCATCCCGGTGCGCCTGTCGATCGAGCCCCAGGCCGATGCGCCCACACTCCGCGCCGGCATGAGCGTCACGGTCGAGATCGACACCAAGCCCGAGAACACGCGCGACGCGGCCGCGACCACGAGCGCGCAGCCTCGGGGCTAGTAAGGCCAGTCATGCCGCCCAAAGCCCTCAATCTGCCGCTCATCACCTTCGGCACAGTGCTGGCAACGTTCATGCAGGCGCTCGACGCGACGATCGCCAACGTCGCGCTGCCGCACATGCAGGGCGGATTCTCGGCGAGCTACGATCAGATATCGTGGGTCCTGACGTCCTACATCGTCGCCGCCGCGATCATGACGCCGCCGACCGGCTGGCTCAGCAACCGCTACGGCCGCAAGAAGCTGTTCCTGGTGTCGATCGCGGGCTTCGTCGTCGCCTCGGTGCTGTGCGGACTCGCGACCTCGATCTACGAGATGGTCGCGTTCCGCATCCTCCAGGGCATGGGCGGCGCGGCTCTCGTGCCGCTGTCGCAGTCGGTGCTGCTCGACAGCTACCCCAAGGAACGGCACGGCTCGGCGATGGCGGTGTGGGGCATGGGCGCGGTCGTCGGCCCGGTGCTCGGGCCCACGCTCGGCGGCTGGCTGACCGATCACTACAGTTGGCGCTGGGTGTTCTACATCAACGTGCCGTTCGGCATCCTCGCGTTCCTCGTCATCTCGGCGGCCGTTGCCGAGACCAAGGTCGACAAGACGTTGCGCTTCGACGCGCTCGGTTTCGGGCTCATCAGCCTCGCCATCGCGTCGTTGCAGATGTTCCTCGATCGCGGCGAGCAGCTCGACTGGTTCGGCTCGACCGAGATCGTGGTCGAGGCGGTGCTGGCCGTGCTCGCGTTCTACCTGTTCGTCGTCCACGTGTTCACGACGAAGGAGCCGTTCATCCGGCCGGGACTGTTCCGCGATCGCAACTTTTCGGTGAGCCTGATCTTCATCTCCGTGGTCGGCGTCATCCTGTTCGCGACCATGGCTCTGCTGCCGCCGATGCTGCAAGGCCTGATGAACTATCCGGTGTTCTCGGCCGGCCTGCTGCTCGCGCCGCGCGGCGTCGGCACCATTATCGCGATGGTGTTCGTCGGTCGGCTGCTGCAACGCGTCGACGCGCGCTACCTTCTGGTGTTCGGCCTCATCGTGTCGTCCTACTCGTTTTACTGGATGTCGTCGTTCGCGCTCGACCTGCCGCAGTGGGATGTCGCCATGAGCGGCGTCATCCAGGGCTTCGGTCTCGGCTTCGTATGGGTGCCGCTGACCACCATCGCCTACTCGACGCTCGCCCCCGACGCGCGCAACGAGGCGGCCGGCGTGTTCAACCTGATGCGGAACATCGGCTCGAGCGTCGGCATCTCCTCGGTCGTGGCGCTGCTCGCGCAGAATACGCAGCGGCTGCACTCGTCGCTCGCGGCCAACATCACGCCGACCAACCCGGCGCTGCTCGATCCCAACGTGCACCGGTTCTGGAACCTCAACACCCAACAGGGCCTCGCCGCGCTCAACGCCGAGGTCACGCGCCAGGCGTCGATGATCGCCTACATCGACGACTTCAAGCTGATGATGATCATGGCGATCGTGCTGATCCCGATGGTGCTGCTGTTCTCGGCCCCGCCGAAGGCCGCCGGCGGCGCGGCGGCGATGGCAATGGAATAAAGGCGGGGGAATAAGGCCGCTTGCCCGACCCCGCCGCCATCGGTCACTGTATTGCCGGCAACGGGTGACCGATGACGCTTACCAATCCCAACGATCACGTCGTGACCTGGGCCGAGGTCCACCGCGACACGCGCGCGCTGGTCGACCGGCTCGGTCCCGACACGCGCTGGACCGGCATCGTCGCAGTAGCGCGCGGAGGCCTCGTGCCGGCCGCGATCGTCGCCCGCGAGCTCGACATCCGCATGATCGAGACGCTGTGCGTCGCGAGTTACGACGACCCCCGCACGCGCGGCGCCGTCCGCATCCTCAATCGTCCGGAGAGCGCCGCGGCCTCGGCGGGATCGGGCTGGCTCGTCGTCGACGACATGGTCGACAGCGGTGCCACGCTCCGGGCCGCCCGCGTGCTCCTGCCCCTCGCCCGCTTCGCCACCGTCTACGCCAAGCCCGAGGGCATCGCCTCGGTCGACGTATTCGTCCACCGCGTGGCGCAGGAATCGTGGATCACGTTTCCCTGGGACCTGCCCTGACGGCTACGACACCGCGAAGTGCAGCACGCTGAGTGCGGCGATGATCATCACCGCCGCACCCGCCTCGCGCCACCGCCCCGCCACGATCTTGCAGAGCGCGTAGGCGATGAAGCCGACCGCCACGCCGTTGGCGATGCTGTAGGTCAGCGGCATCAGAATCGCGGTGAGCACCGCCGGCGCGTACTCGGTCGCGTCCTTCCAGTCGATGTCGGCGAGATTGCGCGCGAAGTGCGCGGCGACGAACACCAGTGCCGGCGCGGTCGCGGCGGCGGGGATGCTGCGGGCGAGCGGCGCGAATCCGAGGCACAACAGGAACAGCACGGCGACGGTGACGGCGGTGAGTCCGGTGCGGCCGCCCTCCTTGATGCCGGCGCCGCTCTCGATGTAGGCCGTCGTGTTGCTGGTGCCGAGCAGCGCGCCGATGATCGTCGCCCCGGTGTCGGCGATAACCGCGCGGCCAATGCCCTCGACCCGGCCCTTTTCATCGACTTTGCCGGCGAGGTTCGCGACGCTGGTGAGCGTGCCGGCGGTGTCGAAGAAGTCGACGAACACCAGCGTGAACACCACGGCCATGAGGCCCGCATGGACCGCGCCGGCGATGTCGAGCTTGAGAAACGTCGGCGCGAGGCTCGGCACGACCCCGACTGCGCCCTCGAACGGCGACGCGCCGATCACCCAGGCGACAATGCTGATTCCGAGAATGCCGATGACGATCGAGCCGGTGACGCCGACCCGGTCGAGCGCTACCATCACCACGAAACCCAGGCCGGCGAGCAGCACCGGCACGCTGCCGACGTCGCCGATCCCGACCACTGTCGCCGGGTTGGCGACGACGATCCCCACCGCGCGCAGGCCGATCATGGCGAGGAACAGGCCGATGCCGGCGCCGATGCCGAGCTTGAGCGAGCGCGGGATCGAGTTGATGACCCATTCCCGGAGGCGCGTCAGGCTGAGGGCGAAGGCGAAGCAGCCGCTGAGGAAGACGGCGCCCAGCGCCACCTGCCACGGCTGCTTCATGCCGATGACGATGCCGTAGACCACGAAGGCGTTGAGTCCCATGCCGGGCGCGAGCGCGACAGGCCAGTTGGCCCACAGGCCCATGATGGCGGTGGAGATCGCGGCGGCAAGGATCGTCGCCACGAACACCGCGCCGAAGTCCATGCCGGCCTCGGCGAGGATCGACGGGTTGACGACGATGATGTAGGCCATCGTCAGGAACGTCGCGACGCCGGCGATCAGCTCGCGCGCAACCGTGCTGCCGTGCGCCGTTATCTGGAAATACCGGTCGATCCGCTCCATTCCCTTCCCCGCCGGAAATCAGCGGCGGGACGTTATCCTATTCCTTGGGGAACGGCAGCACGCCGCGGTACTTGTCCATCACCTTGCGGATCTCGTCGCGGTCCGCGCGGTTGACCATCGGGAAGCGGCCCTTCCACGCGAACGGCCGCACCGCGTAGAAGATCGCGCGACTGTTGGTGTGGACTCCGGCGTCGCGCTTCTCGGGCGGCATCCGCGGGTCAAGCGGCGTCGACCAGCACTCGGGCACGATCTCGATGTCGGTCGCCGGGTCGACGCGGGTCTCCATCGCCCACAGGACCTCCTGGATGTTCGACGGATCGATGTCGTCGTCGACCACGACGATGTAGCGACCGTTGCGCGCCGACGCCGAGCAACCTAGCACCGCCATGCCCGCCTGCTTGGCGTGCCCGGCGTAGCGCTGCTTAATCGCCACCACCATCATGTAGTAGTTGTAGATGTAGACGCCGCTGATATCGGGAACGCCCGCGGCTTCGAGTTGATCCCATAACAGCCCTGAGTCGAATCGCACACTGTGGTGCGGCGCCCCCGGCCACTGCGGCGCCATGCTGACGATGATCGGATCGTCGCGGTAGTAGATGGCTTTGACCCGGATCACCGGCTGATTCTCGCCGGTGCCGAGCGTGCCGCCGGAGTAGTAGCCGGGCCATTCGCCGAACGGACCTTCGGCGCGCGATTGCTCGGACGGCGGCGGGACCTCGCCCTCGATCGCGATCTCGGCGTGGGCCGGAATCGGCAAGCCGGTGAGCGGGCCTTTGACGACGGGCAACGGCTTGCCGCGCAAACCGCCGACCAGATCGAACTCCGACTTGCCCCACGGCAGCTTGGTCGACGAGGCGTTGAACACCAGCGGGTCGCCGCCGAACACGGCGACGATCGGGCACGCCTCCCCCTTGTCCCAGTAGCGCTGGCAGATGGCGCGGCCGTGCTGGCCCGGACTCATCCACAGGCCGAGCAGATTCTTTTCGTGCACCTGGATGCGGTACGTCGCCATGTTGACGAAGCCCGATTCGGGATCGCGGTTGATGACGTGGTCCGCGGTGCCGATGTAGCGGCCGCCGTCCTTGGCGTGCGATCGCAGCACCGGAAACTTCCAGAGGTCGACGTCGGCGCCGGTCATGCGATTTTGCAGAACCGGGCCGTCGCTGACGAACTCCGGCGGGATCGGCTGGGCCGCCTTGATCTTGCGCGAGATGTCCCGCGCCAGTTGCAGCTTGCTGGTGTCGGGCGACAGGCCGAAGACGATGGCCGTGCGCTTTTTCGACGCGACCGGCAGGCTGAGCACGCGGAAGCCCTTGGGATAGCCCTTGATGCGGTCGAACAGCATCATGCGCGGCTCGGGTATCTTTTCGGCGACCGCTTCGCTCAGCGTGCCGATCTCGAGGTCCCAGTCGGCGTCCTCGATGTCGACCACCTCGCCGATGGCGCGGCACGCCTCGATGTAGCTGCGCAGCCCGTCGTACTCGTTGTCCATGACCACTACGGAATCCTTAGGGTTTGACGATGTCCTTGGCGCGTTGTGCGAGCGCCGGCGGGAATGCGCCGATGCTTTCGACCACCTTCTGCAGCTCGTCGCCCGGCATGAAGTCGACGTCGAGCTGCTTCGACTTGGCGTCGGCGAGGAACTCGGGATCCTTCATCATCCGGGCGAAGGCATCGCGCAGGATCGCGACCCTGGCCTTCGGCACTCCGGGCCCAGCGACAAACGAGCGGCCCATGTCCTCGGTCGCGGCCAGCAGCTCCATGATCTTGCGGTCGTCGGGATTGGTCGCGACGTCGCCCAGCGTCGGGATGTCGGGCATCTCGGGATGGCGCTTGAGGGCGATCTGGTAGATCACGAACACCTTGCCGTCGCGCGGCCAGTCGGCGCGCGGGCCGGTGAGGTCGAGCCAGCCGGCGATGCCGAGTCCCTGGGTCTCGCCCCGCTCCATGGCGAGGTACATCTCGCCCGAGCTCTGGTAGCCCTGCACCACCTTGAATTTGGTTCCGATCAGGCGATTGAGCGCCATCGGCACCATCACCGAGGTCGCCGTCGGCCCTGTAGCGCCGAGGATGACCTCCTTCGCCTTGGCGTCCGCGAGCGTCTTCACGCCCGCGGTGTGCCAGACGAGGCCGACGCTCAACCGCGTGCCCATGCGGCCGACCCAGTTGAATTTGGTGACGTCGAACGCGCCGCCCTGGAGATCGAGCACTTGGTTGGCGACCAGCCCCTGATGGAGAAGGCCAATGATCGTGCCGTCCTGCGGCGAGCCGGAATAGATGTACTGCGCCGCCTTCGCGGTCGCCGCGCCCGGCATGTCCTGGACGATGAAGTTCGGGCGGCCCGGCATGAAGTGCTCCATGTGCGCCGCCAGCACCTGTCCGTAGGTGTGGAAGCCGCCGCCGGCGGCGAAGCCGACGATCACCCGCATCGTCTTGCCGCGGTAATAGTCCTCGTCGCTCTCGGCCAGCGCGCTTCGGGCGAGCGCCGAGGTCGTGAACACTGTCAGGCACGCGGCCGCGATCAGTCGCGCGATACGCGTACGCTTCATACTTGCCTCCCAGCGGCCAGCTTCTAGGGCGTGACCAGCTCGCGTGTGCGCTCGTAGAGCGCGTCCGGGTACGACGTCACTTCGCCGATCAGCGTCTGGAGCTGCTGGCCAGACATCGGATTGAGATTGATCTGGCGCTTGGCCGCGTCCTCACGCAGCGCGGGATCGTTCGCGGTCTCGTCGAACGCCTTGCGCAGGACCGCCACGCGATCCGCCGGCACGTTCGGCCCCGCCATGAACGAGCGGCCCATCTCGGAGGTGCTGGCGAGGAGCTGCATCACCTTGCGCGACTCGTCGTCGGGTGCGAGCTCGACGATGGTCGGCACGTCGGGCAGATCGGGTGCCCGCTTCAAGCCAATGAGATACAGCAGGTACGCCTTATGATCCGGCACCCAGTCGGGGTTGGAAATCTTCAGCGTCGACCACGGCGCGTTGCCCATGCCCTGGACCTCGCCGCGCTCGACCGCGAGCATCTGCTCGCGGGTGCCGGTGTAGCCCTGCACCAGCTTGAACTTCGTGCCGATCATGCGGTTGAGCGCGGTCGGCACCATGGCGACGGTGCCCTTCACCGACGTGCTGCCGATGATCAGCTCCTTGCGCTTCACGTCCTCGATCGTCCGGATGCCGGCGGTGTGCCACGCCAGCATCGTCAGGTCGATGGCGTCGAGTCGGCCGATCCAGTTGAACCTGGCGATTTTGAACTGGCCCGTATCGTCCTTCCACAGCACCTCGTTGAGCACCAGCGTGTGGATCGGCAGGCCCAGGACCGTGCCGTCCTGCGGGGCGACGCCATAGACGTAGTTCGCCATCTTCACCGAGTCGGCGCCCGGCATGTGCTGAAGGATCAGCGTCGGATTTCCGGGCAGGTGCTTGCCCATGTACTCGGTCAGCAGCCGCGCGTAGAGATCGAAGCCGCCGCCCGGCGGATAGCCGACGATGACCTGGACGGTCTTGCCCTTGAAGAAGGACTCGGCGGGCTGCGCCTGCGCGCTCGTTCCGAGCACCGCCGCAAGCAAAGCCAAGGACGATGCGGCGAACCAGCGAAGCGAGCGGGCGCACGTCATCGTTCGCCCCTACTCTTCGTCGACCCTGCGGCGCTGCTGCTTGGCGCGGTCGCCGGTGCGGTAGTGATCGCCCTCGACCGCCCACTGCGCTTCCTGCCGGTCGCGGTCGGTCCAGGCGCCGAGCTCGTAGCCGTGCCACGGCATCCGCGGCGTCAGCTTCGGCAGCCCGAGTTCCTCCCAGATCTCCTTGGCGCGATCCATGTACGGCTTCGCCGGCAGCGACACCGGCGGATAGTCCCACGGCCGCATGGCGTTGATCATGACGACCGAGCCGAACACCTTCTGCACCGTGCTGTCCTCGACCTCGCCGACGTCGGGCGCGCCCGACGGATCGAGACCGACGCTGCGGTTGCCGAGGATCTGCAGGTCGCGGTGCGGCTGCATGCGGTACGACAGCGCCCACACCACCGACTCGAGGTCGTTGGGATCGACGTCTTCGTCGACGCAGATCACGACCTTGCCGACGGTCGAGTTGCGGCCGGCGACGGCGTACATCGCCTGCCAGGCGACCGACGGGTTGCACCGCTTCATCTGGATCACGCACCACGAATCGACGGCGATGTCGTGGAAAGTGATGTCCTGCACCTGCGGAATGCCGCACAGGTTGCGCAGGAAATAGAGATAGCTGTTGTCCTGGCCGAGCTTCTTGAGCTTGCTCGATTCCGACGGTGGCATCTGGCTGACGATCGCGGTGAAGATCGGATTCTTGCGGTGGGTGATCGCCGTCACCTCGAACACCGCGTTGTAGACGCGTGAGCCCATGTAGCCGGTGTACTCGCCGAACGGCGCCTCGGGCTCCAAGTACTCGTGCGAAATCCGGCCTTCGATCACCAGCTCGGCGTGCGCCGGCACGGTGAGGTCGACGGTCTTGCACTTCACCACCTCGAGCGGCTCGCCGATCAGCGCGCCGGCGACCGCGTACTCCTCGACGCCGTAGGGAATGCGGGTGCCCGAGGCGTAGGTCAGCGACGGCGGACCGCCGATGACGAGTGCGGCTTCCAGCGCCTTGCCCTGCTTGCGCGCCATGTCCCAGTGCTTGTGGCCCTGGTTCCGCGGGCTGATGAACATGCCCATGCGGTCTGCCGCCTTGGCCTGACCGCGATAGTTGCCGACATTGATCCAGCCGGTCTCCGGATCCTTGGTCACCCAGTTCGACGCGGTGGTGTACGGGCCGACGTCGAAACCCGGAGTCGAGATCGGCATCGGGAACTCGGCGATGCCCCCATGCTCGAGCAGCGACGCCCCGATGTGCACCTCCTCATGCACCGGGCCGGTCTCGACCAGCTTCGGCGGCAGGACCTTGGCCTGCGCCTTCTGCCAGCGACCGCGGATTTCGGTGACGGCGCAGCCCATGCCGATCGCATAGACGTCCGACGACGCGGCGTAGATGCCGACCGCGACGCCGCCCGGCACGCGGTTGCCCTTGGCGTCGACCACGTTCTCGAACAGGAAGCCGGTGCGCTGCGACTCGTCAAGGCCGCGGAACTGCCAGCGCACCAGCGGCATCAACTCGGTGTCCTTGTTGATAACGCGCGAAATGCGCCGAAGCTTGCCCTGGGCCTCCAGGTTGGCGAGGTGGGTTCGCAGGTCCTGCAGATTGCCGGTCCTGCGCGTCGTGTCGTCCATACCAAAAGTCCCCTTCCCGGACCGGGCGCGCGCGATTTCAATTTTCGCAAAGCATTGTGTTTTTTGAATTATCGCCAGCCGGCGCGGGCTGTCCACCGTTTTCGGTGCGGGCGCGGAAACTACGCGAGATCGGCCTATTCGGCCACACTCAGGAGCTTCGAGGCGCGCTCGACGACGTCGCGTGGCGACGCGTAGGCGGTGCTCAGGAGCGACTCGATCGCGCCGTGGTCGAGAGGATCGATCTCCAGCTTGAGCCGCTCCGCATCCGCGGCGAACGCCGGATCGGCCATCGTGTCGGCGAACGCCTTGTGCAGCACCGCGAGGCGGTCCTTCGCCACGCCGGGCGGGGCGATGACCGGACGCCCGACTTCCTGCACGACGAGGATGAGGTCGAGCAGGCGATGATCGTTCGCATCTTTCACCATGTCGAGCACCATCGGCGCGTCGGGCACGTGGGAGTCCTTCTGGCGCGCGAGTTGCGCCAGCACGTTGACCTTGCTGTCGAACAGCCAGTGCGGATTGGATGCCATCAGCGTCGCGTAAGAGACGCCGCACAGCCCGTCGACCTCGCCGCGCTCGACCGCGAGGCTTGCCCCCGCCGTGTCGTAGCCGGTGATGACCTTGAACTTGGTGCCGAGCACCTCGTTGAGGATCTTCGGCACCGTGGTCCGGCTGCCAGCGGCGCCCGTCGACGACACCGTCGTCACCTGCCGGCGCGCATCGTCGATGGTCTTGATGGCGCTGGTCGTCCAGGTGACGCACAGCGCGTTCTGCTTGCCCATGCTGCCGAGCCAGTTGAGCTTGAGCGGATCGAACTGGACGCCCTGGGTGGTGAACAGCGGCTGAAGCGTCATCGTCGCGTAGGTGTTGCCGATCACCGAACCATCCTTCGGCGCGACCGAATACATGTAATTGGTGGCCTTGAGCCCGTCGGCGCCGGGCATGTTCTGGGCGACGACGTTGGGGGTGCCGGGAAGGTGGGCACCGATGTGGCGGGCCAGCGCGCGGCCGTAGACGTCGTAGCCGCCGCCCGCCCCTGCGGCGATGACGAACTTGAGGCCGTTCGACTTGTAGAACGCATCGAGCGACTGGGCGGCGCCGGGGGTGGCCTGAGCGGTCAGCGCGAGCCCGAGGCCCACGCACGCAACCCTCGCCACGACGGACACTTGCCCCATGGTCGCCTCGCCCTGTGTCTTATTTTCTCACCGAGCTGCGTTTTGCGCCCGTTTTCCGCATCCTATATAGTCCTCCGACAAAGAGGCAATGGGAGGCGGGCAATGAGCGTAGGTCTGAGCACGCGCGGCCGTATGGCCGATCCGACGGCCGGCGGCGAACTGGTCGATTTCTCAAAGACCCCGGCAGCCGAAGTCTTCAAGCTCCGCATTCAGCTCCTCGACGAGGGCAGCCGGAGCGACATGCTGACCGACACCGGCAACATGAAGATCAAGATCCGCTGCTACGCGGCGGGCGGCGGCGAGAACGCGATGCACGCCCACCACAATCAGGATCACAGCTTCATCGTGCTGCAGGGGCAGGCGCGCTTCTACGGGCCGCAGGGCGAGGTCCGCGATCTCAGCCGCAACGACGGCATCATGCTGCCGTCGGGCTGCTACTATTGCTTCGAGAACTCGGGCTCGGAGCCGCTCGTCGTCCTGCGCATCGAATCGATCACCGAGGAGGGCGTGAAAGCCGGCGGCGATCCCAACGTCCGCCTTGGCATGCACGGCCAGCAGATCGAGCCACACGCGGTCGAGAACAACCGCGAGAAGACGCTCCGCCCGCGGCCCGGCGCATTCTACGAGTGATGTGACGGCGTGACGCGACGCCGGGGCGCCTCAGCGGTCGGCGTCGCTCTTGGAGTCAATCGCGCGCACCAGCGCCCAAGCGTTGTCGGTGTCGATCTCGGGATAGCGCAGCCGCAGCTGACTCACCGCGACCTCGAGGCAGCCCTCGCGGCACAGGCCGCTCATCCCGGCGCTCTCGAGCTGCTCGCGAATGAACTCCCCGACCTCGTCGGACGGCGGCTGTGAGGTTGGCGTGCTCATGGCTTCTCCCGGATGCGTCATTCTAGCGTTTTTGCCTCCGATTCGGCGATCCGATATAGTCGGCGCCATAATAAATGACACGGGGAGTCCGGTATGAGCGGCGCGATCAAGATGAAGGGCGGCGACCACCACAATTGGCACTCGGACACGTATGTCGACGAGTGGGTGAACAAGGATCGCAACCGCGACGAGAAGCGCCGCCCCCTGCTCGCCAAGATGGTGAGCTTCATCCCCTTCCCCGCCGACCAGGCGATCCGCGTGCTCGATGTCGGCGGCGGCTACGGCGCGATCTCGACTGCCGTGCTCGATGCGTTCCCGAACGCCAAGGTGACGTTGCAGGACTACTCCGACGTCATGCTCGAGCGGGCACGCCGCCACTTCGCCGGCCGCACGGGGCCGGTCGCCTACGTCTGCTCCGATCTCACCGATACCGCATGGCCGAAGACGGCCGGCGGCCCCTACGACCTCGTGGTCTCGGGCATCGCCATCCACAACCTCGGCGACGGCGACGTGATGCGCGAGGTCTACAAGGGCGTCCACGGCCTGCTCGTTCCGGGTGGCGCGTTCGTCGACTGCGACCATTTCGATCACGCCGGCGGCGTGCCGCTTCAGATGAAGCTGTTCGCCGACGCCGGGTTCGAAGGGGCCGAATGCCTGCACATGGTGGGCAAGACCGGCATCATCCGCGCCCGACGCCCCGCCTGATCCGCACCGACATCAATTCCCAGGAGTCGATTGTGACCCACGCTGCCGCCACGCGTCTTGCCGCCGTTTCCCTGCTCGCCCTCATCGCCACGCCCGTGGCCGCCCAGAGCGATCCGGCGTCGTTTTACAAGGGTCGCAACGTGGATCTCATCATCGGCGCGGCGCCGGGCGGTGGCCACGACATCTACGCGCGCTCCATCGCCCACTACATCGGCAAGCACATCCCCGGCAACCCGAACATCGTGCCGAAGAACATGCCGGGCGCCGGCAGCAACAAGGCGGCGGCCTTCATCTACAACGTCGCTCCCAAGGACGGTTCGGTCTTCGGCGCGATCTTTCCCGGCGCCATCATGGACCCGCTGACCGGCGACAAGACGCAGGTCCAGCACGATCCGCAGAAGTTCAACTACCTCGGCACCGCCAACAAGGAAGTGCGCGTGTGCGCGGTGTGGCACACCGCGCCGGCCCAGACCTTCAAGGAGGTCTTTACCAAGGAGACGATCCTGGCGGCGAGCGCCGAAGGCGGCGCCACCGCCGATTACGCCGCCGTTCTCGACGCGGTGCTCGGCACCAAGTTCAAGGTGGTGAAGGGCTATCCGGGCACCCGCGATATGACGCTCGCGATCGAACGCGGCGAGGCCCACGGCCTGTGCGGCTATGCCTGGACCAGCCTCAAGACCCAGAACGCCGAATGGGTCCGCGACAAGAAGATCAAGGTCATCCTGCAGACGGCGTTCGAGGGCGATCCCGAGCTCAACCAGATGGGCGTGCCGCTGGTGTGGGACTTCGTCAAGAACGACGACGACAAGAAGGTGATCGAGCTGTTGCTTGCCCAGCAGGTGTTCGGCCGTCCGTACGTGGCACCCCCGGGTGTGCCGGAACCGATCGTGAAGACGCTGCGCACCGCCTTCACCGCGACGATGAAGGACCCCGACTACATGGCCGAGGCGAAGAAGCTCGGCCTCGACACCGACGCCGGCACCGGCGAAGAGGTTCAGGAACTGGTGAAGAAGGTCTACGCGACGCCGCCTGCGGTCGTGCAGCGCCTCGTCAAGGCGACCTCGACGAAGTAACGGAGGACGATGTGACGCGGGCTGCCCTCACGCGCCTGCTCCTCCTCGCATCGGCGGTCGCGCTGGTGCTGGCGGTTTCGGCGCCATTGCTCTCCCAAGAGGCGCGTGCCGCCGATCCCGTCCTCGTCGCCGCCGCGAAAAAGGAGGGCGAGGTCGTCTGGTACACGACGCTGATCGTCGACATGGCGGTACGGCCGGTCTCGGCGGCGTTCGAGAAGACCTACGGCATCAAGGTCCGCTTCACCCGGGCCAATTCCACCGAGACGGCGATCAAGGTCATCAACGAGGCCAAGGCCGGCCGCGTGTCGGTCGACGTGCTCGACGGCACCAACACCTCGGAGGTGCTGCGCCGCGAGGGGCTCGTGCTTCCGTACCTTCCCGAATCCGCGCGCGGCTATCCGAAGGACCTCGTCGACCCGAACGGCTACTGGATCGCGACCAACGTCTACGTCATCACGCCCGCGTTCAACACCGAGCTGGTGAAGCCCGGAATGGAGCCGCGCACCTTCGACGACCTGCTCGATCCGAAGTGGCGCGGCAAGATGGTGTGGAACGGCTCGGTCTCGACCTCGGGCGGGCCGGGATTCATCGGCAACGTGCTGGCGGCGATGGGCGACGACAAGGGCATGGCGTATCTGCGCAAGCTCGCGGGTCAGCGCGTCGCCAATCTCAACGTCTCGGCGCGCCAGGTGCTCGATCAGGTCATCGCCGGCGAGTACGAGATCGGGCTGCAGATGTTCCACAACCAGGCGGCGCTCAGCGCCGCGAAGGGCGCACCGGCGGCGTGGATTCCGATGGAGCCGACGATGGGCATCCTGCAGGTGGCGTCGATCGCCAGGGACGCGCCGCATCCGAACGCCGCCAAGCTGTTCCTCGACTTCCTGATGTCGAAGGAGGGCCAGACGCTGATCGGCCAGGGCGGCTCGCTGCCCGCGAACCCCGACGTACCGTGGTTCGACCAGAACCTGAGGCCCGAGGTCGCGGGCTTCCGCGTCGCCTACTTCTCCCCGACCGAGATCGAGGAGAAGATGCCAGCGTGGAAGACCGTGTTCGACGATCTGTTCCGCTGAGGGCTACTTGCCCTCGCCGCGGCCGGTGATGGTGGTCGCGCGCTTCACGCGATCGATTACCGTCTGCGACGTCGCGTACATGCCGTTGATCGTCGCCTCGACCTCCTCGCCGGGGCGCGGCGACAGCACCTGGTGACGCTTCTCGGCGTCGGCGATGTAGGCGCGGTCGCGCATGGTGTCCTCGAACGCCTGGCGATAGACCTTCAACACCTCGTCGGGGGTCTCCGGAGGCAGGAAAAGCGGGTCCTGGATCTCGTCCGGCGCCTGGAAGAACGTCAGCGCCTGCCGCTCCTCCTCCGTCTTCACCAGATCGACGGCCTTGGGCACGTCGGGGAAGTCGACGTCGCGGATGTTGGATACGGCGATCAGGCCGCGGACGAGATGCTCCTTGATCCAGCGCGGCTGACCGACACGCACCGAGCTCAGCGTCGTGCAGCGGCCGTCGACCTCGCCACGCTCGACCGCGAGCATCGAGGTCCCGCCGTCGTAGCCGGAGATCGGCTTGAACTTGGTGCCGAGCAGGTCATTGAGCAGATACGGCCCGAGCGTCGAGTTGGACCCGGCGCCGGTCGCCGACAGCGTCACTTCGTGCTTCTTGGCATCGTCGAGGTTCTGGATCTTGGAGGTGTGCCAGACCAAGCACATGGTGTCCTCTTTGGCCAGGCTGCCGATCCAGCGAAATTTGCGCAGGTCGTAGTTGACCTGGCCTGAGCCCATCAGCGGCTCCTTGATCGGCCCAGCGGGCGTCGTCGCGAACGCGGTGCCATCGCGCGCCGACAGGTTGTAGAGGCGCTGCACACCCTGGACGCCGCCCGCGCCCGGCATGTTCTGGACGACCATGGTCGGCTCGCCCGGAAGGTGCTTCGACAGATGCGGTAGCAGCGTGCGGGTATAGAGGTCGACACCGCCGCCGACACCGCCCGACACGATCACGTTCACGGTCTTGCCCTGCAGTGTGAACTGCGCCGACGCCGGCGCGCTCGCGGCGCAGGCGGCCAGCGCGACGCCGCCGGCGATGAAGGTGATGCTCTTCATGTCTCGTTCTCCCTGGATTCTTTTGTGTCGGCCGAGCGCCGTCAGCCGACGCGCCGGAAGCCCCACGGGGCATGATGCAGGCGCTCGACGCCGTCGCCAGTGATGCGCACCAGCTCACCGCACTGGACTCCGGCCTTGCCGTCGTTGGTCATGACCGACGGCTGCACGACGACGGTCATGTTCTCGCGCAGCGTGAGGTCTGGCACCGGGCCCGACGGTCGCTCGCGGGTGCCGAGGACCGGCGGCAGGTAGCCGCCGACGTAGCCGTGCACGAGATCGTCGCAGATCGTAAACCCGGCGCGGGCGATGCGCGAGGCGGCGTCGAGGACGTCGTCGGGGCGCGCGCCGTCGCGCAGCACCTTGAGGATGGCAGCGAACGTCTCCTCGGCGACGGCGTGGAGGTCGCGGTAGAGCGGCGTCGGCTCGGCGGCGACCGCGATCGTGCGCTGCAACTGGCCGGGATACGACCAGAACGATGCTGCGATCTCGGTGAACACCACGTCGCCGGCATGGACCGTGCGGTTGCGCGCGAGCTGCGACGGCACGCAGCACGACGGATCCGCCATCGAGGTGACGCCGGTGTAGTGGATTTGCGTCATCCCGCCCCACGGCACGTAGGCGCGCTCGATAATGTCGGCGAGTTGATGCTCGGTGAGGCCGGGCTCGAGCTCACGCTCGAGCGCCTCGACGGCGAGATCGGTGAGCGCGCAGCCGACGCGCACCCACTCGAGTTCCTCCTCCGACTTCATCAGCCGCAGCCTGGTGTAGGCGCGGTTGAAGTCAACCGGCCTCACGCCGGCCGCCGCCATCTTCTCGTGTAGGCCGTGGCCGTAGGAACCGACGACGCCGACGGTCTGCCCCTTCGCGCCGCGACGCAGGAGCTCGTTGATCATCAGCGTCTGGCTGCCCTCGGCTGACCAGCCGACGACGGCCTCCGGCGCCATGATGCGGGCGAGCGCCGCGTTGTTCGGGTTCTTCACATAGAGCGAATCGGCCTCACCCGGCGTGAACACCACGAAGTGGCCGCCGCCCGGCGGCCAGCCGGTGAGCCACTGGATCGCGGAGCCCTTGCGGTCGCCGCCCGAGAGCACGACGTGACGCACCCCCGCCTCGGCCATCGCCGCGGCGAGCGCATCGCGGCGGCGCGACATCTCGGGCTTGCTGAAGACGGGGAACTCGGCCTCGAGTAGCGGGCGCAGGCGCTCGGTAAGGCGTGGAGCGGGAACCGTCGGCGACGGCAAATCCATGACGAAGAGCCTCTATGTCTGACCTGTTTCTGCCAAACATAAGAGGGCAGCGGGCGGGATTTGGCAATATGCCCGGGCCTTCGCGCCCGTCGGCAGCGGGCTCAGATCGCCTCGCGCACCGCCATTTTCGGCACCGCCGCCGACAGCGACATGCGGCCGACGACGCGGTCCGGCGGCAGGCGCACGGTGACCGTGGTGCCCTTGCCGATGACGCTGCTGAGCGTCAGCGTGCCGCCATGGCGCTCGACCAGCATCTTGCTGACAGCGAGGCCCAATCCGGCGCCCCCGAGCTTGCGGCTGAGCGTCGCGTCCGCGCTCTGGAACGGCTCCAGCACGCGGTCGAGGTCCTCGGCGTTGATGCCGACCCCGGTATCCATCACGCGGATCAGGAGCGCGGCGTCCGGCGCGAGCGAGGCGGTCACCGTGATCGTGCCGCCCTCCTCCGTGAAGTTCACGGCGTTGCTCAGGAGGTTGAGCGTCACCTGGAGCAGCGCCCGACGGTCGGCCATGACCATCGGCATCTCGGGCTCGAGCAGCTTCAACAGCGTGACGCCCTTCTTGCGCGCGGGCAGGCTGACGTAAGTGATGGCATCGTCGAAAATCGACGAAACCTCCATCAACTCCTCGTGCAGCTCGAACTGGCCGGCCTCGATTTTCGACATATCGAGGACGGTGTTGATGAGCCCGAGGAGATGGCGTCCCGACGTACGGATGTCGCGGATGTATTCCGACTGCTTGTCGTTGAGCGGCCCGAAATGTCGACTCTCGAGCATCTCGGTGAAGCCGATGATGGCGTTGAGCGGCGTGCGCAGTTCATGGCTCATGTTGGCGAGGAAGTCGCTCTTCGCCTTGTTCGCCGCCTCGGCGCTCTGGCGTGCGTGCTCCGCCCGCGCCCGTTCCGCGAGCGACGTGGTGACGCGACCATGGAGATCGATCTGTCGTGCGAGCAGGAACCCAAGCGAGACGATCAGCGCCACCGCCGCCGCGGTGATGCCGACGATGCCGGCGGCGAGCTTCTTCCACGCGCCGAGGATCGACTGCTCGGACCTGGTCACGTTGACGACGAGCGGGAAGCCGGAGACGGCGTGGGGCGCCATCACGCGCGGTTCATGCTCGAAGGCGCTCGAGCGGGTGCGGAAGACTCCGGAGTCTTGCTTCGCGATCAGGTCCGTAAACAACGGCCGATCGCCGACGTAGACTCCGAGATCGGCTCCGGTGCGTGGATAACGCGCGAGCAGGTAGCCGTCGTTGCGCAGCAGCGCCACCGACCCGCTTCCCTCCGGAGTGACGGAACGGTAGAAGTCCTCGAAGTAGTCGACCTGCATCGCCGCCGAGATGACGCCGAGCAGCTCGCCATTGGGACCGGAGATGCGGCGCGAGACGTTGATGGTCCATTCGCCGGTGATGCGGCTGCGCACCGGCACGCCGAAATAGATGTTGAGGCTCGGGCGGTCGCGGTGGGCGATGAAGTAGTCGCGATCGCTGACGTCGAGCGGCGTGATCGGCCAGCTTCGCGAGAAGCCGACGATGCGACCCTGGGAATCGATCACCGAAATCGCGTCGATCTGTGGCGCGTCGCGCACGCGGTCGCGGAGGAACTGATAGAACTCCTGGGTCGTCGCGTAGCGGACCAGATCCTCGGGAGTCGTCACCCGTGCTACGTCGAGCCGCGCTTGTACGTCGGTCACCATCAGGCCGACCGTCTGCATCGTGCGCGCGGTCTCCTCGGTGAGCGTCAGGCTGAGCTGGGTCAGTTCGCGGCTGGCGCTGCCGATCTGCTGGTTGCGTGCCTGCAGGATGGTGAGCGCCGCCGCGCCGAGGAGTGCCGCGACCAGAAGCGTGCCGATTCCGACCATCGTCAGACGTGGCGGCAGTCGCGTCAGACGCGACGACCACGTGCCGTCGTTGGGGACCGCCTTGGCGGCGACATCGGTCAGCATGGCTTCGGGCGCTCTCGGCAGCCGCGCACGGCGGAACGCGACGGCGGGTCCGTCGAGGCGTCATTTTCTCCAGTTGCTGTGAACACGTTATTCACAGTTTTTAACTTTACCGTGATGAGACAACAGAACTCAGTCCGCTAGTCGACCAGAGCGAGGTTAACAAATTGTCATTGCTAGACAATTTCTCCTCTGGGCAGCGCGGCGGGCTCCCTCTCCCCTCCGGGAACCGCCCGTCGCCACGGGACGTTGTCCGCGCGAATAGGCGATTTCCCCGTAAAAACAGCCGCCCGGGTGCGTTTTGGCCTCGTGGGCGGCCCAAAGACAAGGAGGGTCCAACCATGGCCAAGTGCGTTTCCCACATCGGCAAGCCGGTTCTCTGGGCGGTGGCGATCGCCGCTGCCGGAACCCTTGCCGCCTGTGCTTCCCCCGGCCCGCGCCAGGTGAAGGTCGACAACCCGAGCGTCACCTACACCTATCGCACCGACAATGACCTGCTCAAGGCGAGCCAGCAGGCGTCCGCTTACTGCTCGCAGTACGGCAGCGTCGAGCGCACCTCGCGCATCACCAACAACGGCGACGGCAGCAACACGGTCATCTTCGACTGCGTGAAGACCAGCACCAGCGCCGCCGTGGTTCCGGTGCCGACGCCGATTCCTGCGCCGGTCGCGACGCCGATGAGCTACACCTACCGGACCGATCAGGAGCTGCTCGATGCGTCGCGTAGCGCCGAGGCCACCTGCGCGCGCTATGGCGGGCCGATGACTTCGAACATCGTGACGAACGCGAACGGCACGAAGACCGTCACGTTCTCCTGCGGCATCCGCTAACGCGGTCCGCACGCCACACGGCGAACGGGCGAGTGCCATACGCGTGAATGCCAATTCACCGAGACGGCCCTCGCGTCGTTCGCCGAAGGCGCTCCCAGCGCAGACGTCACGAAGGCCGACCCGACCTCGGTCATCGGATTTTTGAAATGCCGCGGTACCGACTTCCTCTTAATCGCGCGCCCCCGCGCCGATGCGCTATGCTGCGCCCATAGGCGGGAACCGCCGCAGTGGGTAGGCAGCGAGGACTTCATGGATCAGGGTCTTAAGGAAAAACCGGGGACGTCGGTCGCGTCGCCCATCGACTGGGTTGCGCGCGCCCGCGCGATCGCCCCGGAGATCGAGTCCGCCGGCAGCCGCACCGAGAGCGAGCGCGCCGTTCCCCTCGACATCATGGACCGCATCCATGAAGCGGGCCTATTCCGCATGCTTCTGCCGCGCTCGATCGGCGGCGGCGAGGGTACCCCTCTCGACTTCATGGAGGTTATGGAGGTCGTCGCCTCGGCCGACGCCAGCACCGCGTGGTGCCTCGGCCAGGGTCTCGGCTGCTCGCTGGTCGCGGGCTTCCTCGATCCTGCCATCACCCGCGAGATCTTCGGCGACGCCAAGGCGGTGATGGCCTGGGGCCCGACCAACAGCACCGCGAAGGCGACGAAGGTCGACGGCGGCTACAAGGTCAGTGGTAAATGGCGCTTCGCCAGCGGCAGCCGCCGCGCGACGTGGATCGGCGGCCACTGCCTCGTCGTCCAGCCCGACGGGTCGCCCGTCCTCAACAAGGCCGGCAAGCCGATCAGCCGCACCATGCTGTTCCCGATCGGCAAGGCGAAGATGACCGACGTGTGGGACGTCATCGGCCTGCGCGGCACCGGCAGCGACGACTACGAAGTCCAGGACCTGTTCGTGCCCGAGGCCTACACGTCGTGGCGCGACTCCGAGCCCGACCGGCGCGAGCGCGGCCCGCTCTACAGCATCCCTCTGCTCACCGCCTACGGCATGGGCTTCGCCGGCATCGCGCTCGGCATCGGGCGCGCCATGCTCGAACACTTCAAGGTGGTCGCCGAGAAGAAGGTCGCGGGCGGTGCCAATGCGCCCTTACGCGAAAACGCCGTCATCCAGTCGGGCGTCGGCCAGTGTGAGGGCAAGCTGCGGTCGTCGCGCGCCTTCCTCGTCGAGATGATCGGCAAGACGTGGGAAAGCGCCTGCCGCGGCGAGCCGTACCCGATGGAGCAGCGCGCCCTGCTGCGCATCGCCATCACGGGCGCGATGAACCAGGCGCGCGAAGTGGCGGACTGGGCCTATCAGGCCGCAGGCACCAACGCGATCTTCGAGAAGGGCCCGTTCGAGCGGCGGTTCCGCGACATGCACACCGTCGCCCAGCAAGGCCAGGCGCATCTCTCCAACTTCGAGTTCGCCGGCAAGGCGCTGCTCGGTATCGATCCGGGCCACCGGGTCTAGACTCACACGTGTGCGGAGAGCCGTCCGGCTCTCCGCGAGTTTCCTATGGAACGCATTCCCGCTACTGGCTTCGCCGTCGCCCTGGGCGCGATCTCGCTGATCGGCCCACTGTCGATCCACCTGTTCTTCCCTGTCATGCCGACGGTGAAGACCTCGTTCGGCATGTCGAGCGCGCTGACCGAGTTCACGTTCAGCATCACGCTCGCGACGATGGCGTTCACGACCCTGGTTTACGGCAACATCTCCGACCGCTACGGGCGGCGGCCCGTGCTGCTGGCAGGCCTCACCCTGTTCGTCATCGGCAGCGCCGCCACGGCGTTCGCCGATTCGGCGGCGACGCTGATCGCGGGTCGCCTCGTCCAGGCGCTCGGCGCCGGCTGCGGAGTGACGCTCGCCCGGGCCATCGCGCGCGACGCCTACGGACCCGAGCGGCTGGTCAAAGCGATCGCCTATCTCACCATGGCCTACACATTGGGGCCGATGGTCGCGCCACCGTTCGGCGGATTCCTGCTCGACACCTTCCACTGGCGCGCCGCGTTCGTGTTCGCGACCGTGTCGGGGATCGCGATCCTCGTGACCTCGTATTTCATCATCTACGAGACCCACAAGGCACGCTCGACCGCGGCAATGATGAGCCCGTTCGCGAGCTACTGGGCACTGTTGCGCCAGCCACGCTTCCTCGCCTTCGTGTTCCAGTCGGGCTTCCAGTCGGGCGCGTTCTTCGCCTATGCCTCGGCCTCGCCGTTCCTGATGCGCGAGTACCTCGGCCGCTCAGCGACCGAGTTCGGCCTCTACTTCCTGTTCTGCCCGGCCGGCTACTGTCTCGGCAACTGGATCTCAAGCCGGCTCAGCGGCAAGGCGACCATCGAGGCCATGGTCCTCGCAGGCTCGCTGATGTTCGTCACCACCGTCGCCGGTCAGGCGGTCCTGATGCTCTCGGGCATCGTCACGCCGCTCGTCATCTTCGTTCCGGGATTCCTCATCAGCGTCGCCCAGGGCCTTTCGCTGCCGAACGCCCAGGCGGGCGCGATCCGCGTCGCCCCGGCGCTGGCCGGCACCGCGGCCGGCATCGGCGTTTTCTTGCAAATGTTCTGCGGTGCCGTGTTCTCGCAGATCTACGGACTGGTCGCCGACGGCACGCCCGATCCGATGGTGTGGACGGTTTCGGCGAGCACGCTGCTCGCCCTCATCGCGGGCGTCTACACCTGGCAAACTCGCCCGCGGGCATACGGCATTCAACGACAATAAACGGAGGCTCTCATGCTGCTGATCAACAACGCCGACGTCGCCAAGGTGCTCGACATGAAGATGTGCATGTCGGCCCTCGACGGTATCTTCCAGGAGATGGCGCGCGGCGAGGCGGTCGGCATGGGGCGCGTCGACGTCTACGTGCCCTCGGGCGAGGAGAAGGCGCCGTACTACCGCTGGGCGGTGATGACCGGCGGCAGCAAGAAGGACGGCTACGTCTGCGCCCGCATGCTGTCGGACATGGTGGCGTGGCCGCGCGAGTACGGCCGCATCCGCGAAAACAAGTACGCGAAGCAGCCGGGGACGTTCTGCGGCCTGCTGTTCCTGTTCAGCGCCAAGGACGGTGCGCCGGTCGCGATGATCAACGACGGCATCCTCCAGCACACGCGCGTCGGAGGCGGCGCGGGCTTGGGCGTCAAGTACCTGTCGCGCCCTGACAGCAAGACCGTCGGCATGATCGGCTCGGGCGGCATGGCGCGGACCTACCTCGACGCCTTCCTGCAGTCGCGCAAGATCACCAAGGTGAAGGTATTCAGCCCCAATGCCGACAACGTGCGCAAATACGCGAAGGAGATGAGCGAGCTCCATGACATCGAGGTGGAGCCCGCGGCGTCGGCGCGCGAGGCGGTGCGCGGTGTCGATATCGTGTCCTGCTGCACCTCGACCAACGAGCCGGTGTTCTTCAACGAGTGGCTCGAGCCCGGCATGCACGTCACCAACCTGACGTCGAGCGAAACGGAGCCGAGCCTGCCGCGCACCGTAGACGTGGCGATGCGCGCCGGCGAGGCCACTCCGCGCCTCGAGAAGATGCCGGCCGAGGCTAACTACTTCCGGGCGGGGTTCCTCGGCTACGTCGCGGGAACGCCGGAGGAGCGCGCGACCGTGCCGCGCCTCGAGCTGCCGCCCGAGATCATCAACATGCCGCGGCTCGTCGACCTGATCGGCGGACAAGGCCAAGGGCAGGACCAGCGCCGAGCAGACCAGCTTCTTCCTCAACGTGGGCGCGATCGGCGCCCAGTTCGAGGGCGTCGCGGCCGCGGTCTACAATGCGGTCCGCGAGCGGGGTCTCGGCACGGAGATTCCGACCGACTGGTTCCTGCAGGACGTCCGCGACTGATCACGGTTGGAGAGGCTGCGACGATGCGCGCTCTTTGGTGCGATCACTGGTGCGACTACGACGAACTGACGGTCCAGGACGTGCCGGAGCCCGCGCTGCGGCCGGGCACCGTGCGCGTCCGCGTCGAGGCGGCGGGCGTCAGCTTCTCGACCCAGATCGTCGTCGCTGGCAAGTACCAGCGCAGGCCGCCGCTCCCCTTCGCGCCCGGCACGGATATCGCCGGCACCGTCATCGAAGTGGCGCCCGACGTCCACGATCTGAAACCCGGATCGCGGGTGTTCGCGCCGGTCGACTGGGGCGGCTCGGCGCAGCAGGCGATCGTCGACGCGATCCACGCCATGCCGCTTCCCGAGCCGCTCGACCTCGACGCGTCGATCTCGCTCGCGGTCAGCTATCCGACCGCCGCGGCGTCGCTGATCTGGCGCGCACGGCTCACCGCCGGACAGTGGGTGCTGGTTCATGGCGCCGGCGGCGGCGTCGGCCTGGCCGCCGTCGAGATCGCCAAGGCGCTCGGCGCCCGGGTCATCGGCCGCGCGGCCGTGGACAAGCACGACGTCATCAAGGCACATGGCGCCGACGTCGTGATCGACAGCGCCCAGCCATTCCGCGACGAGGTGCTGAAGATCTCGGGCGGAGGCGTGCATGCTGTGCTCGATCCGCTCGGCGGTCAAATTTTCGACGAGAGTCTGCGCTGCCTCACCGACGGGGGCACGCTGGTGACGATCGGCTACGTCACCGGTACGATTCCGCAAGTCGGCGCCAACATCCTGATGCTGAAGAACATCGCCGTCGCCGGCCTCAACTGGGGGACCTACATCGGCTGGTCGCCGGGCGACAACCGGCAGCTCTATGCGCCGCGCGTCCGCGCGCTGTGGGGACAGCTCGTGCGCTGGTGGCAGGACGGCAAGATCAACCCGACCGTGCACGCACGCTTCCCGCTCGACCAGTTCCGCGAGGCGATGGCCGAGGTCCGCAGCCGCAAGGCGATCGGCCGGGTCGTTCTCAAGCCTTATCGGTAGACCGGGCCGGCCGCGCAGCGATCAGTGATCGGTCGCGGTGAGGTCCGCCTCGGCCAACGCGTGGGCCTTCGCCTCCTCCAGCACGCGCCCAGCCATCGGCGCGGTGGTCAGTCCGAGCGTCGGCACGTCGAGCGCGAACAGGCGAAAGCGGTAGGTGTGCGGGGGCCCGCCCAGTCTGAGATCGGGGCCATCGTAGTGGGCGTGGCCGAAGTCGTTGATGCCGTGCGGCAGCGCCTCGGTCCCTGCCTTCGAGCTTCGCCCGTCGGGCAGGTGCCTATGCTTCGGCGGAATGTCGTACACCGCCCACATCCGCAACGCGCGCTCCGGCGCCGAGATGTCCTCGAGGATCAGCGCGAAGCTCTTCGTGCCCGCGGGAGGTTCGGTCCATTCGAGGAATGGCGACAGGTTCTCATGGCTGCGCGCATTCTCGTGCGGGATCGGCTTGCCGGGCTGGAAGCGGGCACTCGACAGGCGGAAGGAGACGTCGGCGGCAACGTTGGCCATGCCATCCTCCTCGGAGGGCGGTTTACCTAGGGCAAACCGCCCGCGCGGGGATTTGTTCCGTCACCTCGTGGCGCAGCGGCCCGTCGCCGTCACTCGCGGTACGCCATCGCGTCCTTGGCACGCGCGATCACGTCGGACGGCGCCTTGAGCGACCGCGCGACGATCGCCTGCAACTCTTCGCCGGCGACCGGCGCGACCTTGTAGTTGGCCTTCGCCGCCTCGGCGCGGAACTCGGGATCGGCCATCGTCGCCTGGAACGCGGAGCGCACCGTCGCGACGCGGCCGGCCGGTACGCCCGGACCGAAGAACAACGGCCGTCCGATCGAGGTCGGCGCCGACAGGAGCTCGAGCACCGCGCGGGTCTCGGGATCGCCCGCGAGTTCGCTCATCAGCGGCACGTCCCGCAGGTCGGCCACGCGCTCGAGCCCGATCTGGACGACGACGTTGAGCTTCTTCTCCGCGACCCAGTTCGGCTTGGTCAGCTTCCAGCCGTCCCACGACTGGCCGGCGCGGCCCTCGACCTCGCCCCGTTCCATCGCGAGGTCGATGTCGCCGCCCTTGTAGCCGGTCACCAGCCGGAACTTCGCCCCGAGCAGGTTGTTCGCGAGCGCCACCTGGACGCCGCTCTCGGCGTCCAGGTGGTTGAGCCCATCGGCACGCTGAACCGCTTCGCATCGGCGATGGTCTTCACCTTCGACGCGTTCCAGGTGACGATGACGTCGACCGACGTTGTCGGATTGCCGATCCACTGCAGCTTGCCGGCATCGAACTTGGCGTTCTCGTCGCCGAAGATCTGGCGCTGGGCGATCGACTGCAGCGCGGCGCCGATCACCGAGCCGTCCTGCGGTGCGGCGTTGTAGACGTAATTAGTGGCGATCAGCCCGCTCGCGCCCGGCATGTTCTGCGGCAGGATCTGCGGCTGGCCCGGGATGTGGCGGCCGATGTGGCGCGCAACCAGGCGCGCGCTCAGGTCGTAGCTCGTTCCGACGTTGTTGCCAATGACGAGCCGGACCTGACGTTTGTCGTAGAACGAATCCTGCGCCGCGGCGGCAGTCGACCACAGGACGGTCGACAGGATGACCGCGAGCGCGTACGCCGGGACGGAGGAGCGGCTCATGCTGACCTCCGCCCCGGCGCCACCCCTCACCCCTCCGCGCGGGCCACCCCGCCCAAGGGCTTGCCGGTGTACTTCTTGTAGACGTCGTCGATGTAGCCCGCGTCGTCGATCTCGCGCAGCAGGTGGAAGTCCCACAGCGCCAGCGGATGGATCTTCTCCGCCTCGGCGCTCTGGCGCTTGGCTTCCTCGTAGACGTTGAACACCGCCTCGAGCGACGGATAGAGCTTCGGCTCGAACTGCGGCGCGAGGTCGTCATAAAGCTTCTCCGCCATGGCGCGGTCGAGCTTGCCCTCGGTGTCATGCTTGTCGAGCAGGATCTGAATCGTCTTCTCCCGCTGCGTCTTGAAGAACGCGACGCCGTCGATCAGGCCCATCAGCACCCGCTTCACGACGTCGGGGTGCTTCTGCACGAATGGCAGGCTCGACGACACCGTGGTGTAGAACACCATCGGCTGCGGCGCGATGTCGATGACCTTGAGGCCCTCGCGCTTGGCGAACTCCGACTTCGGCATCGACATGAACGCGGCGTCGACCTCCTTGGTCTTCAGCGCCTCGATCAGGTCCATCTTCTGGCGGCGGGCGTCGTTCGAGAAGCTGCCGAAGCGGATCATGTCGAATTCTTCACGGTCCTCGTCGAGGCCGCTCTGCTTGAGATACAGCCAGTCGTTGAGGCCGGGGTGACGGCCCTTGGTGCCGAACTTCTTGCCCTTGATGTCCGCGACCTTGTCGATGCCGGCGTCGTCGCGCGTCACCAGCGCCATGCGGTTGCTGCTGATCGACTGGCCGAGATAGACCCAGTTGTCGCCGCGCACGCGCGCCGCGTAGGTCGAGACGTGGTTGCCGCTGGTGAACTCGACCTGTCCGGTCGGAACCAGCTTGTGGGCGTCGCCGCGGCTGATCTCCTTCGCGTAATCGACGCTGAGGCGCTGGCGATCCCACGCGCCGCACTCGTTGACGACGTGCATCAACGCGAGGTGGCTCGACGAGCGATAGGGGAATTGAATGTGATCCACGCTGCTTCTCCTTCTTCCTTGCTCTCTGGTTTTATCTCTCGGGTTTATCCGTTGGCGGCGTCGCGGCCGTTCGGCCGGTCGCGCAGAAACCTGAGCTTCCCCTTCCATTTCTCGCGCACGCGGTCGGCGTAATCGCGGCTCACCGTGTTGACCTTGGGGAACTGGTCCTTCCAGTGGTAGGGCCGCGTCGCGTAGACGATCATGCGGCTGTTGGTCATCTCGTTCCTGGCGCGCTTCTCGGGCGGAATCGTTGGATCGAGATAGCCGCTCCAGCAGCCGTCGATGATGTCGGTCGCGGTCTTCGGATCCCACCGCGTCGCCATCGCCCACATCACCTCGGCGGGATCTGTGATGTCGATGTCGTCGTCGACGACGATGGTGAGCCGCCCCATGAAGCCCGCGGGGCCGCAGCCCGTGGCGACCAGCCCCGCCATCTTGGCGTGGCCGGGGTGGTGCTGGTTGATGGCGACGACGTTAATAAAGCGCGTGCCGCCCGCGGGCAGCTTCCACACGCCTTCGATACCGGGCACGCCCGCGTTCTCGAGCGCGTCCCAGATTGCGGCGGAGCCGGCGATGTGGGTGTGGCGGCCGGGATAGGTCGGCCGCACCGGGGGTTGGCCGATGATGATCGGATCGTTGCGATGGTAGATCGCCTGAACCCGCAGCACGGGCTCCGGGCGGCGGCCCGAGGTGTAGTAGCCGGGCCACTCGCCGAACGGGCCCTCCTCGCGCGTCTCCTCCGACGGCGGCGGCACCACGCCCTCGAACGCGACTTCGGCATCGGCCGGGATCGGCAGGCCGGCGAGCTTCGAGCGGACGACGCGGACCGGGCGGCCGATCTGCGCGCCGGCGATCGAGAGCTCGGAGACGCCCGGCGGATAGGCGACGCGGGCGACGCCGCCGAGCACCGGCGCCTGGCCGAAGCACACCACCATCGGGCAGGCCTGGCCGCGCTCCCAGTACTTGTGGCGGATGACGTTGCCGTGCTTGCCCGGCTCCATGAACACGGTGACGGTCGTCTTGTCGTGCATCTCGGTGCGATAGGTGCCGACGTTGACCCAGTCCGAATCTGGGTCCTTGGTCAGCACGATGCATTCGGTGCCGAGATAGGGGCCGCCATCGTCCTCGTGCCATACCGGCGCCGGGAACTTGAACACGTCGACCTTGTCGCCGGTCAGCACGTTCTCGTAGATCGGGCCGTCGTCGACCCACTCCGGCGGGATCGGCGCCTTGGGCGCGCCCTTCTTCTGACGCTGACGCATCTGCTGCACCGCGGCGAGATCGAGATCCCCGACCATGAAGTGCGAGCCGCGCACGTTCATGACGATCCGCGCCGACGGATCGCAGTTCTTCATGTTGCGGAACAGCAGGACGGGCGGGAACAGCTTCTTCAGGCTGAGCTCGAAGATCGCGCCCATCTCGAGATTGGGGTCGGCGCCGTCGATGACCTGCAGTTCGCCCTCGGCCTCCGCCGCGCGAATGAACTCGCGCAGGTCGCCGATGGTCGCGGCGCGCCGATCGTTGGACGGCTCCGTCATTGAGGACGCCCCTGCTCTCCCCTCCTGCCCCATTTTTTATGTGTCAGGGGCACGCTACCGGTCGTTATCCGACGGTGCGAATCACGTAATCACAATACAGGAATCGACAAAAAGCGAAACGCCTTTTACTTTTCGGGAAAAGGCTTCGGGCGCAACCCGAGCCGCGGACAGGGACTTCCGCCGGCGCCGACCGCGCACGGCGTCTCCGGGGGGCGAGACCATGAATCATATTGCGCGTGGGGCATGGCGTCGCCGAGCCCAGCGGGTCTTGTTGGTCACAGCCCTGACCGCGACGGCATGTCTCCCCGCCTTCGCCGACGACGTCACGTTCAAGGACAAGACCATCACCATGATCATCGGCTCGGCGCCCGGCGGCGGCACAGACGCGACCGGCCGCGTACTGCAGCCGTTCCTGGCGAAGCACCTGCCCGGCCAGCCGCAGATCGTCGTCCGCAACATGCCGGGTGCCGACGGCGTCACGGCGCTGAACTACGTGACCAAGGTGACCAAGCCCGACGGGCTGACGCTGATGGTGGGTTCGAGCACCAACGTCGATCCCCTCAACTATCGCAAGCCACAGGCGCAGTTCGACCCGGTGACGTTCCGGTTCATCGGCGGCGTCGGGCGCGGCGGCACGATGATGCTGATCCGCCGCGACGCCGAGGCCCGGCTCCACGACAAAACCAGGGAGCCGGTGGTCATGGGCTCGGTCGGCGGCGTGCCGCGCTCGGGCATGCAGCTCACCGCGTGGGGCATCAAGTTCCTCGGCTGGAACGCGCGCTGGGTGGTCGGCTACCGCGGCACCAACGACCTCGCCATCGCGCTCGACCGCGGCGAGATCGAGATGACCTCGACCGGCAACATGTTCCAGATACGCCAGTTCGTCGAAGGCAAGACCGTGAGGGTGCTGTTCCAGTCGGGCACCTTCGAGAGCGGCCAACTCGTCGCGCGGCCCGAGTTCGCCGACGCGCCGATCTTCTCCGACTACATGAAGGGCAAGATCAGCGATCCCACCGCCCGGAAGGCGTTCGATTACTGGTTCAACTCGAACGCGATGGACAAGTGGGTGGCGGTCGTCCACGAGACGCCGCAACCGATCGTCGACGCCTACCGCAAGGCGTTCGAGGACATCCACAAGGATCTCGAGTTCGGCGACACGGGCAAAAAAATCAGCGAGGACTTCACCCTCCTCTCCTACAAGGACACCGAATATCTGGTGAAGGCGCTCGGCGACACGCCGACACCGGCGCTCAACTACATGGCCGACGTGTTGCGCAGCCAGGGACTCCACGTCGAGCAGGAATAAGCCGCAGATAACATTCGAGACAGTGAGGAGCGTCATGATTCGTCGCATTACCGCCTGTGCCATCTCTTTGATTGCCGTCGCCGCCACGCCGGTGCTTGCCGACGAGCCTTACTTCAAGGACAAGGCCGTGACGGTGCTGATCGGCTCCGCCGCCGGCGGCGGCACCGACGCGACGGGGCGACTGCTGGCGCCGTTCTTCACCAACCATCTGCCGGGCAACCCGCAGATGGTCGTACGCAACATGCCGGGCGCGAGCGGCACGGCGGCGCTCAACTTCGCCGTCGCCCAGACCAAGCCCGACGGGCTCACGCTGATCGTCGGCTCCAGCAGCAACGTCGACCCGCTCAACTACCGCACGCCGCAGGCCAAGTACGATCCCAAGGACTTTACCTACATCGGCGGCGCCGGACGCGGTGGCACCATGCTGGTGATCCGCACCGAGGCCGAGAAGCGCCTGCTCGACAAGTCGCAGCCGCCCGTCGTCATGGGCTCGATCGGCGGCGTGCCGCGCTCCGGCATGCAGATCACCGCGTGGGGCATCGGCTTCCTCGGCTGGAACGCGAAGTGGGTGGTCGGCTACCGCGGCACCAACGACCTCGCCATCGCGCTCGAGCGCGGCGAGATCGAGATGACCTCGACCGCCAACATGTTCCAGCTCGACAAGTTCGAGGGCGGCAAGGCGTTCAAGGTGATCTACCAGTCGGGCGCGTTCGAGAACGGCAAGCGCGTGCCGCGCCCCGAGTTCCCCGACGTGCCGCTGTTCTCCGAGGTATTCGCCGGCAAGATTACCGACCCGATCGCCCAGAAGGCGTTCGACTACTGGTTCAACATCAACGCCATCGACAAGTGGGTCGCGGTGCTCAAGGGCACACCGCAGCCGATCGTCGACGAATACCGCAAGGCGCTCGCGGCGACCGCCAAGGACCCCGAGTTCGAAGCCGTCGCCAAGCGCATCAGCGAGGACCTGACGCTGCAAGGGCACGCGGATGTCGAGCAGCTCGTCACGGCGCTCGCCGAGACTCCCGACGCGGCGCTCACCTACATGAACGACCTGCTGGCCAGCCAGGGCCTCCACGGCCGCAACTGAGGACGGCCGATGGCTGAAGCGCGCTAGTCGCGCTTCAGCGGTCCCTCGGTCTCGCCGAACGGAAAGGCGCGGCGGTTCGCCTTCTGCTTCTCGCCGGTCTCGTAGTGGCGGCCCTGGACGGCGAGCTCGGCTTCGCGCTCCTCCTCCTCGGTCCAGTAGCCGAGCGAGTAGCCCCACCACGGGTTCTTCAGGTTGAGCGCGGGCAACTGCAGCTCCTGCCACAGCGACACCGCGCGATCCATGAACTCCTTCTTCGGCAGCGACAGCGGCGGGTAGGGCCACGGCATGGTCGCGTCGATCAGGATCGCGGTGCAGCGCGGTGGCTTGCCGTCGACCAGACCGCGCGCGGTGCCCGGCGGCGCGTTCGACGGATCGAGCGCGAACAGCGGCGCGTCGACGATCTCGACGTCGCGGTAGGGCTGCGAGCGATACGAGATCGCCCACATCACGTTCTCCATGTCGAGGATGTCGATGTCCTCGTCGACCGCGACGATGAACTTGCCGATGAAGCGCTCGCCCAGGAGCCGCAGCGCCTTCTTGGCGTCGTCGGGCTGGCGCTTCTTGATCTTGACCGCGACCACCGCGTTGGCGCCGCCGCATTCGAGGTATTTGACGTCGCTGACGTTGTCGAATCCGGCGTCGACGAGGAACTTGCGCGCCGCCTCCGAGCGGCCGATGTGGCGCATCTTGCTGCTCTCGCTCGGCGGGAGCTGGCTCAGGATCGTCAGATAGATCGGCTTCTTCCGCATGGTGATGGCGGTGACGTCCATGAACCAGCTGTAATCGCGCTGCGCCATGTATCCGGGGAACTCGCCGAACGCGCCCTCCATCTCGAGCATTGTCGTCGGGATCGTGCCCTCGACGACGATCTCGGCGTCGGCCGGGACCATCAGGTCCTGGGTCAGACACTTCACCACCTCGACCGGCTTGCCCGCGAGCGCGCCCGCCACGTCGTACTCGCACATGTCGTTGGGGATGCGCGTCACCGCGGTGTAGGTCACGTGCGGCGGCGCGCCGATGACGATGGCGGCCGGCATCCGCTCGATCTTCTTCTTGCGCCAGGCGTCGAGGTGGTTGCGCATGCCGACACCGAGCATCGCCGGCAGCGAGCCGATGCGGTTCTCGGCCTTCACCATGCCGCGGTAGTTGCCGAGGTTGTGGACGCCGGTGTCGGGGTCCTTGCTGACCCAGTGCGAGGCCGTGGTGTAGGGCGCGTTGTCGAAGCCGGGGGTCGAAATCGGGATCGGCAGGCGGCCCAAGCCCTTCCCTTCCTGCTCGAGCTCGGCGCCCTGGATGACGACCTCCTGGCACGCGGCCTTGGTCACCGTCACCGGCGCGATCGGCTCGGCCAGCGCCTTGCGCCACTTCTGCGAGATCTCGCCGACCGGGCTGCACATGCCGAGCGCGTAGATGTCGGCCGAGCCGGCCATGGCGCCGATCAGCACCGGGATGTCGTACTTGCGGCCCTTGCTGTCGACGACGTTCTCGAACAGGAACGCCTTGCGCTGGCTCTCAGGCAGTCCCCGGAACTGCAGCCGCACCAGCGGGTGCAGCTCGGTGTCCTTGTTGACCGGCGTCGTGACGCGAACCAGCTTGCCCGCCTTGTCCAGCCCCTCGACGTAATCGCGCAGCGTCGCCCAGTGCGAACTCATCGTCTCTCCCTGCCTCTTCTGCGGCGCCCGTTCGTTGCCTCTTCTAGTCGAGGAACGCGAGCTTGCCTTTCCATTTGCGCCGGATCTCCTCGGCGTACTCCTTCGACACGGTGTTCACCTTGGGGAAATCGTCCTTCCAGTGATACGGCCGCACCGCGTAGATGATCATACGGCTGTTGGTGGTGTCACCGGCCATACGCTTGTCGGGCGGCAGCGTCGGGTCGAGGTTGCCGCTCCAGCAGCCGTCGATGACGTCGGTCTGGGTCTTGGGGTCCCAGCGTGTCGCCAGCGCCCACATCACCTCGGCCGGATTGGTGATGTCGATGTCGTCGTCGACGATGATGGTGAGACGCCCGAGGAACGCGGCCGAGCCGCAACCGACCGCCACCAGTCCCGCCATCTTGGCGTGGCCGGGATGAAGCTGTTTGATCGATACCACGTCGATGAAGCGCGAGCCGCCGCCCGGCAGCTTCCAGACGCCGGTGACTCCGGGCACGCCCGCGGCTTCGAGGTCGTCCCACAAGGTCGCCGCGCGCATCAGCGAGGTGCCCGCGGTTCCATAATAGGTGCCGGGCAGCGTCGGCTTCGCCGGCGGCATGCCGACCATGATCGGATTGTTGCGGTGATGGACCGCCGCGACCTTCAGCACCGGCTCGGGCCGCGTGCCCGAGGCGTAGTAGCCCGGCCACTCGCCGAACGGTCCTTCGGGCCGCGCCTCGACCTCGGGCGGATGCATCACGCCTTCGAAGGCGATTTCGGCGTCGGCCGGAATCGGCAGCCCGGTCTCGGGCGCCTGCACCACGTCGATGGCGCGGCCGATGCGCGCACCCGCCGCTCCGTATTCCGAGACTCCGGCCGGCAGCGTCGTCGCCGCGAGCGTGCCCAACACCGGCGCCTGGCCGACGCAGATCGCCATCGGGCACGGCTTGCCTTGGGCCCAGTACTTGCGACGGATCGCGTCGCCATGCTTGCCCGGTTCCATGAAGACGCTGATCGTCTTCTTGTCGTGCACCTGGCAGCGATAGGTCCCGACGTTGACCCAGTCGCTGTCGGGGTCCTTGACGATGACCATGCACTCGGTGCCGATGTATCGGCCGCCGTCGGCTTCGTGCCACTTCGGCGCCGGGAAGCTCAGCACGTCGACCGCATCGCCGCGCTGTGTGTTCTCGAACACCGGGCCGTCGTTGACGACGCGCGGTGGAATCGGCTCGGCGCCATTCCTGCGCGAGACGCGGAACGCGCGGACGCGATCCATCCCCTCGCCGACCACGAACATGCCGGCCGAGCGCACGTTGACGACGACGCGACGATCCTTCGGATAGCCCTTGATGTCCTCGAACACCAGTACCGGCGGAACTTCGTGCTGCAGGCTGAGCTCATAGAGCGCGCCCATCTCCTCATTGGGATCGGCGCCGCGCACCACCTCGACGTCACCGAGCTCCGTCGCCGTCTCGAGAAACAGCCGGAGATCGCCGAGCGCCGCGCGCCGTGTGTCGTCGGTGAAATTACGCTGCATGACGTCGTCCGCTGTCACTCCACACGCGGCGAGAAGGTGCGCGCAATGGACAGACTAGGGCCTTTCGTCTAGAGGTTGGAGCGAAAAAGAAAACAGTTTTTCGTTT
>DATJIG010000067.1:0-2384 GCA_035493495.1 Alphaproteobacteria bacterium
TCCTGGCGGGCGAAGTAGAGCTCCATCACCTGGCGCGCTTCGGGATCGGTGACGAGGTCGATGACGAGCGGCACGTCCGCGAGCTCGGGATCGCGCTTGAGGCCGAGGATCCAGATCGGTCGGATCTTACCGTCCCGGATCCACTGCGGCACCGCGACCTTGAGGCTCGACCACGACGGGCTGCCGCGGCCCTCGACCTCGCCGCGCTCCATCGCGAGGTTCACTTCGTTGGCGCCGGGATAGCCCATGATCAGCTTGATCCTGGCACCCGCGAGCTGGTTGAGGAGGTTGACGTTGACGACGCTGTCGCCGCCCGAGCCGGTGCCGCCCGAGATCATGCCGCGGGTGCGCAGGTCCTCGGGCGTCTTTACCGGCACCGTGTGCCAGACGATCGTGACGTTGATCTCGCGGCCCAGACTGCCGACCCAGCCGACCTGGCGCGGATCGAACTTCGACGCCTTGCCGTCGAGCAGGGGATCGAGCGGCGCGCTGCGACTCAGCACCGCGATGGTCGTGCCGTCCTTGGGCGCCGTGTTGGCGACGGTGTTGGCGGCGACGAGCGAGCCCGCGCCCGGCATGTTCTGCACCACGACGCTCGAGTCCTTGCCGAGATGGCGGGGCAGGTGCTGGGCGACGGCGCGGGCGTAGACGTCGTAGCCGCCGCCCGCCGAGAAGCCGACCAGCAGGCTGATGCGCTTGCCGGCGAAGAAATTGTCCTGGGCTGCTGCGGCACCGGTGAAGGCGAGGGCGGCGAGCGCCCCGCTGAACGCCGCGGACACGAGGGATACGCGACGCACCGATGCGGTCATGGCACTCCCCGTCGTTTCGTTGTAGCGCCAGTAAAGCACGGCGGGGCGCGGAGGCGAATGGCGCTGATAACAAAACGGTGAGCGGGCGGAAAGGAATCGTTAGGCCGGAGCCGCTACACGGAAGAGTTTCCAGTGCCGCGCCCTCGTGTTCGGGACGCTTGTCGGTCGAGTGGAAAGCCTTTGATGTTGCTGCGTGTGTTCAGACGCTTGATCGTGGTTTGCGGGCTCGCGCTCGTCGCTGTGATGTGGCTTCGGGTGGCGGCGTGGGCGCAGCAGCTCGAGCCGCGCGCCTACTCGCCGGCTCCGATCGACGTGAATTTCGCCGGACTGACCTTCCTTCACGCGAGCGGAGGCGCGGCGCTCGACGCCTCCCTGCCGGTGAAGAACACCCACGTCGAGATCGAGGCCCTCGCGGCGTATTACCAACGCACCTTCGATCTTCTCGGGCATCAGGCAAGCTTCGGCATGGCATTGCCCTATGCGTGGGTAAGCGGCAAAGCCACTGTCCAGGGTCGCGCGACGACCGCGCAGCGGAGCGGGCCCGGCGATCCGGCCTTCCGATTCGCGACCAACCTGATCGGCGGGCCCGCGCTCACGTCGGAGGAATTCGCCAGGCAAACGCCGACGACGTCGCTCGGCACGAGCCTGACGATGGTCGCGCCGTTCGGCCAGTATTTCGACAATCGCCTGCTGAACATCGGATCGAACCGATGGTCCTTCAAACCCGAGCTCGGCCTCAGCCAGCCGGTCGGGCCGTGGCAGCTCGAGCTCTCGGGCGGCTCGTGGTTCTTCACCGATAACGATCACTACTTCCGTCGCAGCCACCGCGAGCAGGACCCGATCGTCACGACCCAGGCGCACGTCGGCTACACCTTCCGGCCGGGATTGTGGATCGCCGCCGATGCGACCTACTACACCGGCGGGCGGACGACGGTGAACGGCATCCGCAACGACGACCGGCAGGAGGCGACGCGCATCGGTCTGACGCTGACACTGCCGATCGCTGAGGGCTACTCGCTGAGGCTCGCGTGGTCGGACACGGTGGCGACCCGTATCAACGGCAGCGAGTTCACGACCTACATGGCGACGTTCCAGTACACCTGGTTCGATCGGTGAGGATCGATCGCTTGCCGGGTGCGAAGCGAAGGCGGGGAGATGCATTTCCGCGACGCGTTTTCAGCTCGCTTTCCGTCATCCTCGCCGCCCCTCTTTTTTAACGGACCGCTCCCGCGGTCCTTGGGGCCGAGGATCCACCAGTTTCTTTTCAACTAATAAAAACTCGTGGCCCCTCTTTTGTTGACGGCCATGACGAGGGAGAAGGCGCTCTGTCTTTGTCGTGACGCCCACCGCGCACAAACAAAAAGGGCGCCGGATGAACCGGCGCCCATTCCGTAGGCGGATACTGATCGCGAGGCCTAGGCGGTCTGCTTGATCAGGTTGTGGTACTTCGACTCGTCGATGGACTTGCCCATCTTCGACTGGACGCCGTTCTTCGCGAGCTCCTTGAGATAGATCTCGTGGATGCGCGCGTCCTGGTTCTCGTACTCGATCTGGTTGCCGCCCTTCTCGACCGAG
>DATJIG010000068.1:0-3250 GCA_035493495.1 Alphaproteobacteria bacterium
GTGCCGGTGCAGAAAACCGCGACCGTCGCTCCAAGCGCAAACCATGGATGCGCGAATATCGAGTCGACGGCGCGCATCGATCGCTCGTCGGGATTCGAACGCAGACTCATGGCGGCGACGAGGGCGGGCCCCCAGACGACGATGGCGTACAGCAGGCCGTATTTGAAGAACCGCCATAGCCGCTCGAACGCACCGAACAGGACTTCCGGCCGCGGCGGCTGGAGCACCACTGCCCGAAGCCACGTCACCGTCAGCACGACGTCGAAATAGGTCGAGATCGCGTCGACCAGGACCCAGGCGAACGCCTTCGACGGGCTGTCGATGGCGCTGTGGCCGAACGGGACGACAATCTCGTGGGCGGCAGCCTCAAACAGGATCAGGGGCGCGCCGATCACTACCAGCGTGCGCCACTGCCGTCCGAGCGACGCGTAAGCCTCGCGCACCGTCGCGAATACCGGGAGATTCGTGCTCGAGTCCTCGACTGCCAACGCCCGTGTGTCCATGTCTCCCCCGCCCCTCGCCCGCAGTCTATAATCGCAACCGATAACGGCCCAACACCAGCAATACGTAACTGGACAGTGGTATGACAGAGGCAATTCACATCATCGGCGGCGGACTGGCGGGCTCCGAGGCGGCGTGGCAGATCGCGCGCGCGGGGCTCCCCGTCGTGCTGCATGAGATGCGGCCCGTGCGCGGCACCGCGGCCCACAAGACCGACGGCCTCGCCGAACTCGTGTGCTCAAATTCGTTTCGCTCCGACGACGCCGAGACCAATGCCGTCGGCGTGCTGCACGCGGAGCTCCGCCTCGCGGGCTCGCTGATCCTCGCCGCCGCCGACGCCCATCAGGTGCCGGCCGGCGCGGCGCTCGCCGTCGACCGCGACGGCTTCTCGCAGGCGGTGCAGGAGCGTCTGCTGTCGCTCTCCAACGTCACGCTGGTGCGGGAGGAGCTGACGGCGCTCGATCCTGGCCTCGGGCGCACAATCGTCGCCACCGGCCCCCTCACCTCACCCGCGCTCACCGAATCGATCGGCACGCTCACCGGCGAATCGCAGCTCGCGTTTTTCGACGCGATCGCGCCAGTCGTCCACCGCGAGTCGATCGACTTCGACGTCGCCTGGTTCCAGTCGCGCTACGGCAAGGCGGGTCCCGGCGGCGATGACGCGGCCTACGTCAACTGCCCGATGGACATGGAGCAGTACTACACGTTCGTGAAGGCGCTGGTCGCGTCGGAGAAGACCGAGTTCAAGGACTGGGAGAAGGACACGCCGTACTTCGACGGCTGCTTGCCGATCGAGGTGATGGCCGAGCGCGGGCCGCGCACGCTGGCGTTCGGGCCGATGAAGCCCGTCGGCCTCGCCGATCCGCGCACCGGCCGCCGTCCGTTCGCGGTCGTGCAGCTCCGGCAGGACAACGCGCTCGGCACGCTGTTCAACATGGTCGGCTTCCAGACCAAGATGAAGCACGGCGAGCAGGTCCGCATCTTCCGTACCATCCCCGGCCTCGAGAACGCCGAGTTCGCGCGATTGGGCGGCATTCACCGCAACACCTTCCTCAACTCGCCGAAGCTCCTCGACAAGGAGCTTCGACTCGCCAAGGCGCCATGGCTGCGGTTCGCGGGCCAGATCACCGGCGTCGAGGGTTACGTCGAGTCGGCCGCTACCGGCCTGCTGGCCGGACTGTTCGCCGCGGCTGAAGCCCGCGGCGAACGTCTCGCGCCGCCGCCCGAGACCACGGCGATGGGCGCGCTCATTGCCCACATCACCGGCGGCCACGTCGGCGATCCGACGATGTTCCTGCCCCACGCGTTCCAGCCGATGAATGCGAACTTCGGACTCGTCCCGCCGCTGCCGGTCGAGGACGGCAAGAAGCCGCTCAGGGGCGCCGAACGCAAGATAGCGCTGGCGGCACGAGCACTCGCCGACTTCCGCGACTGGATCGCCCAGTCGCCCCCGACCCAGATCCCGAGCACGCGCGCCGCGGAATAGATGGCCATGAAATGTCTACGGGTTCGGGCGGGTAACCGCCGCGCCCGAGGCTGACGGCTGCCCGCCTTCTGGCATACTCCCGCCAAAGCCCCAGCTAAATCCCAAGAGGGGTCACAACCGGAGGTTCCACATGCGTCTGTTCGTCGCGAGCGCCGTCGGCGCCGCTCTTCTCGTCTCGTGCGCCCACGCGCAAACGATTTCCGAGCGCAACATCCCGACCGATCTCGCCGTCGAGGCGGCGCAGGCGGCGCTCGCCCACTGTGTCGCGCAGAACCACAAGGTCAGCGTCGCGGTCGTCGACCGCACCGGCCGCACGCGGGTGCTGCTGCGCGGCGACGATGCGCGTCCGCACACGATGGATTCGGCCCAGCGCAAGGCCTACACCGCGTTCTCGTTCCGCGCCTCGACCAACCAGATCGCCGAAGGGCTCGCCAACAATCCGGGCAATGCGCCGCTGTTCACGCTTCCCGATCTGCTGCCGCTCGCCGGCGGCGTGCCGCTCCGCAGCGGCAACGAGGTCATCGGCGGCATCGGCGTCGGCGGCGCGCCGGCCGGCACCATCGACGAAGGCTGCGCCAACGCCGGCGTCGACAAGATCAAGGACCGCCTGGCGGCGCAGTAACCGCGGTCGCAAACGTTGCTCACCCTGCCCTCTCTCCGCATTTTGGGGAGAGGGCATTTGTTTTTTTCCGTCGCATCCAAGGTTGTTTCTGTTGTTCGTCATGCTCGCCGCCCCTCTTTTCAAACGGACCGCGTCTACGGGCGGGTCGCACCCCGCCCGTTTTTAAAATGAGGGGCGCGGTCCTTGGGGGCGAGCATCCACGTTCTGTTGTTTTCGTCATGGTTGGCGAAGGCCGCCTTAGGCCGCGCGCTGCGCGGCCGTCAACAAAGAGGATCCACGAGTTTTTGCTCTTGTCGTCATGCCCGCGAAGCCTGTCCCCGCGCAGGCGGGGAGCGGGCATCCAGGGGCCGTTGGACTCCGAGTGTCGGCTCTGGACCCCCGCCTTCGCGGGGGTGACGAAAACGAGCATTGAACCGCTTCGGCGATTCCCGACTTTCCACAGCCCCCTTGTGCGGAATTTTGCGCATGTGCATGGTGCGCGCATCGCGCGACAACGGCGTCGCCGGCACCTGCAGGCCACTAGACCCCGCGCGATGAAACCGGGTGATCACCCCGACAACGTGGACCGATCATTCGGCGGATTGAGCAGGCAGGACGCTTCCCGGTGGGACCGCGACCCGTTCCTTCGCTCGAGCAGCGTA
>DATJIG010000069.1:0-34416 GCA_035493495.1 Alphaproteobacteria bacterium
CGCACGCGGCTGATTGAAGCGCTGGCCTAACCTGCTATGACTACGCACGTTCGTATTGAGAGTGGTTCACGATGACCAAGAAGCCCATTCCCGCCGCCCAGCCCCTCCGCGTCAACGAAGTCGGTCTCGCCAAGACGCTCGGCGACCGTTATCTCGCCTACGCGCTGTCGACGATCATGTCGCGGTCGCTGCCGGACGCGCGCGACGGCCTCAAGCCGGTGCACCGCCGGCTGCTCTACGCGATGCGTCAGCTCGGCCTCGACCCGGCGTCGGGCTTCAAGAAGTGCGCCCGCATCGTCGGCGACGTCATGGGCAAGTATCACCCCCACGGCGACGCCGCGATCTACGACGCGATGGTGCGCCTGGCCCAGGACTTCGCCGTCCGCTACCCGCTGGTCGACGGCCAGGGCAACTTCGGCAACGTCGACGGCGATAACGCCGCGGCGATGCGATACACCGAGGCGCGCCTCACGGCGGTCGCCGACGCCCTGATGGAAGGGCTCGACGAGAACGCCATCGACTTCCGCCAGACCTACGACGGCGAGGACAAGGAGCCGATCGTCTTCCCGGCGGCGTTCCCGAACCTGCTTGCCAACGGCGCGAATGGAATTGCGGTCGGCATGGCGACCTCAATCCCGCCGCACAATGTCGCCGAAATCTGCGACGCGCTGCAGCACCTGATCAAGACGCCGAAGGCGACCACCGCCAAGCTCGTCTCATTCATCAAGGGTCCGGACTTCCCGACCGGCGGCGTGCTGGTCGAGCCGGCCGAATCGATCCTTCAGGCCTACGAGGAGGGGCGCGGCTCGTTCCGGCTGCGCGCCCGCTACACGGTCGAGAATCTGCCGCGCAACCAGTACCAGATCATCGTCACCGAGGTGCCGTATCAGGTGCCGAAGGCGCGCCTGATCGAGCGCATGGCGGCGCTCCTGGAGGAGCGCAAGCTGCCGTTGCTCGGCGACATCCGCGACGAATCGTCCGACGTCGTGCGCCTCGTGCTCGAGCCGAAGACCGGCACCGTTCCGCCCGAGATGCTGATGGAGAGCCTCTTCCGCGCCACCGATCTCGAGGTGCGGGTGCCGCTCAACATGAACGTGCTCGACAAGGGCGTCACGCCGCGGGTGATGAACCTGCGCGACGTCCTGCAGGCGTTCCTCGACCACCGCCACGAAGTCCTGGTTCGTCGCACGCGGCATCGCCTCGAGCGCATCGCCGAGCGGCTGCTGGTGCTCGACGCGTACCTCGCGGCCTATCTCAATCTCGACCTCGTCATCAAGATCATCCGCAACGAGGACGAGCCCAAGCCGAAGATGGTGAAGGCGCTGAAGATCAGCGAGGAGCAGGCCGAGGCGATCCTCAACATGCGGCTGCGCAGCTTGCGCAAGCTCGACGAGATGGAGATCCGCCGCGAGCACGCCGCGCTGACCACCGAGCGTCGCGGCCTCAATGCGCTGCTCAAGGACGAGGACGGCCGCTGGAAGAAGATCGGCGACGAGATCGCCGAGATCAAAACCAAGTTCGGGCCGAAAACCCCGCTCGGCAAGCGCCGCACCGAGATCGGCGACGCGCCGGAGGCGATCGAGATTCCCGAGGATGCCGGCATTGAGAAGGAGGACATCACCGTGGTGTGCTCCGAGAAGGGCTGGATACGCTCCTTCAAGGGGCACCTCGGGCCCGACGCCGACATCAAGTACAAGGAAGGCGACGGTCCGCGCTTCACGCTCCACGCCTCGACCACCGACAAGCTCGTCATGTTCGGCTCGAACGGCCGCTTCTACACGCTGGCCGGCGATCGCCTGCCGGCGGGCCGCGGCCACGGCGAGCCGGTGCGCCTGATGGTCGACCTCGGCAACGACGACGACATCGTCGGGTTGTTCGTGCACAAGGCCGGCCGCAAGCTGCTGGTTGCTTCGTCGGACGGCCGCGGCTTCATCGTCAACGAGGACGAGGTGCTGGCGCAGACCCGCGGCGGCAAGCAGGCGCTCAACGTTAAGGATGGCGTCACCGCCAGGGTCGCGGTGCCGGCCGAAGGCGATTCGGTCGCGGTCATCGGCGAGAACCGCAAGCTTCTCGTGTTCGGCATCGACGAGGTGCCGGAGATGGCGCGCGGTCGCGGCGTCATCCTGCAGAAGTACGGCGACGGCGGGCTCGCCGACGTGAAGGTCTTCACCAAGAAGCAGGGCCTGAGCTGGCGTCAGGGCGACAAGGAGAAGGTCGAGACAGATCTCCGCGACTGGATCGGCAAGCGCGCCCAGGCGGGCCGTCTGCCGCCCCAGGGCCTCGCGCGCCAGAAGTCGTTCGGCTAGGACGGGGCGTCGGTCGGCCTCAGCGGCTGACCGGCGCGTTGGCCTCGATGTCGGCGATGTCGACCGACACCTTGCGGCTGCGGCCGTCGCGCATGACAGTGAGGTCGGCTTTCTTGCCGACGCCGATCTGATCGAGCTGCGCCGCGAGCTGGGCGAGACTCGCGACCTTATTGCCGTTGACCTCGGTGATGACGTCGCCGAGGCGCCCGCGCACGGGGTCTATGCCGGCGAGGCCGGCGCGCGCCGCCGGCGAGTTGGGCGCGGTTTTGGCGACCGCGACGCCTTTCACGCTCAGTCGCGCGGCGACCTCCTCGGGCAGCACCAGCACGCCGATGCCGGCGGTCGGCACGTGACCGGTGGCGATGAGCTGGGGCACGACACGGTTGACGGTGTCGGCGGGAATCGCAAACCCGATGCCGGCCGAGGCGCCGGAGCCCGACACGATCGCCGTCGTCATGCCAATCAGCCGCCCGGCGGAGTCGAGCAGCGGACCGCCCGAGTTGCCGGGATTGACCGCGGCATCGGTCTGGATCACGTCGGCGATCTCGCGGCCGGTGTCGGTCGGCAGGTGCCGGCCGACGGCGGAGATGATGCCGGTGGTCATGGTGCGCGCCAGTGCATAGGGATTGCCGATGGCGAACGCGAACTGGCCGACCTTGAGGTCGTGCGAGGTGCCGAGCGGAATCGGCGACAGGTTGCCCTTGCGCTCGCTGAGCTCGAGCACGGCGATGTCGTAGTTGGGCGCGGTGCCTATCACCTTCGCGGGGATCGGATCGCCGACGTCGAGGACCACGGCGACGCGGTCGGCGCCTTCGACCACGTGGTAGTTGGTGACGATGTGACCCGCACCGTCCCACACGAACCCGGATCCGGCGCCGGCGCCGATCTGACGCCGCCCGAACATGTCCTCGTTCGCCGTCAGCGTGAAGATGTAGGCGACCGAAGCGGCCGTTTTCTGGAACAGCGCGATGGTCTGCTGCTCGGAGTCCGGTAACGGCCCGCGCGGCGTCACCGCGCGCTGCTGCTGGGCGAACGCCGCCGTGGTGGAGACGCCGAGCATCACGGCCACAATGAAGGCAAGGTGGCGCATCACTGCGCCGCGCAGAACGGAAATCCGCATCTGTTGTCCCTTATTCGAGTCCGAGAGCCTTGGCGCGCACGGTCATGTAGCCCTGGTCGGCGATTTTCGACCACGGCAGAACGCCGTCCCGGAAGCTTTTAAATGACGCGTATATCCGTCGTGTGACAGCGTCGCCGCTCTCGTATTCGGCGAGCACGTCCTGCGCCGCCTTGACGAACGCGGCGAGGACGTCGTCGGGAAAACGGTGAAGCTCGACGCCATGCTCCTCGATCAGCGTTTTCAGCGCCGCACCGTTCTGCATGTTGAACTCGGCGAGCATCGCATCGGTCTCCGCCTGACAGGCATTGGCGATGATCGCCTGGAGATCGGACGGTAACGCATCGTAGCTGGCCTTGTTGACGATCACCTCGATCCCGGTGCCGGGCTCATGGAAGCCGGGCCAGTAGTAGTGCTTGGCGACCTCGTGGAATCCGAATACGAGGTCGTTCCACGGGCCGACCCACTCGGCGGCGTCGAGCGTGCCGCCCTGCAGCGCGGCGAGGATGTCGGAGCCCGGCAGATTGATGGCGCGCGCGCCGACGCGGCGATAGATCTCTCCACCCAATCCCGGCACGCGCATCTTGAGTCCGTTGAGATCGACGGCCGAGGTCAGCGGCTTCACGAACCAGCCGCCCATCTGCGCGCCGGTGTTGCCGGCGAGGAAGGGCTTCAGGCCGAAGCCCGCGTAGAGCTCGTCGTACAGTTGCTGGCCGCCGCCTTCGCGGATCCACGCCGACAGCTCGTTCGCCGTGAATCCGAACGGCACGGCGGAGAACAGCGCGCACGCGCGCGAATGGCGCTGCCAGTAATACGCGGCGCAGTGGCCCATCTCGGCCTCGCCGCTCTGGACGGCATCGAAGGCGCCGAACGGACGCCCGACATGTTCCTGCGAGATGACGGTGACGGTGAGGCGCCCGCCCGACATGTCGGCGATGCGTTTCGCGAGCCATTCGGCGCCGGTGCCGAGGCCTGGAAATTTGTCCGGCCAGGTCGTCACCATGCGCCACTCGTAGCGACCGCCGACGATCGCGGGTGCGTTGGACGAAGACGTCGTCGCCTCCTGGTGATCGCTTCGCTCGGCAATCACGCCGCCGACTGCTCCGGCGACGATGACTCCCGACGCCGCGCCGGCGATGAATTCGCGCCGTTTCATGGCACTCCCGTAAGCCGGAGGATCAGCCCGCGCCACAAAATCAAAAGGCGGTCCGGCTGCCGGGAATTATAGAAGTGACGGGCGGCTCCGCAACGCGCTGCCAACCATCGGGCCCGAGCGCCTCGGCCGGCGTAAACCGGGCCTTGTACGCCATCTTCGGGCTGTTGCCGATCCAGTAGCCGAGATAGACGAACGGGCGGCCCTCGGCCTCGGCGCGGCGGACCAGGTCGAGGATCATGAAGGTCCCGAGGCCACGCTTCGCGGCCTCGGGCTCGAAGAACGAATAGACCGCCGACCACCCGTCGGACACCTGGTCGGCCAGCAGCGCCGCCGTCAGCCGGCCGGTCGCGTCGCGATACTCGATCAGCGACGCCGGCGCAGGACTATCCTCGAGCATCGCGCGGTAGTCGGCGAAGCTCATGGCCCCCATGCCCTCGGTGCCGTGGCGGCTGACCTGATAGCGGTGGAAGAGGTCGTAGCCTTCGGGGGTCGCGCGAGGCTCGACGACCGCGCCCGTGAGGTCGGCGTTCGCCGCCACAACGCGGCGACGGTTCTTGCTCCAGCTGAATTCGCCGACCAGCACGCGGATCGGCACGCAGGCGCCGCAGCCGCGACAGGCGGGACGATAGACGTAGTTCTGACTGCGGCGGAAGCCGGCGCGGCAGGCGGTGTCGAGGACTTCCATCGCGCGCAGCGGCGGCAGAGGCGCGGCGAGCGTGCGTTCGGTGCGGCCGGGCAGGTAAGGGCAGGGACGTTCGCGTACGAACCTCAGGCCCGGCAGCGTCGGCACATCCCATGTCATGGGGAGGAGTGTAGCGCCGTTCGCGCAGCTTACAAAGGGCGACGCTTTGGCAAGGGCGTCACTCCGTCGGCTCCGCGGCGGAGACCGATTCCTTCAGCAGCACGATGCTGATGCGGCGATTGCGAGGCGACGCCGGGTCGTCGGCGACCAGCGGTTCGCGATCCGCCTTGCCCATGACGCGCTGCACCCGGTCGACCGGGAGCCCGCTTTCGATCATGACACGCCGGCTCGCCTGCGCGCGATCGGTGGACAACTCCCAATTGGTGTAGCTGGAACTCGCCGAATAGGGCGTGGAATCGGTGTGGCCGGAAATCGCGACGCGGTTGGGCAGCTTGTTGACGACGCGCACGACCTCGGCGAGGAGCTGCCGCGTCTGCGCGGTCGGCACCGCTGAGCCGAGAGCGAACATCGAGAGCTGGTCCTGATCGACGATCTGGATTCGCAGCCCTTCGGGCGTGTGGTCGATGATCAGGTTCTCGGCGAGCTTCTGCAGCTCCGGCGAGGACTGGATCGCCTGGCGCAACTCTTGCTCGGCCTCCGTGAACCGCTTCTCCTCACGCTCCTGAAGCGCCTTGTCGATCTGCTTCTCGGTCGGCGCGGGCTTGGGGGCCGGGTTCTTGTCGCGGTCCTTGCCGGGCTGGTTGCCGGCGCCGGTCTCGGCGGCCTGCTCCGGAGCCTGGTCATTGGGGCCGTCGACCTCCGGCATGCGGTGGAACACGTCGGCATCGTCGTCCGAGGGCGGGACGACATCCTCGGATTTCGGCAGCGGGATCTGCACCGGCTGCCCGCGGTTGTTCAGCGCGCCGTCCTTGGTGATGGTTGTGCCGCCGAGCACCGCGCCGGCGCCGGAGGTGCTGCGCGACACGCTGGCCGGCGCGAAGTAGTCGGAGATGCCCTTGCGCTGCTCCTGCGTCGTGGCATTGAGCAGCCACAGGAGCAGGAAGAACGCCATCATCGCGGTGACGAAGTCGGCGTAGGCCACCTTCCAGGCGCCGCCGTGGCTTGCGCCGTGCGCGCCCTTCTTGATCTTCTTGATGATGATGATCGGGTCGCCGGCGGCCATGACGCGCTCCGGGCTCTACGCGGTGAACGAGGGCAGCGCCTGCACGCGTTCCTCGACTTCGTAGAAGGTGGGGCGCACGTTCGAGAACAGCGTCTTGCGCGCGAACTCGACCGAGACCGCTGGTGCATAACCGTTGAGGTAGGCGAGGAGGCCGACCTTGATGCATGTCAGGTACTTGGTCTCGGCGTTGTAGAGATTGCGCAATGAGCCGGCGATCGGGCCGATGAAGCCGTATGACAGCAGCACGCCCATGAAGGTGCCGACCAGCGCGCCGCCGATCAGCTTGCCGAGAACCTCGGGGGGCTCGGTGATCGAGCCCATGGTGTGAATGACGCCGAGGACCGCGGCGACGATGCCCAGCGCCGGCATGGCGTCGGCCATGGTCTGGATCGCGTCGGCGATCTGCGTGTGCTCGTGATGATGGGTCTCGATCTCCTCGTCGATGAGGGATTCCATCTCGTGCGGATTGTCTGAGCCCAGCACCATCATGCGCAGGTAGTCGCAGAAGAACGTGCGGGCGTGATGGTCAGCGAAGAACACCGGGAAGCTGCGGAACAGATCGCTCTCGTCGGGATTCTCGACGTGGGCCTCGAGTGTCAGCATGCCCTTCGACTTGGCGAGCTTGAACACGGCGTACATCAGGCCGAGCAACTCGAGGTAGTTGTCCTTGTTGTGGCGCGGACCCTTCATCATCTGGCCGATCGCCTTGCCGGTCTTGCCCAGCAGCGACTTCGGATTGGCGATGACGAACGAACCGACCGCGGCACCGACAATGATCAGGATCTCGAACGGCTGCCACAGCACGTACATGTGCCCGCCGTTGGCGAGATAACCGCCCAGCACCGAAAGAACGACGATGATCGCGCCGCTGATGAAAAGCATGTCTGCTACCTGCAGCCAAATTACCCGTGCGCCCGAAACCCTGCCGACCACGCGTCCGGAATCCCGGGTGCGGCCGGCGCCGCTCGCGGGCGCGGCGGCTCCCCGCAAGGGTACTGCGGCATCCGTTAATCACAGTTTAAGGCTAGGTGGTCGCCCCTAGAGCCCTAGGGCGCCGGCACGAGCCGCAGGGTGTGGACGTCCGTCCGCTCGAAGTCGACCGGACCCAGGGTGACGTATTCGCCAGCGGCCCAGCGGTTGGCCAGGTCGCGGTAGTGCGACGACAGCGGGTTTCCCGATTGTCCGGTGGCCTGCATGAACAGCGAGCGGTCGAGGTCCGAGAAGTCGAGGACCATGCGCAGGCCCGGGCCGTGAATCCCGGGGTACATCGGCGGGTGATAGAACAGCGAGCCGTGGCGCGCGCCGAAGCCGACCGTGCCCCGGTTCACGGTGCCGTCATCGCCGTCGGTCGGGACATCGATGGTCGTCAGTCGATCGAGCAGCGGAATGTTGGCGAACAGGCGATTGGCGAATACCGCGCGGTGCGCGTCGCCCCAGCGCCAACGTGCGGGGTCGTTGCCGAACCTGTGCGCGAGTTCACTCATCGCCGTGGCGAATGCGCCGGCGACCAGCGGACGGCAGGTATCGGTCGGCTCGTCGCTCGGCTGCGCGGTACACCAACGCGACGGCGCGTCGAGGATGCGGGTCAGCGCATCGGGCCGCGCGATGGTCGCCACGAGCGAGGGTTCGTCGCCGTGTCCGCGCGTCGCCGCCAGCGACCTTGCCAAGGCGGCAACCCAGGCGTGCCAGATCAGCGGCTCCGGCGAGGCGCGGCGCATGGTTCCGTCCCAGCCGTTGAGGAGATCGCGCGCCGCGGCAGCGGGGCCTTCGAGTCCGGCGTCGGCGATGAACGGCAAGAGGCGCGGCATCAGCGCGCGGGCGCCGAGCGAAACGGCATCGGTCTGAATCGAGGTCAGGGCCGGCGCGTCGAACGTCGGCGCCGCGGCGAGTCGCTCCTCGATACGCCGCGCGCGTTCGACGCCGGGCCAGAACGACGCGATCTCGTAGTGGTAATTCCCGCCGATCACTTTGTTGTTGGCGTTGACGATCTCGCCGCGCGCCGGATCGAACGCCTGCGGCAGGTCATCGAAAGGAATGTATGACGGCTGCGACGGAGTCGACGTGTTGCGGATGAGTCCGCTCGGGGTGCCTGGCGCGCGCTCCGGAATACGGCCCGCGACGACAGTTCCGATATGGCCGTCGACGTCGGCGAAGAACGCGTTCTGCATCGGCGAATCGAATTCGCGCAGCGCATTCCGGAACCCCTCCGCGGATTCCGCGCGGTTGAGGTGGAAGAACGCATCGAAGGTGCGGTCGTCCTCGCGAAGGACGGGGGCGCTGAGCGCCGCCACTTCGCCCGCGCGCAATCCCGGAACCGGGACGACGTCGGAGATTACCGGACCGACCTCGCTGCGCCGGATGGTCATTTTGACCGGCTCCTGACCGGCGACGGAAATCATCTCGTCGCGGGTCTTGAACTTCGTCTTGTCGAGCGGCTCGGCGACGAGCGAATCGGTCTCGGCCCCGGTGGTGGTGAAGCCCCAGCCGACCCGGCCGTTGTGGCCGATGACCAGGAACGGCACTCCGGGGACGCTTGCTCCGGCGAGCGTCAGTCCCGGCGCGTCGATGCGCACCAGGTACCAGAGATTGGGCGCATCGAACGCGAGGTGCGGGTCGTTGGCCAGCAGCGGCTGACCCGTCTTGGTCCGCGACCCCGCCAGCACGAAGGCGTTCGATGCCTCGGCCGGGACATCCGCTTCGCCGCCGGGTATCGGCAACGCGGCGTGCAGCCTCGGCGCCGTCCGCGTGACGTCGTTATCGTTGGCGGCATGTTGCTGGACCGCGTCATCCACCGTGACCGGCGCGTCGGCCGGATACGGTGGGAACAGGTCCGCGAGCTCGTCGGGTGGGAGCTCCGCGGCGAGGCGGAGGCGCAGCAGGAGCACGGCCCAGTTGGAGAGCCGCGTCGACATCAGCTTTCCCCAGATCAGCGAATCTTCCGGGCGCCACGGCTCGGGCTGGAAGCGCAGCGCGACGAACTCGGGCGGCAGCGCGCCGCGGTGGCTCTCGATCCAGGCATTGACGCCCGCGGTATAGGCGTCGAGGGCGGCGTGCGCATCCGGCGACAGTGTCGCGAGATTCGCCTTCGCAAGCCGGGCAAATCCCATCGTGCGCGAGAAGCGGTCGGAGGTGAGGCCGAGCGGACCGACGATCTCGGCAAGCCGTCCTTCGCCGACGCGGCGCGTTCCTTCCATCTGCCACAGGCGGTCCTGGGCATGGACGAATCCGAGCGCGAAGTAGGCGTCGGCCTCGGACGAGGCGCGGATGTGCGGGATCCCGTCGGGGTCGCGGGTGATGGCCACCGGTTGGCGCAGTCCGGCGACCGCAAGGGTGCCGTCGACCGTCGGCAGAGACGTCCGGAGCCACACGAATCCGCCGACCACCGCCACCACCGCCAGCAGCAGAATCCAGCCGAGCGCAAAGAGCAGGATGCGGGAGCGACTGCGGGCGCGTCTACGTGCCACGAACGGAATCAGCCGCGGTTGAGCCGCCGCGCGATGTCGAACGCGGCGTAGGTGAGGATGGCGTCGGCGCCGGCGCGGCGCAGCGCTATGAGGCTCTCCATCATCGCCTTGTCGCCGTCGAGCCAGCCTTTTTCGGCGGCGGCGCGGATCATCGCGTACTCGCCGCTGACCTGGTAGGCGAAGGTCGGCACTCCGAACGACTCCTTCACGCCCCGGATGATGTCGAGATACGGCAAGCCCGGCTTCACCATCACCATGTCGGCGCCCTCGGCGATGTCGTGCGCGACTTCGCGCAGCGCCTCGCGCGCGTTGGCCGGGTCCATCTGATAGGTGCGCTTGTCGGCCTGGCCCAAGGCTGTGCTCGAGCCAACCGCCTCGCGGAACGGCGCGTAGAACGACGATGCGTATTTCGCCGCGTAGGCGAGGATCGACACACGCGTGAAGCCGCGCTCGTCAAGCGCCTGACGGATCGCGCCGACGCGGCCATCCATCATGTCGGACGGCGCGACGATGTCGGCCCCGGCCTCGGCCTCGGCGACAGCCTGTCGCACCAGCACCTCGATGGTTTCGTCGTTGGCGACGTCGCCGTCGATGACGATGCCGTCCTGGCCATGGGTGGTGTAGGGGTCGAGCGCCACGTCGCAGATGACGCCGACGTCGGGCACCGCGGACTTCACCGCCCGAATGGCGCGGCCGAGCAGGTTGTCCGGATTGTAGGCTTCCTCGGCGTGGAGCGACTTCTTGGCCGGATCGACCACGGGAAACAGCGCGACGGCGGGAATGCCGAGTCCGGCGGCTTCGCGCGCCGTTTCGACAAGCCGCGCAATCGACATCCGGCAGACGCCCGGCATGGCGCAGACCGGCGCCTCGGGTTGGTCGCCGTCGTGGACAAAAACGGGCCAGATCAGATCGTCGACGGAGAGGGAGGTTTCGCGGACGAGGCGCCGCGACCAGTCATGGCGCCGATTGCGGCGCAGCCGCGTCGTCGGATAGGCGCCGAGCATCGGCCCGGAGCCCGGCAGGGCCGACGAGACGCGGGCGCCTCCGAACAGGAGCGAGCGGATCGACATGGGCGGGCATATTAAGTGTTGGGCCGCGCAGAGACAATCGTTGCGGAACCGGATGAGCGCCCTTTTTCCAAGCTTATGAAGCTCGTAGCCGGCGGTAACGCAATTTTAAGGGATTTTGGAAAAAACTAACCCTGCTTCGGAGATATCGCCGGAACAAAGGATCAGAGTCGTGACCCAGTCCTATCACACCACCGTCTTCCTGATCGAACGCCTGCACCGTCGTTTCCTCGACGTGATCAAGGCTGAACTCGACCGGTTGGGGATCGAGGACATCAACAACGTCCAGGCCCTCATCCTCTTCAACATCGGCAAGGACGAGCTCACCGTCGGCGAACTCACGGCCCGCGGCTACTACCTCGGCTCGAACGTCTCCTACAACGTCAAGAAGATGGTCGAGACCGGCTACCTCGCGCATCAGCGCTCGATCCATGATCGACGCTCGATCCGCCTCAGCCTCACCGAGAAGGGCCTCAAGCTCTACGCCGAGATGAGCCAGATTTTCGACCAGCAGATCCACATGCTCGGTGACGCCGGCATCGGCGACGGCGACCTCCGGGACACCATCGAGTCGCTCGAAGCCCTCGAGCAGTTCTGGACCAAGCTGGTGACGCTCGCCTCGCGCGGCGTGGTCCCGGCCAAGGCCGCCAGCGCCGCCTGACCACGTACGCCTCGCACGTCATTGGAACGGCCGCCCCCGGGCGGCCGTTCTCTTTTCGCGGGCCCACGGTCGCCGTTAGGGCGGCCGTTTCTCTTTTTATTGAATGTGGTAAGGAAGTGCACCACACCGGAGGAGCGCCCGAAATGGCACATACCGGCGACGGACGCGCAGGGCAGGGGGAAGCGATCATCGAGTTCCAGGCGATCGTAAACACCGTGAAGGTGAGCGCCGTCGACGCCGTCACCCTGACGGAGGTGTCGATCGTTGCACCATCGAGCGCCACCGAGGCGCAGATGACCGACGCCGTCCTGCGGAAGCTCCGGTACGTATTGGCCCGCCGTTCCGCGTCCTGATCGTTCCCGATGGCCTATTTCCTTCAGCAGCTCATCAACGGCATCACCCTGGGGGCCATCTACGGACTAATCGCCATCGGCTACACGATGGTCTACGGCATCGTCGGCATGATCAATTTCGCCCACGGCGAGATCTACATGATCGGTGCCTTCATCGCGCTGATCGCCTTCGGGCTGCTGGCCCAGCTCGGCGTCGCATCGGTCGCGCTCTCCCTCGTCGTCGTTCTGGTCGTCTCGATGATCTTCACCAGCGCCTACGGCTGGACGGTTGAGCGCGTGGCCTACCGGCCGCTGCGCCGCTCGTTCCGGCTGGCGCCGCTGATCTCGGCGATCGGCATGTCGATCTTTCTCCAGAACCTGGTTCAGGTCCTGCAAGGAGCCCGCGTGAAGACCCTGCCACCGGTGATCACCGGCGGTTTCAGGATCTACGAGGAGAACGGCTTCACCGTGACGCTCTCGACGCTGCAGATCGTCATCGTCGTCGCGACCCTCGCGCTCATGGCGGCGTTCGCGCTTTTGATCGGGCGCACGGCGCTCGGCCGCGCCCAGCGCGCGTGCGAGCAGGACCGGCTGATGGCGGAGCTTTTGGGCGTCAACACCGACCGCGCGATCTCGCTGACGTTCGTCATCGGCGCGGCGCTGGCGGCGGTCGCGGGCGTCATGGTGGTGCTGTATTACGGCGTCGTCGACTTCTTCATCGGCTTCCTCGCCGGCATCAAGGCGTTCACCGCGGCGGTGCTGGGCGGTATCGGCTCGCTGCCGGGCGCGATGCTGGGCGGACTCATCATCGGACTGACGGAATCGCTGTGGGCGGCGTACCTGCCGGCCGCCTACAAGGACGTCGCGGCGTTCGCGCTGTTGATCATCATCCTCATCTTCCGGCCGACCGGCCTGCTCGGGCGACCGGAAGTGGAGAAGGTGTGAGATGGACGCCATAGCGGTGCGGCCGCTGCTGTGGATCAAGGAAGCGGCATTGGCCGCCGCCGTCGCCTTCGTGCTGGCGCTGCCTCTGGCCGGGTTCCGTCTCCCCGACGGCGTCGGCTCGCTCACGTTCCGGCCGCAGTGGGTGATCGTCGCCGTGATCGCCGTGGCGCTCGGCCGGCTTGCGCTGGCGATGGCGCGCGATTTCGGCGTCGCGCGCTGGATCGCGGCACCGGCGGCCAGCGGAATGGAGGCAGTCCGGAGCGCGTTCAGCCCTTACCGGACGTGGCTGATCGTGGGCTCGATTGTGTTCATGGTGGCGTTGCCGATGCTGCCGTTCGGCACGCGGCGCGTCCTCGACCTGGCGACGCTGGTGCTGATCTACGTCATGCTCGGCGCCGGCCTCAACGTGGTGGTCGGGCTCGCCGGACTCCTCGACCTCGGTTACGTCGCGTTCTACGCCGTCGGCGCCTACACCTACGGCATCCTGGCCACGCAATTCGGGTTGTCGTTCTGGGTGTGCCTGCCGCTTGCTGGGCTGTTCGCGGCGCTCGCCGGCATCGCGCTGGGTTTCCCGGTCCTCAGGCTGCGTGGCGACTATCTCGCCATTGTCACCCTGGGATTCGGCGAGATGGTGCGCATCGTGCTCATCAACTGGCACAGCCTGACAAACGGCTCGAACGGCATCGCCCGGATCCCGACGCCCGGCTTCTTCGGCATGCAGTTCTCCGGCGTGTCGCGGCTGACGTTCCTGTACTTCATCATTTTCGGCATGGCGATGTTCACGATGATGTTCGCCGCCCGCATCCGGGTGACGGCGCTCGGGCGCGCCTGGGAGGCGCTGCGCGAGGACGAGATTGCCTGCCGGTCGCTCGGCCTCAACCCGACGACGATCAAGCTGTCGGCGTTCGCCGTCGGCGCGACCCTCGCCGGGTTCGCCGGCGCGTTCTTCGCCGCGCGCCAGGGCTTCATCAGCCCGGCGTCCTTCACCTTCATGGAGTCGGCGATCATCCTGGCGATCGTCGTGCTCGGCGGCATGGGCAGCCAGACCGGGATCGTGTTCGCGGCCGCGGTGCTGGTGCTGCTGCCCGAGCTTTTCCGCGACTTCACCGAGCTCCGGCTGCTGCTGTTCGGCGCCGCCATGGTGCTGATCATGGTGTCGCGCCCGCAGGGGCTCGTCGCCCATCGCGAGCCGAGCCTGCGTCTCGGCAAGGGTAAGCCATGACCGGTACGTCGCTCCTCGCCGTCGACGGCCTGACCATGCGCTTCGGCGGTCTCCAGGCGGTCGATCGCGTCTCGTTCGAGGTCGCGTGTGGAGAGATCGCGGCGCTGATCGGGCCCAACGGCGCCGGCAAGACCACGGTGTTCAATTGCGTCACCGGTTTTTACCGGCCGACCGCGGGGCAGATCGAGCTGACGCGCGACGGCCGGGCGCTGGCGATCGAGCGCCTCGCCGGCCATCTCATTGCGCGGGCAGGGATTGCGCGGACGTTCCAGAACATACGCCTGTTCCCCCACATGACCGCGCTCGAGAATCTGCTGATTGCGCGGCACAACGCCCTCACCGGCACCAGCGTCATTGCCGGTATCGCGCACGCGGTCTCGGGCCTGTTCGGGTTGCCGCTCACCCGCCGCGCCGAGGCGGACGCGACTGAAATCGCGCGGCTGTGGCTGGCGCGGGTCGGACTCGTCGATGACGCCGATCGTCCGGCGGGCACGCTGCCGTACGGCGCGCAGCGGCGGCTCGAGATTGCGCGCGCGATGTGCACCGAGCCTGTGCTCCTTTGCGTCGATGAGCCGGCCGCGGGCCTCAACGCTGGCGAGACGCGCGAGCTCGCGCAGCTCCTGCGCAACATCCGCGACCACTACGGCGCCAGCGTGCTTCTGATCGAGCACCATATGGCGATGGTCATGGACCTGTCGGATCACGTCGTGGTCCTCGACCACGGCCACGTCATCGCCGATGGAAGCGCAGAAGCGGTGCGCCATGATCCCAAAGTGATCCGCGCCTATCTCGGCGAGGAGGAGGGGGTCGCGCTTCCGCAGGGCTCAGGCCTCCATGGAGAAAGCGCATGACGGCGCTGCTCTCCATCGAAGGGTTGGTCGCGCGCTACGGACCGATCGAAGCCCTGAAGGGCGTCGACCTGACCGTCGACGAGGGCGAGATCGTCACCCTGATCGGCGCCAACGGCGCCGGCAAGTCGACTCTCCTGATGGCGATCAGCGGGGTCGTCCGGGCCGCGGCCGGTCGCATCCGGTTCGCCGGTGTCGATCTCCGGGGGACGCCACCGCACATGATCGCGCGCGGCGGGATTGCCCATGTGCCGGAGGGCCGCCACGTATTTCCCCGGATGACGGTCGAGGAAAACCTCAACATGGGCGCCATGGGCGCTCCGGCCGACGTCAATGGCGACGAAATGGCGCGCGCCTATGAACTTTTCCCGGTGCTCGCCGAGCGACGCCGGCAGCGAGCGGGGACGCTCTCCGGTGGCGAGCAGCAGATGCTGGCCATCGCCCGTGCCCTGATGGCGCGCCCGCGGCTCCTCTTGCTCGACGAGCCATCGCTTGGGCTTGCGCCGTTGATGGTAAAACGCATCTTCGCGGCCATCCAGGACATCAATGCGGAGCGCAAAACGACCGTTCTGCTGATCGAGCAGAACGCGAATCAGGCGCTGCGGATCGCCTCGCGCGCCTACGTTCTCGCCCAGGGACGGATGGTGCTGACCGGGTCGAGCGCGGAACTCCTGCACAACCCAGACGTCCGCGCCGCCTATCTTGAAGGTGGCGTTACTCATGAGGATCGCGTTTCGGGCGTCGCGCCGCGGTGATAGTCTCGAAGCGGTCCTTTCGACCGCTTGTTTGGCAAGCGGCAAAAACGCCTTGGGGAAAACATGAAAAAAATTATTCCGATCATCGCCGTGATCGCGATCGCCGTCGTTGCCTGGCTGCTGCTCATGCCGAAGGGCGCCAACCGCGCCGACAGCGACCTCGTCATCGCCGTCGCCGGCCCGATGACCGGCCAGTACTCGGCATTCGGCGAGCAGATGCGGCGTGGCGCCGAGCAGGCCGTGGCCGACATCAACGCCAAGGGCGGCGTCAACGGCCACAAGTTGCGGCTCGAGGTCGGTGACGACTCCTGCGATCCGAAGCAGGCGGTGAGCGTCGCCAACCAGCTCGCGTCGCGCGGCGTGATCTTCGTCGCCGGCCACTACTGCTCGTCGACATCGATCCCGGCCTCCGACGTCTACCAGCAGGAGGGGCTGGTCGAGATATCGCCGGCATCGACGAACCCGACGCTTACCGAGCGCGGCATGTCGAACATCTTCCGGCTGTGCGGGCGCGACGATCAGCAGGGTCCGGCCGCGGCGGAATTCATCGTCAAGCATTTCGCGGGCAAGCGCGTCGCCATCGTCCACGATAACCAGGCGTATTCGAAGGGCCTCGCCGATCAGACCAAGGCGAAGCTCAACGCGCTCGGCGTCACCGAGGTACTGTACGACACCGTCACCCCGGGCGAACGCGACTACTCGTCGATCGTCACCAAGCTGAAGGCCGCCCAGGTCGATATTCTGTACTACGGCGGCTACCACTCGGAGGCCGGCCTGATCGTCCGCCAGATGCGCGAGCAGGGGATGAACACGCGCCTGATCGCCGGCGACGCGCTGATGACCCAGGAGTTCTGGTCGATCACGGGCCCCGCCGGCAACGGCACGATGATGTCGTTCAGCCCCGATCCGCGAAAGAATCCGAAGGCGGCCGACGTCGTGAAGGGATTCCGCGATGCCGGATACGAGCCCGAGGGCTACACGCTTTATACCTACGCCACGGTGCAGGTGTTCGCGCAGGCGGTGGGCAACGCCACCAACGTGACCGCTGCGTCACTCGTCTCGGCCTTGCGGTCGGGGAAGTTCGACACGGTGCTCGGCCCTATCGGCTTCGATGAAAAAGGCGACGTGAAGGCGCCGGGATATGTCTTCTACGAATGGCACGACGGCAAGTACGCTGAAGTCGAAGGCTGAAATCCCGCGCCGCAAGCACATGAAACAGAAAGCCCCGGCACTGCCGGGGCTTTCCTTTTGTCTTGGGGCTGGCGCGGCGACTAGCGCTTGCGCTTTCGTCCGCGGCCGGTGCCGATGTGACCAAGGCCGATCTTCTTGGCAAAAGCGGAGCGCTGCGCGGCGTAGTTCGGCGCGACCACCGGATAATCGGCGGGCAGGTTCCACTTCCGACGGTATTCCTCGGGCGTCATGTCGTAGCGGGTACGCAGGTAGCGCTTCAGCATCTTGAGGCGTTTCCCATCCTCGAGACAGATGATGTAGTCCGGCGTCACGGACTTCTTCACCGGCACGGCCGGCTCCTGGCCTGTCACGGCGCCGCCGCTGTGACCGAGGCCGACCAGCGACTGATACACCGAGTGAATGAGCGCCGGCAGGTCGCCCAACGGCAATGCGTTGCGGCTGACGTACGCGGCGACGATCTGCGACGTGAGGCCGGCCAACTCCGGCCTGCCGCCGCGGTTTTCCGAATCGGTCATCGAAGTTCCCCTTACGAAGCCTTGCCGGAAACGACTCAAGCGAGGCTTGACCACCCACGCGCGTCGTCGCACGGGCCCCTGGGGGTGTCAAGTAAAGCTCGTCTTTTCAAATGGTTGGTCACGAACTTGTTACCTTGCGTGGAAGCAACCTTGATTAACGCGTTGGAGCGCGAATGTCCGCGAAGTGGATCGACGATGCTGAGGGGCGCCTCTGGTACGTGCTCCGTTTCGGCCTGATTACAAGGGCGAGACGCGGCTAAATGCGTATTCCCGAGAGGTTGTGGCGGGGTGACACATGCGCGCGACATATGGTATCAAAAGTGCTCCCCGCGGTGATCATGACGATTGCCCCAGGATCCCCGCACCGTGGCGTTTTAGGCCCGCACATGTCGCCCGAAATCGGCTCGTCGGACACCATCGCACTTGCCGCCGATCACGGCGGTTTCGAGCTCAAGCAACTGCTCGCGGACTACCTGCGCGAGAAGGGGATCGAGATCCTCGATCTCGGCACGAACTCTCTCGACTCGGTCGACTATCCCGACATGGTCGTGCCGCTGGTCGACGCGATCCGCGCCGGCCGCGCACGCTTCGGTCTCCTGATGTGCGGTACCGGCATCGGCATCTCGATTGCCGCCAACCGCAACGCCGATATTCGCGCCGCGCTGTGCCATGACGTTACGACGGCGCGCCTCGCGCGCCAGCACAACGATGCCAACGTTCTTGTTCTCGGCGGGCGTATCACCGGTTTCGAGGTCGCCAAGGATTGCCTCGACGTCTTCCTTACCACGACGTTCGAGGGCGGCCGCCATGCGCGACGTGTCGCCAAGCTCGGCATCCGTGACACCGCCTGCTGAAGCCGTACCGCTGAAGAAAGGATTTTCTGCCCAATGTCCGTGTCCGCGACCGCACAGCGTGCGCCCACCAACGCATTCTTCACCGAATCGCTCGCCGATCGAGATCCCGAACTTTTCCGCGCCATCCGCGGCGAGCTGAAGCGTCAGCAGGACCAGATTGAGCTGATCGCGTCCGAGAACATCGTCTCGCGTGCCGTGCTCGAAGCACAGGGCTCGGTGCTTACCAACAAGTACGCCGAAGGCTATCCGGGCCGCCGCTACTACGGCGGCTGCGAGCAGGTCGACATCGCTGAGCAACTCGCGATCGACCGCGCGAAGGCGCTGTTCAACTGCGCGTTCGTCAACGTCCAGCCGCACTCCGGCAGCCAGGCGAACCAGGCGGTGTTCATGAGCCTGCTGCAGCCGGGCGACACTATCCTCGGCATGTCGCTCGCCGCCGGCGGACATCTGACTCACGGCGCGGCGCCGAACATGTCGGGCAAGTGGTTCAAAGCGGTTCAGTACGGCGTGCGTCGCGACGACCACACGATCGACTTCGACGAGGTCGAGCGGCTCGCCGACGAGCACAAGCCGAAGCTCATCATCGCCGGCGGCTCGGCGTATCCGCGCATCATCGACTTCGTACGCTTCCGCAAGATCGCGGATTCAGTCGGCGCGTTCCTGATGGTCGACATGGCGCACTTCGCGGGCCTCGTCGCGGGCGGCGCGCATCCGAGCCCGCTGCCGCATGCGCACGTGGTCACCACCACCACCCACAAGACGCTGCGCGGTCCGCGCGGCGGTATGATCCTGTCGAACGACATGGATCTCGGAAAGAAGATCAACTCGTCGATCTTTCCGGGCCTCCAGGGCGGTCCGCTCATGCACGTCATCGCCGGCAAGGCGGTGGCGTTCGGCGAAGCGCTGAAGCCGGAGTTCAAGACGTACGCGGCGGCGGTGCGCGACAACGCGCGCGAACTTGCCAACGTTCTCAAGTCCCAGGGCCTCGACATCGTCTCGGGCGGGACCGACACGCATCTGATGCTGGTCGATCTGCGGCCGAAGCACCTCACGGGGAAGGTGGCGGAGGCGAGCCTCGAGCGCGCGGGCATCACCTGCAACAAGAACGCAATCCCGTTCGATCCCGAGAAGCCGACGGTTACCTCGGGCGTCCGTCTCGGCACGCCGGCGGCGACGACCCGCGGCTTCGGCATCGCCGAATGGCGCCAGGTGGGACAGCTCATCGGCGAGACCCTCGATGGCCTCGCCGCCAGCAACGAAGACAACACGCGCATCGAAAGCGCGGTGCGGGAAAAGGTCGCGGCGTTGTGCCGCCGGTTCCCGATTTATCCGGAGCTCGGCTGAGACGCCGGGAAGGGGGAGGTACTCAAGATGCGTTGCCCGTTCTGCGGACACGAAGACACACAGGTCAAGGATTCGCGTCCAACCGAAGACCATTCGGCGATCCGTCGGCGCCGTTCCTGTCCGACATGCGGATCGCGCTGGACCACGTTCGAGCGCGTCTACCTGCGCGAGCTGACGGTCATCAAGAAGACCGGCACGCGGGTACCGTTCGACCGCGACAAGCTCGCGCGCTCGATCATGATCGCCGTGCGCAAGCGCCCGATCGACGAGCAGCAGGTCGACCGAATCGTCAACTCCATCCAGCGGCGGCTCGAGAGCTCGGGCGAGAGCGAGATCCCGTCGACGATGATCGGCGAGATGGTCATGGACGCGCTGGCGAGCGTCGACCAGGTTGCTTACGTCCGCTTCGCCTCGGTCTACCGCAACTTCCGCGAGGCGCGGGACTTCGAGGAGTTCCTGGGCAAGCTCGGTGGCGACCGCAACTGACGCCGACGTCCGGTTTATGGCCGCGGCCTGCGCGCTCGCGCGCCGCGGGCTCGGCCGGGTATGGCCCAATCCGGCCGTCGGCTGCGTAATCGTCGACGCCGAGGGGCGCGTCGCCGGTCGCGGCTGGACGCGGCCGGGCGGACGCCCGCACGCCGAGACGGAAGCGCTTCGCGCCGCCGGGCCGCGCGCCCAGGGCGGCACCGCCTACGTGACGCTCGAACCCTGCAGTCATCACGGCGAGACGCCTCCATGCGCGGACGCTCTGGTGACGGCCGGGATCCGTCGCGTCGTCTCGCCGATCAGCGACCCCGATCCGCGGGTGCTCGGCGCGGGCTTCCGGCGGCTCCGCGCCGCCGGCGTTGAGGTCGTGGAAGGCGTCGGCCGCTTCGAGGCGGAGGCGATCAACGAAGGGTTTTTCCGCCGGATCCGCGACGGGCGCCCGCTGGTCGCGCTCAAGACCGCGACCACCCTCGACGGCCGCATCGCCACGCACACGGGCGAGAGTCAGTGGATCACCGGCGAACTCGCCCGCGCCCGCGGCCATCTGCTGCGCGCCCAGTTCGACGCCATCATGGTCGGCGTCGGCACCGCGGCCGTCGATAATCCGAGCCTCACCTGTCGCCTGCCTGGGCTCGAGCAACGCTCCCCGATCCGCCTCGTGGTCGACGGCCGTCGGCGTCTGCCGCTCACAACGAACCTCGTCGCAACGGCGCGGAAGCAGCCGACCTGGATGGTGACGCTGCCCGGCGATCGCGACGCGCGGTTCAGCGCCTTCATCGATGCCGGCGTCGAGATGATCGCGGTTCCTCCCGATGGCTCCGGTCAGCCGGACCTGCGCGCCGCGATGCAGGCGCTCGCCGAACGCGGCCTCACGCGCGTGCTGGTGGAAGGCGGCGGCCACCTCAGCGCGGCACTGCTGCGAGACCGGCTGATCGATCGCATCTATTGGTTCCGGGCTCCCGGCATCATAGGCGGCGACGGAATTCCGGTGGCGATGCAGTTCGGTGTCGACCGTCTCGACGCCATGGCGCGATTCGAGCGCGAGAGCGTGACGGCGCTCGGGCCCGATACGCTCGAAACCTACGTCGCGCGGATGGGCTGAGCATGTTTACGGGAATTGTCGAGGATGTCGGTCGGGTACGGGCGATCAGGCCGGGTGCGGACACCCGGATCGAGATCGAGACGCGGCTGCCGGCGGGCGACTTCTCGCTCGGTGCGTCGGTCGCCTGCTCGGGTGCCTGCCTGACCGTGATCGAGCGCGGCGTGCTGCCATCGGGCGGCTGGTTCGCCGTCGAGGCGTCGCCCGAGACGCTCCGGCTGACGACCGTTGGCCGCTGGGCCGTCGGAACACCGGTCAACCTCGAGCGCGCGCTCAGGTTCGGCGACGAGCTCGGGGGTCATCTCGTATCAGGCCACGTCGACGGCCTGGCGAAGATCGCGTCGCTCACGCGTGTCGGCGAAGGCGCGAAGGGATCGACCGTGATCGAGTTCGAGGCGCCGACGGCACTTGCGCCGTTCATCGCCGCCAAAGGCTCGGTGACCATCGAAGGCGTGTCACTTACGGTCAACACGGCCGACGGCGCGCGCTTCGCCGTGAACGTCATCCCGCACACGCTGTCGGTCACCACGCTGGGTGCCGCGCGCGAAGGCGATCAGGTCAATCTCGAGGTCGATCTGCTCGCTCGCTACGTCGCGCGATTGCTCGGGAAATCCTGATTCCGGCCGCTGTACCGCGCTTGGCGCTGCGGTCGATTGGCGATATGTTTGCGCCGCCTTCCCTGAGGAATTCCGATGCCCGACGCCACCAAAGCGACACACGTTCTCATTGTCGAAGCCCGCTTCTACGAAGACATCGCCGATGAGCTGGTGAAAGGCGCAATCCGCGAGCTCGACAAGCAGGGCGCGACCTGGGAGCGTATCTCGGTGCCCGGCGCTTTCGAGATTCCCGCGGCGATCCGATTCGCGGCCGACGCGGCGGAGACGCCGGAAGGCAAGGCGCCGTTTCACGGCTTCATCGCGCTCGGCTGCGTCATCCGCGGCGAGACGAGCCATTACGATTATGTCTGCGGCGAGAGCGCGCGGGCGCTCCAGGACCTCGCGGTGCGTGACCGCCTCGCGATCGGCTACGGCATTCTGACGGTCGAGAACGATGAGCAGGCGTGGGCGCGAGCCGGCCTGCACCGCCGCGACAAGGGCGGCGACGCGGCGCGCGCGTGCCTCGCCATGATCACCACCAAGCGGCGCTTCGGCCTGGCATGAGCACCAAGGACGACAACAGCGCCGCGGACAAGCGGCGCACTGGCGGCCCCGGCGCGGTACGGCGCTCGGTGGCGCGGCTTGCGGCCGTGCAGGGGCTGTATCAGGTGGAACTCAGCGACGCCGGAGTCGAGGAGGTCGTACGCCAGTTCCTGTCCGGACGGCCGGACTGGATGTCGCACGACCATCCCGGCATCGCCAAAATGGATCAGGCACTGTTCTGCGACATCGTGCGCGGCGTCGCCGCCGATCGCGCGAAGATCGACACGATGATCGAGGCGTCGCTGTCGAAAGGACGCACGGTCGATCGGCTCGAGGTGCTGCTGCGGCTCATTCTCGAGGCGGGCGCCTGGGAACTCGCGTCCCGGGGCGACGTGCCGGCCCGGGTGATCGTCTCCGAGTATCTCGGAGTCGCCGACGCCTTCTTCGAGGGCGACCAGCCGGGCCTCGTCAATGCGGTGCTCGACAAGCTCGCGCGCAACCTCCGCGACGTCGAGATGAGCGCCAGCGACAAGAACGGACCGGACGAGCCGGGAAAGCGCCGGAAGGGCAGGGCGTGAGCGCGCCCGCGGACACGCCCGGCAGGCTGCCCGGCGAGTTCGATCTGATCGCCCGTTATTTCGCGCCGATCGCCAAGTCCCATCCCGGCGCCCTCGGCCTCACCGACGACGCCGCGTTCCTCGATCTGCCTCCCGGCCACCAGATGGTCGTGACGACCGACGCGATGGTCGCGGGTGTCCATTTCCTTGCCGACGATCCGCCGGATCTCATCGCGCGAAAGCTGCTGCGCGTGAACGTGTCGGACCTCGCGGCGAAGGCCGCGGTCCCCGTCGGGTGCCTGCTTGCCCTTGCTCTGCCGCGCGGCACCACGGCGGCCTGGCTCGAAGCATTTGCGCAGGGACTTTCCGCCGATTGCGCCGAGTTCGCGATTCCGCTGGTGGGGGGAGATACGACGGCGACCGACGGGCCGCTCACGCTCGCGCTGACGGCCCTCGGATCGGTCGAAGCCGGTCACGCTCCGCTGCGCTCGGGCGCAAAGCCGGGCGACCGTGTGTTCGTATCCGGCACCATCGGCGACGGCGCGCTCGGCCTCGAGGTCGCGAAGGGCGGGCTCGGCGATCTCGCGGCGCCGCTGCGCGAGCATCTGCTCGGGCGCTATCGTCTCCCGGAACCCAAGGTAGCGCTGCGTCCGGTTCTGCGCGCGTTCGCACACAGCGCCATCGACGTATCGGACGGACTGCTGGCCGATCTCGGGCACATCTGCGAGGCATCGGAGCTGACTGCGACAGTCCAGGCGGCGATGGTGCCGATGTCGGACGCGGTGCAGATCGCGGTGGCGCGCGATCCCGATCTCTTGTCCCGTGTTCTGTCCGGAGGCGACGATTACGAGATCGTCTTCACCGCGGATCCGGCCGACTCCGATCGGATCATGGACGCCTCGATCAAAGTCGGAGTCCCGGTAACCGGCATCGGCTTCATCGGCCGCAAGGGTGAAGGAGCGGGGCCGCGTGTCACAGTTGGCGACCTAGCTGCTCTCAATACGGTTCTGCGCGTGACCGGGTATCGTCATTTCTGAAACGGCTTTCGATTTTTGCGGAGCGGCATAGCTCCCATGACTTTAACGCAGTTGTAACACTGCTGACGCTGCATTTTCCTACGGCGACTACCATCGGGCCATTGGGGGCCTCAGGTGCTGTTTTCAGGGGTGGACGGGGCTCGCCGATGATTGCAATGCAGTACACCATCCAGTTGGCCTCCGATTTCGGCATCGACAAGATCCGTGATCGGGTGACGGCGCGGTACCCGCTCTTCGACAATCTCCAGGGTCTCGCGCACAAGTCGTACCTCTTCAATCATCAGCACGGCCTGTACGCTCCCTTCTACATCTGGAATTCCCATGACGCGGCCCGCGATTTCCTGCTCGGGCCGCTTTTTACTGGTGTGACGCAGACCTTCGGACGTCCTCGGGTTCGCACCTGGAACGTTCTCGCGTACGACATCGCCGATCCTTCCGTCGAGCCGACGTTCGCGGTGCGCGAAGTGGACGCGATCTCGTCCGAGGAGAACCTTGGCGATCTGGCCCAGGTCGAGCGCGAGCAGCATCAGGCGCTGGTCGCGACACCCGGTCTGCATTCCCATGCCGTGGCGCTCGATGCCGATCGCTGGGAATTGGTGCGCTACAGCCTGTGGAAGGACCAGACCGCCGCGGTGAAGCCGCGCGGCGACTCGGTTCAGCCCTACGAGGTTCTCCACCTCTCGACGCCGGGTCGGGGCAATCAGGCCGGGGAAGTTCTGCCGCTGTCGCGGCGCGCCTGACGCTGCGAAGCGGGGCTTAAACTTCCTTTACCCGTCCTTTACCGCCATGCGCGACCCTAGCCGGTCGAGGGTGAAGCATGCGCGCGACGGTGTTCCGGACAATCCTGCTGATGGCGATCCTTGCGATCGGACATACGCCGCGCGTGCTCGCCGCCGACGAGCCCGAAGGCGGCATCGCCAAGGCGCTGCCGGACTGGTTCAACCGCCAGGCGCGCGAATACTTCACCATGCCCGCCTTCGTCGTTCCGGTGATTCAGGGCAACGATGTCACGCGACAGGTGACGTTCCTCGTCACCCTCGAGACGATGGGATCGGCCAATCGCGAGAAGCTGATGGACAAGCGTCCGCAGTTGCAGGACGGGTTTCTGCGCGATCTCTACGGCGTCATCGCCGTCCGGCCCGATGCCGATGTCTACGATTCGACGGTGCTCAAAACGCGCTTGCAGCGTGTCAGCGAGCGCGTGCTGGGCACGGGGATCGTCGACAACATCCTCATCAACGTAACTTACCGTCGAGTCGCGTCGGAGACGCTTTCGCGCTGACGCCGTGGTGAGCGGGTTCAGCCTCAAGGATGGCCGCGAGCGGCTTGCGCGCGCGCCATGCCCACATCCACAGCGCGAGACAGACTACGGCGCCCGCTGCGACCGGAATGCGCAACCCAAACTGCTCGGCGAGCGCGCCCATGATGAAGGAGCCGATCGAAGGCACGCCCTGGCTGATGAGGCCATAGGTGCTGACGACGCGTCCGCGCAAGGCGGGATCGACCGCCGACTGGATCAGTGTCTGATTGGTGACGCCTTGGGTGATGAAGGTGAAACCGATCCAGCAGACGACCGGCGCTGCAATCCAGAAGTAGTCGGTCGCGGTGAAGATCAACAAGCCGATCGACATGAAGAGGACATTGCGGATGGTGACCGCCGTCATGCCCTTGATGCCGGTATCGCGGCTCGCCAGCCAGATGCCGGCGGTGGTGGCGCCGATGCCGTGGGCGCTGAGGAGAATCGCCAGTCCGTGGGGGCCCATGTGAAACACCTCGGCGGCGAAGCCGGGCATCAGGTCGGTGACGGGCTTGGCGAACAGGGAGGTGCCGATCAGCAGCGTGAGCTGTCTGCGGATGCCGGCATGGGATGCTGTGTAGCGCAGACCCTCGATGGTTTCGAGCAGCACTGAACCGCGGCCTTCCTTGGAAACAGGGGCCGCTTGCGGCATCCGCATCGCCCGCAGGCAAAGCGTAAAGACGAAGAACATCAAGGCGCCGGCCACAAACGTCCATTTCGGGCCGCCAGCGACGAGAATGGCGCCGCCGATGGCCGGACCTATGAAGCGCGAGGTGTTGAAGATGGTCGAGTTGAGCGCCAGCACAGACGGCAGAAGGTCGCGTCCGACCAGGTTGTAAACCACGGTCATGCGCGTCGGTCGGTTGAAGGCGACGACCGAGCCGCGCAACATCGTCAGGGTCAGCAGGACCCAGATGTCCATCAGCCCGGTGAAGGTCAGCACCGCCATCGATACCGAATACAGCAGTTGGCAGGCCTGGGTGATGCGCAGCATCTTGAAGTAGTCGACGCGGTCGACGAAGGTGCCGGCGATGAGGCCGAAAATGATGGTCGGCGCCGATTCGGCTAATGCCATGCCTCCGAGCCAGGTGGTCGAGTGTGTCAGTTCCCAGGCGAGCCAGCCGATCGCGACGCGCTGAACCCACAGACCCAGGTTCGAGGTCATGTTGCCGATGACGAACAGCCGGTAGTTGCGGATGGAGAAGGTGCGTTGCAGCGCACTGAGTCCCCCCATCTTCATCGGACAGCCTCCCACGGCTTCACTTCCGGTACGCGTATTGGATCCGCGTCGGCGTCGACGATCGTCGGCGGCAATGTTCTCGGAAGGTGCTTTCCGCAGGGTAAAGGATTGGACACGGAAGGTGAACCCGTCTCCGGCTTTTTCTGGCGCTCGCAACGCGCTATCGCCAAGATCGCAAATGTGTTTTTCACTTCGAGCCAAGCATGAGCGCCAACACCCAGTCTGTATCGGTCGGCACCGCGTCGACGCGGATGCGCCGCAATGTGCTGCTGCTCGCCGTCTGCCAGGCGCTGTACATGACCGGCACCTCGACGGTCCTCACCGTCACCGCGGTCGCCGGCTCGCATATCGCGCCGTCGCCGCTGCTTGCGACATTGCCGTATTCGCTGCAGTTCCTCGCCACGATGGCGACGACGATTCCGGCTTCGCTCCTGATGCACAGGATCGGACGGCGTGCCGGATTCCTCATCGGATCCTGCGTCGGCGCCGCCGGCGCGAGCCTCGCGGCATGGGGACTCGCGTCGGGCGTGTTCGCGCTTTTCGCACTGGGATCGGCCCTGATCGGGGTGCTCAACGGGTTCGCGGTCTTCTACAGGTTTGCCGCCGCCGATGCCGCCGACGAGCGCTTCCGCAGCCGGGCGATCTCGCTCGTCATGGCCGGCGGCATCATCGCCGCGTTCACGGGACCCAATCTCGCACGCGCCAGCGTCGACTGGCTGGGCGCGCCGTTCGCCGCGACGTTCGTTGCCGTCGTCGCGGTTCATCTGATCGCGATGCTGGTGCTGCTCGGGATCGACATACCTCGTGACCGCTCGGCCGAAGGGCGGGATTCGGGACGCCCGATCGCCGCGATCGTCCGTGCTCCCGTTTTCGTGATCGCTCTCGGCGCCGCGGTCGCGGGATACGTGGCGATGAATTTGGTCATGACCGCGACCCCGCCCGCCATGCTGGCCCACGGGCACAGCTTCTCGGACGCGACCTTCGTCATCCAATGGCACGTGCTCGGAATGTTCGCGCCGGCATTCGTGACCGGAAGCCTGATCGCCCGGTTCGGGGCGACCCGGATCATTGTCGCCGGGGCGGCCCTCATCGTCGGCTGCGTCGCGATCAACCTTGCGGGGCGGGACACCGCCCATTTCACGGCGGCTCTGCTCCTCCTCGGAATCGGCTGGAACTTCATGTTCGTCGCCGCGACTACCCTGATCGCCTCGGTCCATGCGAGCGCGGAAAAGGCCAAGGTCCAGGGGCTGAACGACTTCGTGGTCTTTTCGGCGGTGGCGCTCTCCTCCTTCAGCTCCGGCGCGCTCGAGAGCGCGATCGGCTGGACGGCGGTTAACGTCGCGGTTCTGGCCCCGGTCGTGGCCGCCGGGGCGGCCGCGGTATGGCTCGGAAACCACTGTCCGGGCGCCGCTCAGCGGGCCGGGAAAACACAATAATCACGCGCCCGTAGGTCTCCCCGTTGTTGCAGAAGCGGGGGACTTCTGGCATTTTCCGCCCGCCTTGCGGCGCCCCGTCGCATGGATGCCCGACTGAGGGGCGGGCATCGCGTAGGGCCGTCCTACTCGACGGCCAAGCCATAAAAGGGAATTGAGAAACCCATGGATTACACCTGGATCGTCCTGGCGTGTGGACTTCTCGCCGTGCTCTACGGCGTGTTCGCGAGCCGCGCCATTCTCGCCGCGCCCAGCGGCACCGACCGCATGCGGGCCATCGCCGCCGCGGTGCAGGAAGGCGCGAGCGCCTATCTTAACCGCCAGTACAGCACCATCGCCGTCGTCGGCGTGGTGATCGCTGCGTTCCTTTGGTGGCGCCTTGGCTGGTACGTCGCCGTGGGCTTCATCGTCGGCGCGGTCCTGTCGGCGGCCGCCGGCTACATCGGCATGAACATTTCGGTGCGTTCCAACGTGCGCACCGCCGAGGCCGCGCGCACTGGTCTCGCCACCGCGCTCTCGGTCTCGTTCCGCGCCGGCGCCGTCACCGGCATGCTGGTGGTCGGCCTCGGCCTGCTCGGCGTCGCGGTCTACTGGACGATCCTCCGCAAGATCGGTTTCGGCGCGGCTGACCGGCAGGTCATCGAAGCGCTCGTCGCGCTGTCGTTCGGCGCCTCGCTGATCTCGATCTTCGCCCGTCTCGGCGGCGGCATCTTCACCAAGGGCGCCGACGTCGGCGCCGACCTCGTCGGCAAGGGCGAGGCGGGAATTCCCGAGGACGTTCCACGCAACCCGGCGGTCATCGCCGACAACGTCGGCGACAACGTCGGCGACTGCGCCGGCATGGCGGCCGACCTGTTCGAGACCTACGCTGTGACGATCGTCGCGACCATGCTGCTGGCCGCGATCTTCTTCACCGGTCCTACGCAGGAAACTTTGATGATGTACCCGCTGCTGATCGGCGGCGTGAGCATCATCGGCTCGATCATCGGCACGTTCTTCGTCCGTCTCGGCTCCGGCGGGAGCATCATGGGCGCCCTCTACAAGGGCCTGATCGCCGCGACAGTGATTTCGGCCATCCTGGTGTTCGGCGTCACCTACAAGCTGCTCGGTCTCGATACCGTGTTCACGGTCGGAACCAAGACGTTTACCGGCATGACGCTGTTCTACACGGCGCTGGTCGGCATCGGTGTCACGGGCCTGCTGGTGTGGATCACCGAGTACTACACCGGCACCGATCATCGCCCGGTCCACGCCATCGCCCAGGCCTCGACGACCGGCCACGGCACCAACGTCATCCAGGGCCTCGCCGTCTCGCTCGAGGCGACGGCGCTTCCGGCCCTGGTGATCTGCGCCGGCATCCTCGTCGCGTACCTCCTCGCGGGCCTGTTCGGCATCGCGATCGCGGTCACGGCGATGCTGGCGCTGGCCGGCGTGATCGTCGCGCTCGACGCCTACGGCCCGGTGACCGATAACGCGGGCGGCATCGCCGAGATGGCGCAGCTCCCGCCGGACGTCCGCAAGGTCACCGATGCGCTCGACGCGGTCGGCAACACCACCAAGGCGGTGACCAAGGGCTATGCCATCGGCTCCGCTGGTCTCGCCGCGGTCGTGCTGTTCGCAGCCTACACCGAGGATCTGACCCACTACTTCCCGAACCTGAAGGTGACGTTCGCCCTTCAGGATCCGTTCGTGGTGATCGGCCTGATCATCGGCGGCATGCTGCCGTACCTGTTCGGCTCCCTCGGCATGCAGGCCGTGGGTCGCGCGGCGGGTGCGGTGGTCGTCGAGGTGCGGCGCCAGTTCAAGGAGATCCCCGGCATCATGGAAGGCCGCGCCAAGCCGGAGTACGGCCGCGCGGTCGACATGCTGACCCGGGCCGCGATCCGCGAAATGATCGTCCCGTCGCTCCTGCCGGTGCTCGCGCCGGTGGTGCTGTACTTCGTGATCTATGCGATCGCCGGTCAGGCCCAGGCGTTCACGGCCCTCGGCGCGATGCTGCTCGGCACCATCGTCAACGGCCTGTTCGTCGCCATCTCGATGACCTCGGGCGGCGGCGCGTGGGACAACGCCAAGAAGTACATCGAGGAAGGCCACTTCGGCGGCAAGGGGTCCGACGCCCACAAGGCGGCGGTCACCGGCGACACGGTCGGCGATCCGTACAAGGACACCGCCGGTCCCGCGATCAACCCGATGATCAAGATCATCAACATCGTGGCGCTTCTCCTGCTGGCGCTGATCGCTCACTGACCACGTCGCGGAATTGTCGCGAAACGACGAAGGGCCCCGGAGCGATCCGGGGCCCTTTTTCATTGGCCAAGCTATGTCGCGCTGGCCGACAACGCTCAGTGGTTCTCGTTGCCTGCCTTGCTGTCGGTGCCGACGCGGCCGATGTTGCCGAACAGATCGCGGAACAGGTTGGGTTCGTGGCCGGCCGACGGGGTCGTACGATCGACCGGGTCGACATCGCGGCCTGCGGTCTGGTCCAGGTGCTGCACGTCCTGGACTACGCCGTTGTCGTCGAAGCGGATGACGATGACGTCGCGGCTGCGCACCTGCGGAACGTTCATCGGGACGTCTTCGGTGGTCTGGCTGATGTAGTACCAGACCTTGGTGTTGAAGGTGCCGACATTGGACGGCGGCCCGAGCAATTCACGCACCTCGTTCTGCGTGGTGAATCCAGACTTCACCATCGAGAGCTTTTCCGGGCGCGGCAGGTTGCCCGTGAGCGAGCGGTCGGGAGAGCACGAGGTCGCCAGCGCACATGCGACCGCGATCGCAAGAAGGGACGTCCGACGGCGATTTAGGATCGATCGATGAGCCACGCAAATACCCGTTGTGTCGGTCTCTCGGCGCGGTTGACGGCAGCGCGCCCGGCGACCATGTTGGGCGCGAAGGTTGCACCGCCGCCAACCCCTGTCAACACTGGGCGGCCGAGTTGTCAGCGATGATCCTTGAACGTCTCTTTGGTCGCCCGCGCCGGCGGGAAAATACCCACGGCGCCGCGCGCGATCTCTATCTTGCCGCCGTCGTCCAGTCGCGGAATCCGGCCTTCTTCTGCCCCGGGCGCGTGCCCGATACGGTCGAGGGTCGCTTCGAATCGCTGTGCCTGCATGGCTTCCTCGTGCTGCATCGGTTGAAGTCCGAGGGCGAGGGCGCTCGCCAGCTGGCGCAGTCCTATTTCGACACCATGTTCGAGGATATGGACCGGAACCTGCGCGAGATCGGCATCGGTGACCTCGCGGTCGGCAAACGCATCAAGCTGCTGGCCGAGAACTTCTATGGCCGGATCAAGATCTACGAGGAGGGGCTTGCCGACGGCACCTTGCCCGCGGCGATCGCCCGCAATCTTTTGAGCGAGAGCGCCACCGGCCCAGCGGGCGCGGCGACGGAGCCCTATGCCGCGGCGGTTGCCGACTACATCCGCCGCGAGGTGGCCGATCTTTCGCGCTCGCCGCTCGAGGTGCTCGCCGCCGGCCGCATCGCTTTCGGTCCGCCGCCGGAGCTTCGCGCATGAAATCGCACGATCATCCGATCTCGGAGCTTTCGCGCCGGATTTCGATCGCCTCGGTCCCGGAGAGCGGAGAAGGCTTTCGCATCGATGCAAGCGAAGCGGAGCGGCAGGCGCTGGCGCGACGGTTCGAGCTTGTCGATCTGCCAGAGCTCCATGCCGAAGGTGTGCTGACGGTCGGCGCCCACGGTCGCCGGGCGCGCCTCGAGGGACGGATCCAGGCTCAGGTCGTCCAGAGCTGCGTTGTGACCCTCGATCCGGTGCCGGCCGAGATCGATGCCCCGTTTGTCCGCCTCTACAGCGCGGATTCGGCCGCCACGCCGTCGGCCGATGTCGATGTCGATCTGGAAGCGGACGATCCGCCGGATCCCATCGTGGGCGGTGGCATCGACGTCGGCGAGGCGGTGGCCGAGGAACTTGGTCTGGCGCTCGACCCGTATCCCCGTGCCCCGGGAGCCGTCCTGGAACAGGCCGAGGCCGGTGTCACAAAGCCGATCGAAGGGGCGGGCGAGGGAAGCCCAGAAACGCGTCGGGAATCGCCTTTTGCCGCCCTGAAGGGACTGGTAAAAAAGCCTTGAGGCTCCGTGCGGCTTGCTCCGGGGGCCCGAATTGGGTATTTAGGCGGGCCCTCGCGACATCCCCCGTGGTTTCCTAGGGCGCCTATCCACACGTATAGGGTCACTCGGCAGATCGGCCGAAAGCCGCTCCCGCCGCCCCGCAAGGGGTTTGAAATCAGATAGTGCCATGGCTGTACCGAAGAAAAAGACCTCCAAGTCGCGCCGCAACATGCGCCGCGCCCACCACTCGCTGAAGAGTTCGGCCCGGGTCGAGTGCAAGAACTGCGGCGAACTCACGCGTCCGCATCATGTCTGCGGGGCCTGCGGTCATTATGACGGCCGCGAGGTTGTGGCTGGCGCCGGGGCCTGACGCGGCATTCCCTTAAGGGGACGAGCATGGCTCCGCGTCTGACGATCGCGGTTGATGCCATGGGTGGCGACCAAGCCCCTGGCATGGTCATCCGTGGACTGGGCATGGCGCACAAGCGCCATCCCGAAGCCCACTTCCTCGTGTACGGCGACGAGCGTCTCGTGACGCCGTTGCTGCGCCGCCGCTTCAAGAAGTCCCCCGACTCCATCACGCTGCACCACACGTCGGAGCGCGTCGCCGATACCGACAAGCCGTCGGTGGCGCTGCGCGCCGGCCGCAACACGAGCATGCGGCTTGCGATCGATGCGGTCGCTGACGGCAAGGCGTCGGGTGTCGTCTCCGCCGGCAACACCGGCGCGCTGATGGTGATGTCGAAGATGGTCCTCAAGACCCTCGAAGGCATCGACCGTCCCGCCATCGCCTCGATGGTGCCGACGATGCGTGGCGAAGGCGTGATGCTCGACCTCGGCGCCAACATCCAGTGCGACGCCAACAACCTGGTGCAGTTCGCGCTGATGGGCGACGTTTTCGCGCGCACCGTGCTCGGCATCGAGAAGCCGTCGGTCGGCATCCTCAACGTCGGCGAGGAAGACCTGAAGGGCCACGAGATTCTCAAGGAAGCCGCCGCGATGCTGCGCGATCCCGGCCTGCCGATCTCCTTCCAGGGCTTCGTCGAAGGCAACGACATCTGGGCCGGCAACGTCGACGTCGCGGTCACCGACGGCTTCACCGGCAACGTCGCGCTTAAGACCGCCGAGGGTGTGGCGCGGCTCTACGCCGGGATGGTGCGTCTCTCGTTCCGCTCGTCGCTGCTGGCGCGGCTCGGCTATCTGCTGGCGCGGCCGGGACTCGCCAAGTTCCGCAATCGCGTTGATCCGCGCCGTTACAACGGCGCCATGTTTCTTGGCCTCAACGGCATCGCCATCAAGAGCCACGGCGGAACCGACGCCTTCGGCTTCGCGAACGCGATCAGCGTTGCCGTCGACATGGTGGCGCAGGGCTTCAATCAGCGCATCATCGACGATCTCAAGCGCTTCTCCGACAGCCTGAACGCCCCGCGGAAAGCGGCGATCTGATGCGTCGCGCTGTCGTCGCCGGCTGCGGCGCCTATCTCCCTGAGCGCGTTCTCACCAATGACGAGATCGCGCGCACGCTCGACACCTCCGACGAGTGGATTCGCGAACGCACCGGCATCCGCGAGCGCCGCATCGCAGCACCCGGGCAGGCCACATCCGACCTCGCGACGCGCGCCGCCGACAAGGCGCTGGCGAAGGCCGGCGTCGATGCCGCCGACATCGACCTCATCGTCCTCGCCACGTCGACGCCGGACGACACGTTTCCGGCGACCGCCGTCAAGGTCCAGGCGGCGCTCGGCGCCAATCGCGCGGCGGGGTTCGACGTTCAGGCGGTATGTTCGGGCTTCGTGTATGCGCTGTCGGTCGCCAACAACTTCATCCGTGTGGGGCAATCGCAAACGGCACTGGTGATCGGCGCCGAAACGTTTTCCCGTATCGTCGACTGGTCCGATCGCACGACCGCCGTGTTGTTCGGCGATGGCGCGGGTGCCATGGTGCTCAAGGCGGGCGAGGGGAAGGGGACCAACGCCGATCGGGGCGTGCTGTCGACCCATCTGCACTCCGACGGCCGGAAGCACCAGTTGCTTTATGCCAATGGCGGTCCGTCGAGCACCGGTACCGTCGGCATGGTGAAGATGCACGGCCGCGAGGTGTTCAGGCACGCCGTCGTCAATCTCGCGTCGGTGCTCGATGAGGCGCTCACAGCGAACGGTCTGTCGGCCTCCGACGTCGACTGGCTGGTTCCCCATCAGGCGAACAAGCGCATCCTCGACTCGACCGCGGCCAAGCTGCGTCTGCCGCCGGAGAAGATGGTCGTGACCGTCGACCGTCATGCCAACACGTCGGCGGCGTCGATCCCGCTCGCGCTCGCCGAGGCCGACGGCGATGGTCGGATCAAGGCCGGTCAGCTCGTCGTCATGGAGGCCATGGGCGGCGGGTTTACGTGGGCGGCTGCGGTCGCCCGCTGGTGACCGG
>DATJIG010000070.1:0-5925 GCA_035493495.1 Alphaproteobacteria bacterium
GGCGTGCGGAGCTCGTGGCTCATATTGGCGAGGAAGGCCGATTTGGCGGCGCTCGCCGCCTCGGCCTGGGTCTTGGCTTCCTTGAGCCGCTCTTCCTGGCGGATGGCGTCGGTGACGAGGCGCGACGAGCCGCGATAGCCGCGGAAGGCGCCGTCGGGCCCGAACACCGGCGTGCCGCTGGTCGCGGTGTGATGGATCTCGCCGTTTGCCATCCGGATCAAGTAGACGAAGTCGCGGAACGGCTCGCGGCGATCGAGCTGAGCACGGTGCGCCGCCCACTTCTCGGGCTCGGCTTCGACGTCGAGCCCCAGCTCCCAGCGCCGCTTGCCGAGGCCGTTGACCGGATTGCCGGGGCCGATGCGCGTGCTCGACGAGAAATACGCGAAACGATGCTCGTCGTCGGTCTCCCAGAACCAGTCGGAGGCGGTGGCGGCGAAGTCGCGGAAGCGGGCTTCGCTTTCGAGCAGCGCCTCGCGCTGCTTGACCTGGTCGGTGATCACGCGCGACGAGCCGCGATAGCCGAGGAACGTGCCGTCGGCCGCGAATTTCGGCTTGCCGCTGACCGCGACGTGGTGCACTTCGCCGCTGGCGACGCGAATCTGATACTTGAAGTCGCGGAACGGCTCGTGGCGCTGCATCTGCGCCTTGAAAGCCGACCACTTCTCGGGCTCGGTCTTGACGTCCGCCGCCATCTCCCAGCGCGTGCGCCCGATCGCGTACTGGCGGCTGCCGCCGCGCAGCATGCTGACGCTGTCCGAAACATAGGATAGGCGGTCCTCGGCGTCGGTCTCCCAATACCAGTCGGAGGCGGTGTCGGCGAAATCGCGGAAGCGCTCCTCGCTCTCGCGCAAAAGCGCCTCCTGGCGCACCTGCTCGTTGATGCGCCGGGCCGAGCCGCGATAGCCCTGGAACGCTCCCGCCGCGTCGAACACCGGCTTGCCGCTGGCCGAGATGTACTCGGGATCGCCCTTGGCGTTGCGCATGCGGAAGAGGAAGTTGCGGAACGGTTCGTGTCGATCCAGCAGCTCGCGGTGCCGCTGCCACTTCTCGGGCTCGTCGTCGATGTCGTCGGCAAAGTCCCAGCGCCGCTTCCCGATCACCGACTTGTCGCGCACGTTGGGCGTGCGCTCGCTCGACAAAAGATAAGTGAAGCAGTGCTCTTTGTCGCTCTCCCAGAACCAGTCGGAGGCCGTGTCGGCATAGTCGCGGAAGCGCTCCTCGCTCGCGCGCAGCAGCTCCTGCTGATTGACCTGATCGGTAATCATGCGTCCGCTGCCGCGATAGCCGAGGAACCGCCCCTCGGCGTCGAACACGGGCTTGCCGCTGATGCAGAAGACGTGGGTCGTGCCGTCTTGCGGCTTGCTGCGGTAGACGAAATCGCGGAAGGGCTCCCGGTGCGCTAGAACTTCGCGGTGCTGGCGCCAGAAATCCAGATCCGGCGATTGGCCGAACTCCCACCGCGCGCGGCCGACGAGACGCACCGGATCGAAGCCAAAGCGCTTGATGTTGTCTGAGATAAACGACATCCGGTGCCCGGCGTCGGTTTCCCAGTACCAGTCAGAGGCGGTGTCGGCGAAATCGCGGAATCGTTCCTCGCTTTCCAGGATGCGCCGCTCGGCGCGCTTCCGCACCGTGATGTCGCGCACGGTGCCTTCGTAATGGAGGAGTTTGCCCGCGGCGTCGCGCACCTCCCAGGCGTTCTCGCTGACCCAGACGCGTTCGCGCGATTTGTGGCGGTAGACCTCGGATTCGAAATTGTGGACGCGGCCGCGCTCGCGCATCAGCCGCTTGAACTCGTCGCGGCGGCCTGGCTCGACGTACCACTCCCGCGCGATGTCGCTGACGGCGGCGAGGAGCTCGGTTTCGCTCGTGTAGCCGTTGAAACGCACGAGCGCCGGGTTGGCGCGGAGCTGCCGCCCGTCGGGCGACGAACGGTAGATGCCCTCGGCGGCGTTCTCCCAGATCTCGCGGTAGTCGCGCTCGGTGGCGCGCAGTTGCTCCTGGATCTCGATCAGCTCGCTGACGTCTTCCCCGGTGCCGATATAGAAGGCCGTCTTGCCGTCGGGGCCGGGCACGGCGACGGCACTCAACCGCGCCCAATAGAGCGCGCCGTCGCGCCGGCGATGCCGCGCGATGAAGCCGGAGACCCGGCCGTCCGCCTCGAGCTTGGCCTTGAAGCGCTCGCGCTCCTGGGGATCGACGTAGATCTGCTGCGCGATGTCGCTGACCGACCGAACCGCCTCCGCCGGCGAGTCGTAGCCCATGATCTCGGCGCAGCGCGGATTGACGCGGATGTAGTGCCCGTCGGGCGTCGTCTGCCAGATGCCGACGGCGACGTGATCGAAGATAACGCGGAAGATGCGCTCGGCATTGGCGCCGCTATCGGCCAAAGCCGCGCCCGCCTCCGCCATGGCGGCGAGGCTTTGGTGGGGCGCGTCCTCCCCGTGGGCTTTGCGCCGGCGACCGAGCATGAATGCAGCCGCCGGGCCCCGCAGCCCCGCGGCATCAACTCCCTAGTAAGCGAAGCCTCCGTTGCCGAGCCGCCGTTCTTGGCGGCGCGAAGGCTCGATAACCAATTTGGTTCATTGTGCGATCATTGCGGTAAACAAAGTGTAAAATGGGCCATAATCGGTGCCCCATTCCCGTGCGGCCCGGCGGCGCTGGACCGCCATTGGCCGCTCAGGTGCCGGCCGGCCGCCGTGCCGTTGGGCCGGCGTACACCCCGCGCTCGGTCGCGACATAGTCGATGCGCCCGTCGGCGAGCGCCCTGAGGCACTCCTCGGGCCGGTTGATGATCGGCTCCTCATGCACGTTGAAGCTGGTATTGATGAGGATCGGGAGGCCGGTGCGCCGCTCGAACGACTTCAGGATGTCGTAGTAGAGCGGGTTCCAGGCGCGGCGGATCGTCTGCGGCCGCGCGGTGCCGTCGACATGGACCACCGCCGGGATGCGCTCCTTCCAGCCGGGCTGGACGTGCGCGGTGATGGTCATGAAGCGCGCGGCATAGGCCTTGGCGCGGCCGAGCTTGAACACCGTCTCGGCGTCCTCCTCGGCCACCACCGGCGCGAACGGCATGAACTCGGAGCGCTCGAGGCGCTTGTTGAGCGTGTCGTTGATCACGGCATCGGACGGCGTCGCCAGTATAGAGCGGGCGCCGAGCGCGCGCGGGCCGTATTCCATGCCTTTGGTGTAGATGGCGACGATGCCGCCTTTGGCGATGAGCTCGGCGGCGGCCTCCACCGGAGCTCCGGGCATCTTTGTTATGCCGGAGGCCGAGCCAAGCACGCTGTCGATGCCGTCGCCGAAATCGCGGCCGTAGTAGAGCGTCTCGAGCGGATAGCGGCGCTTCAGCCAGGTTTCGAGTCCGTCGCGCTCGAGCAGGAACTTCAAGACGCCGCCCGCGGCCAGGCCCTGATCGCTCATCGCCGGATAGACGAAGACCTCGTCGACCGGCAGTTCCTCGGCGAGACGCTGGTTGAGCCGCACATTGGCGAAAACGCCGCCGGCGAGTCCGAGCTTGCGCGCGCCGCTCCTCTCCAGGAGGCGCGCCACCGCCTTGATCACGAACTCCTCGAGGAAGCGCTGGATCGAAGCGGCGACGTCTTCGCGCTTGGCGCCCTTGAACAGATCGAACAGGAACTGGCGCATCGCCGGATTGTCGGAGAAATCGCTCGTGATCGCGCCCGCGCCGTCGACGCGGAAGTGCGCGGCGATCGCATCGTAGAATTTGGGCGCGCCCCAGGCTGCGAGCCCCGTCGTCTTGCCTTCGTGGCGGTTGATGCGAAAGCCCAGCGCCTGCGTCGCATAACCATAGGCGAGGCCGACGCTGTCGATGCGCATCGGGCGCGCGAGCTCCTCGTCGCCGCCGAACAGCGTCGCGATCTTGCCGTCGGCGAAGATGCGGTGGCTGTACTGCACGTTGTCGCCGCCGCCGTCGGCCGTGTAGAGCAGCGCCTTGTCCCAATCGGTGTGGAACAGCGTCGGCAGCGCGTGCGCCTCGTGGTGATTGAAGAAGCGCACGGGGATGCCGGGCTTCAGCTCGAGCGCCCCCAGGAAATCGCCGGCGCGGAACATGGCCCCGGAATCGCTACGCCCGTAGCGCACGCATTCCCGCTCCATGCTCTTGTGTTTCTCCTTGCCGACAAGGCGGCGGAGCCTGGCTTCCAGCGCGCGGTCGAACGGCAGGTGGCTGTAAAAGCGCGCCGGAAACGCCGCGCGCCCCAGCACCAGCGCGCCCACGTCGCTGCGTTTGGTGCCGGCGATGGCCAGACACTCGTCGATCGACTCGGTCGGCACGCGGCCGCCGTCGATCTTCCGCCGCGTCATCCGCTCCTGCGCGACCGCCGCGACGAGCTTGTAGTCGTCGTAAAGCGCAGCGCACGCGTCGTGATAGCCCGAATGGACGCCGAGGATGAGCATGCCTGTTTTGGAAAAGTCGGAGGCGGGAACCCGGCGCCTACTTATCCAGCGCCAAGCTTTTTCGCCAGCAGCTGGTTGACCATCTGCGGATTGGCCTTGCCGCCGGTGGCCTTCATCACCTGGCCCACGAACCAACCGGCCACTTTCGACTCGCCGGCTTTGTATTTCGCAACTTGCGCCGGATTGGCGGCGATCACCGTGTCGACCGCTGCCTCGATCGCGCCCGTGTCGGTGATCTGCTTCAGTCCCTTGGCTTCGACGATGGCGGCGGGTTCCGTGCCGTTCGCGAACATCTCGTCGAACACGTCCTTGGCGGTGCGGCCCGAGATCGTATTATCGGCGATGAGATCGATGAGCTTGCCAAGTGAAGCGGCGGAAACCGGCGATGCGCCGATCTCGAGTCCGGCCTTGCCCAGTCGGGCGAAGAATTCGTTGATCATCCAATTGGCGGCGAGCTTGGCGTCGCGGCCCTTGGCCACGGTCTCGTAGAACGCGGCCGTCTCCTTCTCGGCGACGAGCACGCCGGCGTCGTAAGCCGAGAGGCCATAGGCGCGCATGAAGCGCTCTTTTTTTGCGTCGGGCAGCTCCGGGAGCCCCGCTTTGATCTCTTCGACCCATTTCGGCTCGAGCACGAGCGGCAGGAGATCGGGATCGGGGAAGTAGCGGTAGTCGTGCGCCTCTTCCTTGGAGCGCATTGGGCGCGTCTCTCCCTTGGCGCTGTCGAAGAGGCGCGTCTCCTGATCGATCTTGCCGCCGTCTTCGAGCACGTCGATCTGGCGGCGCGCTTCGTACTCGATCGCCTGCTTCACGAAGCGGATCGAGTTCACGTTCTTGATCTCGCAGCGCGTGCCGTAATCGGCGGCGCCGGCGCGGCGCACCGAGACGTTGACGTCGGCGCGGAGGTTGCCTTTCTCCATGTCCCCGTCGCAGGTGCCGAGATAGCGCAGGATCGAGCGGAGCTTGGCGAGATAGAACCCGGCCTCGTCGGCGCTGCGCAGGTCGGGCTCCGAGACGATCTCCATCAGCGCCACGCCGGCGCGGTTCAAATCGACGAAGGTGCGGCGCGGATCCTGGTCGTGGAGGCTCTTGCCCGCGTCCTGCTCGAGATGCACGCGCTCGATGCCGACGCTCTTCGCGGTGCCGTCCGCGAGATCGAGCACGAGCGCGCCCTTACCCACGACCGGCTGCTTGTATTGCGAGATCTGATAGCCCGGCGGGAGATCGGGGTAGTAGTAGTTCTTGCGGTCGAAGACCGAGCGGAGATTGATCTTCGCCTGCAAGCCTAGGCCGGTGCGCACGGCCTGCTCGACGGCCACGCGGTTGATCACCGGCAGCATGCCCGGCATGGCGGCATCGACGAGCGAAACTTGCGTATTCGGCTCGGCGCCGAATTCGGTGGAAGCGCCCGAGAACAGCTTCGACTTCGCCGTCACCTGGGCATGGACCTCCAGGCCGATGACGACCTCCCACTTCCCGGTGCGGCCTTCGAGGAGATTGGCGGACATT
>DATJIG010000071.1:0-6583 GCA_035493495.1 Alphaproteobacteria bacterium
CTTGATCGCCGCCGCGAACGCGTCGCGCATCACCTTCGCGATCGGCGCGGGCGTGCTGGGTGGAAGCATGAACGGGCGCCCCATCTCCTGGCGCGAGAAGATGAGATCCAGGATTTCGCGCTGCTCTTGCGTCTTCGCGAGTTCGGTGACCAGCGGCACGTTCGGAAGGTCCTTGTGCTTCCTGAGGGCGAACTGGACGAGCAGGTTGATCTTTGCGTCGCGCACGAGGTCGTAGTGCTGCGCGCGGATGCTCGAGTAGTTCCAGCTCATGATTCCCTCGAGCTCGCCACGCTCGACCGCGAGCATCGCCTCGCCCGAGCTCTTGTAGCCGGTGATGATCTTGAACCTGGTGCCGAGCAGTTGATTGAGCACCACCGGGAACATGACGTTGCCCGAGGTCGGCCCGCCGCCGCCGACGATGAGCTGACGCTCGAACGCGTCGCCGATCGTCTTCACCGGCGAGGTGTGCCACGAGATGCCGACGCTGACGTCGCTCGTGAGACTCCCGATCCAGATGAACTTGCGCGGATCGAAGCGGATGCCGGGCGTCTTCAGGAGCGCCGCCGTCGCGGTGCCGCCGCCGACCGTGCCGATGTTGGTGCCGTCCGGGGTGGCGACTTCGTAGAGATAGTTGGCTGCCGCGAGCGTTCCGGCACCGGGCGCGCCGCGGATCAGAACGCGGGGATTGCCCGGAACGTGCCGCCCGAAATGCTGCGAGAGAAAGCGGGCGTAGCCGTCGTAGCCGCCGCCTTCTCCGCCGCCGAAGATGAAATTGATGGTCTTGCCCTGGAAGCTCGGCGTATCGGCGGCGTTGGCCGCAGCGGACCACACGATCAGCGCCGCGCCGCACATCGCCCCGATGATCTTTCCCACGCTCATTGCCGCCTCCCTGTTCTTCTGTCGTTGGGACTTCAGCGCTGCACGTTGTTCGGCAAGCCCGCCGGAGGCGGCGGCGGCAGCCCGGTCGCCCCGCTCCATATCGACGCGTCGTAGAAGTGCTCCGCCGGCTTGTGCGGCGGCGGCATGTAGCCGAGCTCGATGCGGTATTCCATGTTGCGGCGGATTGCCTCGGGGTTGATCGCACCCTTCGGCACGATGCGCGCATACGCCTCCTCGGCGCGCGGCCGCGTCACTTTCTCGTGCTTCATGACGATATCGAGAGTCTCGGCCTTGTTCTCAGGCTTGAGCAGCCAGTCGGCGGCATTCGCCCACGCGCGCACGAAGCGCACCAGCAGCGGGCGGTTCTTCTCGACCAGCCGCCGCAGCGTCCAACCGCAGGCGAGCGGCCAGTCGGCGATGTGATCGGCGCCCTGCGCCAGCACATGCCCGCCCGCGGCGAGTGCCTTGTCGGTCGACGGAGGAGTCAACATCGCCGCAGCGACCTTCTTCTCCAGGAACGCCTTCAGGCGGTGCGGCGTGTTGCCGATGATGTCGATGCGGTATTCCGACTCCGGGATGCCGAAGTCGCGCAGGATCTTGTTGCGCACCAGATCGAAGTTGGAGTCGACTGGATCGGCCGCGAGCAGCTTGCCGCGAAGATCGTGGACCGTCTTGATCTCGGGCTGGCCGACGAGCTGGACGTTGAGTCCCTCCTCGGCCTGCATCAGCAACACATAGTCGACGTTGTCCTGGGTGGCGCGCGCCAGCATGGTGTCGGCCGACGACAGGGTGAGATCCCACTTGCCCTCGGCCATCTCGCGGTTGTGTTCGGGCGCCAGGTCGACGAGGTGGAACACGACATCGAGGTTCTCCCGGGCGAAGAACCCTTTCTCCATGGCGACGAGATGCGCCGGCCGGCGGTAATACCCGGTGACCGTGAGACGGTCCATCATGCCTCCCTGAGAGCGCGACTTGTTTTGGGCTTTTGGTTTTGAGACTGGGCACTCTAAAGGACAGGCGCGCCCTCGGCAAAGCGGCCATCCATTCGGAGTACGGCCTCTGATATGATCCGCGCCCCAGACGTCCGTGCCAAGAGCCGATATGACCCGCTCCCAGAGCGACATCGAGTCCGCAGTCGTGCAGCGCATTGCCGACACCCCCGTCGCGGGCGAGCCGATGCCGCACATCGTCGTCGACGAGATCTTCCCGCCCGACTTTTACGCCGAGTTGCTCGCCAACATCCCGGGGCGGAGCCACTACACGAAGATAACCGAGACAAAACGGACCACCGACGCCTACGAGAACCGGCTGATCCTGCACCTTAAGACACTGGATGGCCTGCCCGCCGCGCAACGCGCGTTCTGGGAGGAGCTGGCCCGCTGGTTCCTCGACTCGGGGCTTGCCAGCGCGCTGGTGAAGAAATTCCAGGGCGAGCTGGCGCGCGCGATCGGCAAGGACCTGCGCGGCCTCTCGTACGGCACCGAGGGCATGCTGGTGAAGGACCTCGACGGTTATTTCATCGGGCCTCATACCGACGTGCGCAGCCGCGCCGTCAGCCTGCTGTTCTATCTTCCCGCGGATGATCGCCAACAGGCCCACGGGACGACGCTCTACCGCCCCCACGATCGCACGATGACCTCGGACGGCTCCCGCCACCTGGGCTTTGCCGGTTTCGAACCGGTCTCGACCGTGCCGTTCCGTCCCAACGCGATGCTCGGGTTCCCGCGCACCGACGCGTCGTTCCACGGCGTTGCGCCGATCGACGCGCCCGGCATCGAGCGCGATCTGCTGCTCTACATCCTGCGCTGGAGCGGCTGACGGGCAACCGCCCGATCACATCTCGAAGATGCGCCTGAGTTGCCGGGTCGCCGGATCCGCCGGATCGCGGAACCGCGCCTCGAGCCGCGCCGCCGCGTCGCGGGTCGTGTCCGGCGCGGCGAAGCGCTTCTCCGGCAGCCCCATGATCGCCAGGCCGCGATGCAGAAGGTGGATGAGTCCGGCGTCGAGCGCCGCGTGGTCGACGGCGATGCTCCGATCGAGACAAGCCTCGAGCAAAGCCGCCTGAAACGCCGCGACCCGCGGCGCGAACTCCGGCGAGAGGATGAGATATGGGAAATGGTCCGCCGAGCGTTCCCGCACCAGCGTCGCCGACCACTTCGCGGCGTGCACCGCGCGGACATAATGCAGATCGTCGACCGTCAGGACCGGCCCGGCGAGCGTTGCCATGCAGGTCTCGAGATATTGCCAGAACTGCACGTCGGGGCACCGGGCCCGCGCGAACGACATGCTGGCGATGAACTCGTCGCGCCGGCGCAGCGCGTAGAGGACCGACGAATAGCTCTCAAGCCCGGCGACCAGGCGCGCGAACGGGTCAATCGCCTCAACGGCGAACTTCGGAGCAACCGTCACGTCGCGATCGACGAAGGCAACGTGGACGTTGATGCCCATCGCCGCGGCCGCGTCCGGCCGCTCGCGCAGCCGTTCCACCAGGACATCGAGCGTCGGCAGAATCACGAAATCGTCGTCGGCGTGAAGATGGACGAACGGCGTCCCGGCCCGGCGCGCGCAGTCGACGAGGCGATCGAGGAAATGGAGGTCCGGCGCGTGTCCGACCATCGTCAGGTCGAGACCCGGCGCGCCCGCGACGACCTGGGTGATGACGTTCCGGTGCTCGGGCGGGCTGTGGTCGCTGACGACAATCGGGCCCTTGAAGCCCGATTCACCGAGATAACGAAGCGTCCGCGCGAACAGCGCCGCGCGATGATGCACGGTCGGAACGATAAGGGTGACGGTGTCTGCGGAGGAAGGCGGCACGGCGCGGAGATTAGCCCGAAGTTCGCGACTTGACCGCGTTTTTTCACGCTTCTAACGTTACCGCCAACGACGGCGAACGTCGATCATGGCCCGAAACGGGTTGCGCCTGGGAGGCGAGCCGATGCTGACCATCACCACCGGCGTTGAAGTGGTTCCCATGTCCGACGCCGGCGGCGCGGAAATCCGCGGTGTCGATCTGACGCAGGAGCTGAGCGCGGCAACCGTCGCGGAGATCCGGCGCGCCTGGGACCGGCACCTGGTTCTGGTGTTCCGCGGCCAGGATCTGAGCATGGAGCATCAGAAGCGGTTCGCCGGATACTTCGGCGACCTCGGCGAGCGGCGCCGCAAGAAGACCGCGCTCAAGAAGGAGCGCGAAGGCCTCTACCAGACCGACCCGCACACGCTGCTGGTTAGCAACATCAAGGTCGATGGTCAGCCGATCGGTGCCTTCGGCGAAGGCGAGATGTGGTTCCACATCGACTCGGGCTACACCGAGCGGCCGTATCGCTACACCTTCCTCTACGGCATGAAACTGCCGTCGTCGGGCGGCAATACGCGCTTCGCCAACATGTACCTGGCGTATGAACGGCTGCCGGACGACATCAAGCGTCGGATCGATGGTCGGCGCGCGCTTCATGTCCATGAGTACAAGCGCGCCGAGCGCGCTGATACCTCGGCCGACGTCAGCGATGCACCACACTGTTACCACCCGGTCGTCATCACTCACGCCGACGGGCGCAAGTCGCTGTTCGTCGACCGCCTGATGACGTTTCGCATCGAAGGGATGCCCCACGCCGAGAGCGAGGAGCTGCTCGGGCTCTTGTTCGACCACTCGGAGAAGCCGGAGTTCGTCTACGAGCACGTCTGGCAGTTGAAGGACTTCGTGATGTGGGACAACCACTGTCTCACCCACGGCCGGACGTATTTCCCCGAGACCGAGGAGCGGCTGTTGCGCCGCTGCACCGTCGAAGGCGGCGTGCTCGGCGCCTAGCGCCTAGACCGTGACGGCGAACGGGACCTGCGTCGGTCCCTCGCCCTGGTACGTCGTCTTGGTGTCGGGCTTGTAGCGACCCTGCAGGCATTTGCCGACGAGACGCTCCGACCGCACGATGATGGCGACCGAGCGCTCGCGGCCGCCGTTCTCCGAATGGATGCCGAACGGCGGCACCACATCGACGGTGCCGCGCGTGCCGGTGGTCACGCTCACCAGATCGATCTCGGCGTAACCGTCCCTGGCGCCGTCGTCGACGCGGCGATAGCGCGCGAGTTCCTCGGTGCCGTCGAGGATGCCGTAGGCTGTCCAGGCATGGGCATGGTCATGGATGCCGCGCTTGCGGTCCTCGGTGCGGACGACGGCGTTGATGACGAATCCGTGGTCGGGGTCCTCGTACAGCAGCAGGTTCCTGTGGCCTTCGGTCGACGGCCAGGCGCGACAATGATCGCGCAGGCCGTCGTCGCGCAACGCGCGCTCGAGCGCCCGCCCGGTCTCGCGCATCGCCACGGCCTTGTCCGGCGCCGTGGCAAATGCTGCGCGCAGCTCGTCGATCAGCGTCTGGAAGGCGGGAAGGCGTTCGCTGCTCATACTCTCCTCAGTCGCCGTGGCGTGACAGCCCGGCCTTCTCCACGAGATCGACGGGCGTCGAGAGAATGCGGCGCACCGCGTCCTCGACCTCAGGCCCCGTCACCAGCCGGACCTGATAGTTGATCTTGGCCGCCTCGTCGCGGAACTCGCGCGAGGCGATCATCCGCTCGAACGCCGTGCGCAGGACGGCAACCCGCTCGGCCGGGACGCCCACCGGGGCGTACAGCGGCCGGCCGAGCGCGAGCTGCGCCGAGAAGAGCTGGATGATCAGCTTGCCCTGATCGGTCGGCGCGAGGTCCTGGAGCAGCGGCACGTCGGCGAGCTCGGGCTCGGGATGAAGGCCGAGCTGGGCGATCAGCGCCACCTTGTCGTCGCGCAGCCAGTCGGCCTTGGTCGCCTTGAGGCCGTTCCAGATCACGGCACGGCCCTGCACCTCGCCGCGCTCGATGGCGAGATCGATCTGGTTCGCCTGGTAGCCGAGAATGACCTTGAACCTGGTACCGATGAACCGGTTCGACAGGTTGAGGACGATGCTCGAGTCGGCCGATGCGGTCGTGCCGCCCATCAGCACCTCGCGCGTCTTGACGTCGTCGATGGTGCGGATGCCCGCCGTGCGCCACACGGCGATGGTCTGATTGCTGGCTTCCGGGCTGCCGATCCACTGGAACTGCGCCGCGTCGTACTGCACCGCCGGGTCGCGCAGGACCTGGCGCAGCGGCAGCGACTCGTGCGCGTTGGCGATGACGCTGCCGTCCTTCGGCGCAACGCGCCAGACGTAGTTGGCGGCGGCGAGGCCGGTCGCGCCCGGCATGTTCTGGACGACGATCGTTGGCTTGCCGGGGATGTTGGCACCCAAATAGCGCGCGACGAGCCGCGCGCTCGCGTCATACGCAGTGCCCGCGTTGTTGCCGACCAGAAGCGTCACCTGCCGGCCGCTGTAGAAATCATCGGCCAGCGCAGCGGGCGCACAGAGAATTGCCGCCACGACGGCGGCGATACGAACGCACATGGCCCATCCCTGTTCGTGAGCCTGGAGTTCTTATGTCTTTCGAGAAGAGGTATCGGAGCGAGGTTTCGCTGTCAAACCGACGTGCAACGCGCCGGCTCGGCGCGCGCAGCGCGACGGGAAACATCTCGACTTTGTCGGAAGGAATTGGATCGGAAGGAATTGGTGCGGCGTGGTGGGCGCGACAGGGATTGAACCTGTGACCCCTACCATGTCAAGGTAGTGCTCTCCCGCTGAGCTACGCGCCCGCCGCCGGAAGGACGCAGAGTTATACCCGAAGATCGCGGGTTTGCAACGCTCGC
>DATJIG010000072.1:0-4330 GCA_035493495.1 Alphaproteobacteria bacterium
GCAACCAGGGCGACGCGGCCTTGCGCGGTATCGAGGTAGGCGGGGGCGCGGGCTTCCGCGAGATGGCGCCCCGACCCGGCATGAGCGATACCCGCTTCATCGAGGTAGTGCATGGTGTCGAGAATGCCTTTCGGCCCGTAATCGTCGGCATGGCTGCTCCCGCAGGCGACGAGATTGACCCCCATCCACTTGAGATCGGCGAGGAGATTGGGCTCGGTGGTCACATAGGTGCCGCCACCGTCGCGCTGGGCGTGTGGATCCGCGAGGTAGGGGTGAGCCGCGGCCTCGAAATTGGTGAAGAACACATCGGCCGAGCGCAGGATCTCGCGCATGCGGAGATACGGGGCTTCTTGGAACACCGACAGGGAACGGGACACCATGCTGTCCCCGGTGAGGGCGATGGTCAGTCGCTCTGATTCGGTCGACATGAAGTTCTTCACGCTCCTTTCTGGATGAATCGAACGTAGTCGCCTTGAAGCGCATGCCAGCCGCCGGCCTTAGGCGGATTTTCCCGATGGGGTTCCCGCCAGCGCCATCAGCGTCGCCACGTCGGGCTGCTCGTCCAGCCGCGCAATCTGATCCTCGACGGCGTCGATCGCCTGTTGCGACAGGACGGATCGCGCGCAGTCGCGAAATTTTGTCCGCACCGCCTCGCCGGGCGACAAGCGCCGCACCGGGAGAACGTCGACACTGACGATCCTGTGATCGCGCAATCGCACCGTGACGGATTCCCGCGTGCCGGCGGGGACGTGGCGCACTCGCTTCATCAAGTCCTGGACGCGCGGGTCGCGCACCACCTCGTCGCGGAGCTGGTCGAGACCGAAGGCGCGGTGAACGAGCGTTGCCGCCAGCAGGAAAGCGCCGCTGAACCCGGCGGTCATCGCATCATCCGGCTCGGAGCGGAGGAGCGAGAACGGATGCAGATCGGCCTCGATGGTTTCGATGTCGGCGTGCGTAAACGACAGGTCGTCGGCAAGCCTGAGTGCCGCGTCGATGAGGGGATGGCCGGGATTGCAGGCTGGAAACCGTTTGAGCCTCAACGTTCCCTCGAGGACGTAGGGTCGGCCGAGGCGCTCGGTGACGGCGTCCATATCGCGGTCTTCCGGCAGGCATACGGCCGCGAGGAAGCCGAGCGGCGCGTCCAGGACGTCCGGGTCCGCCGTAAAGCCACGCTGCGCCAGGTACGCGGCCTGAAGGCCGCTGCGGGCGGCGTTTCCGGAGTGCAGGGCCTTGGCCATCGTGCCCATGTTGCGGCGAAATCCGCCCGAGCTGCACGTGGCGATGCCGATCGCTATCCGGGTGGTCTCGACGTCGAGCCCAAGCAGCCGCGACGCCGTCAGCGCCGCCGCGATCGGACCGACCAGGCCGACGTGCCACCAGCCGCGGTGGGTCGGTCCGCGCTGCTGGCGCCGCCGCGCGTCGATCACCTGTGTGAGCCGGGCCCCGGTTTCGGTGCCGATGATGAACGCCTCGAGCACCGCCCGTCCCGAGAGTCGATGATGCTCGGCGGCGGCCAGGGCGGCGGGAAGGACGTGTGTCGAAAGGTGCGAGCCCTCGTCGAAATCGAGAGCGTTGGCCAGGGCGCCATTGGCGAGGGCCGCTGCCTCGGGCGCAACCTTGAGACCCAAGCCCAGCACTGTCGCCGTCGCCGGCGAGCCGTTCGCTTCGGCGACATAACCGGACAGGATTCGGCCGATCGCGCCGTCCGAAGCCGCGAGCGCGACTCCGACGGTGTCGAGGATGAGATCCTTGGCGGGACCGTAGACCGCAGGCGGGATATCGGCGCTCGACGTCTCGACCGCGAAGGATGCGAGGCGCCCGCTCAGCGATGTATTGGATGTCATCAGTGACGCTTCCCGATTGGCCGACTGACCTCTTCTATTTCTTGAACGCCTTGAGCATGCCGTCGATTCGGCCGATGACCGACGGCGGCGTCTCGGACAATTGCCGGACGAGCGCGGCAAGCTCCTCGCCCGTCATCGGATCGATCAGGGAGAGGCCGGCTTTGGTGCCTGTCGCCACGAACTTCGGATCGTGGATGGCGTCATCGAACGCCCGCCGCAACGTCGCGAGGCGTTCGGCGGGAAGCTCCGGCGGCCCGAAGTAGGGCTTGGCAATCACCTGACGCGCGAGGGTGAAGAACAGCGCCTGACGGTCGGCGTCGGTCTGGGCGAAATCGATCAGCAGGGGAACGTCGGGCAGCTCCGGCAGCTTCTTGAAGCCATGCTGGACGATGATCCGGATCTTCTTGTCCCGCAGCCAGTCGGGCTGGGCGGTGTTGAGGCTGGTCCAGCCATTGGCGAAGGTGCCCTGGACCTCGCCCGACTCCATCGCGAGCTTCACGTCGTTCGATCCCTTGTACCCGGTGACGATCTTGAGCTTCAGGCCGAACATGTCCCTGGCCAGGATCGCGTAATCGACGCCCGCTGTTCCGACGCTGATGCCGCCGATGATGACCTCGGTCGTTCGTGCGTCGTTCAACGTCTTGATCGGCGCGGTATGCCACACGTATCCAACGAACGGATCGCTGGTGATGCTGCCGATCCAGGACAGCTTGTTGGCGTCGAACCTGGCGACCTCGGGCGTCGTCAGCGGCGCCGTCGGCACGCTGCTGTGGGTGCCGGCGATGACGGTCCCGTCGCGCGGCGCCGCGGCGTAGATGTAGTTGGCGGTCTTGAGCCCGCCCGCGCCGGGCATGTTCTGGACGATCACTGTCGGGTGGCCCGGGAGGTGCTCGGCAAGGGCCGGAGCAAGCAGACGCGCGTAGTTGTCGTACGCGCCGCCCGGAGTGGTGCTGACGATGAGGCGGACCTCCTTGCCCTTGTAAAAATCGTCGGCGGTCGCGCGTGGGACGATGGCGCCGCCGGAGAGAGCGACCGCAAGGGCGGCTGCTGAAAGCCATCCCAATCGCGAGGAGACGGGCGTCCGGTGCGTGCCGGTGGTGAATGTGCCGCTGCTCATTCCCTGCCTTCCTTGCCGTCGGCCGGGGGCTTTCCCCTGAGCGGCCGAGACCGTCGATGGACTGTGCGCTCGTCTTGGACTGGCGGTCCCTATGGTGACGACAGGAGCCTGCCATGTCCCGGGATCGGCTGCCAGCAGCCGACGCGATGCAGCGTGTCCCAGATCATGGCGCTTTGATTCGAAATGGTCGGCTTGCCGAATTCCCGCTCGAGGGCTTCGCACACGGGCTGTGACAGCCACGCGCCGCCGCCGATGTAAAGTCCGTCGGCGTCCGGGAACCGGGTGAGCGCGGCGCGCCCGAGCTCATACGCGAGCTCGATGTTTTCCCCGCTCGACTTCTTCTGAAAGTCGGCCGGCGAGAGAACCTCCGCGGCAACTCCGGCGACCCTGATGCCTCCTCGCGCGAAGAATTCGCCGAGCGTCCGGTTCATCGGATCGGACCACTTGTTGGCGAGCGCGATGTTGCGGATCCCCAGGCTCTTGGCCGCCGCGACGATCCCGAGGATCGACGACGTCGCCGGCCGGCCGCTGTACTGCGCCATGTGCGCGACAAGCCGGTCGTGCGCCTCGACGCCGATGAGGATCGGCAATGGTACCCCGGACTGCATGACGACGTCGACGCCACGGTCCATCAGCTTGTCGAGCAGCGAATCGATCGGAGCGAACACGCGCTCGACGTCCTTTGCGCTGAATTCGGAAAGGCCGACGGGGATGAGCGCGAGCATCACGCGATCGCCGACGATGCGGTAGAACTCGTAGGCCGAGTTATCGATGACCGGTAGCGGAGACAGAACGCCTATTTTCTTTTTCGGCAATACGTCTTCGAACATCAATGCCCCCGCGTTTCTTCCGCGCCGACCCATAGGCGACACGCGTTCTGGTCCGGGCTCGCGGAGCCCGGATACTTTGGCTGATGGTATGTTCAAACCGGGCGCCTGCTCAATTTCCCAGATGCCTGTGCCGGGCATCGACGCGTTTGTCACATCGTCATGGTCGGACCTCGGGCGGGTTGCACCCCGCCCGTTTCTTGGATGATGAGCCGCGCTTTGCGCGGCGGGCCGACCATCCACGAGTTTCTTTGCTCCCTATCCGCAATGGGGAGAGGGCAACGGAAGCGCGCCTTGAACCGCTTCAGCGATTCCCATCTTTCCACAGCCCCCTTGCGCGGGGTTCTGCGGGCGCGCATGGTGCGCGCGTCGCGACAAGCGGCCGGGAGCTATTAGGCCTAGCACCCCGTCGAGTGAAGCGATGAAACCGCGAGAGGCCCCCGACAACCGGGACACCGGCGCGGTGGATTGAGTAAGGCAACGGCGCTTCCCCTTCGGGTCGCGACGCACCTTCCTTTTCGGTACCGACATAACCCAGCGTC
>DATJIG010000073.1:0-31838 GCA_035493495.1 Alphaproteobacteria bacterium
AGGCAGCATCGGTAGGCTCGGCCACGCTTTCAACGCAGCGTGGCACCTTACTGACCCTCACCGGGGACGACAAAGGCGGCTTCTGCCGGAGCCGCCGACGACGGAGTGCGTCCGCCTGGCAAAGCTGGCGCACTCGGCCCCTCACCAGCCCGCTCCGGCCTTACAACCCGGAGCGGGCCTCGGTGAAGGCGGGTTGCACCCGGCCTCTTCAAAAAGGAAAGCGTTGGGCGGACCAGCTACCTCCGGGGAGTGACGCCGTTATGCGTGGAGACACGCAGGGCGCAGGGCCCCCTCCCGTCCCCGACCCCCGAGCTGCCCAACGGATGGCCGAGATCCCCTGACAACCCATGGAACCCATTCGAATGGTTAAACCCTTGCCCACTTGCGCGCGGCCGCGCGCGGCGCGACGCTACGGTTCCAGCGACCTTGGACGGGAGGGCCAGTGACCGTCGCCCATCGATGCCAGATCCGATCCCGCATGCCTCGGCACGCCCGCCAGCTGATTCTGGGCGCGGCATTTGCCCTGCTCGCGGCGCTCCCCGCCTGCAGCACGAAGGACGTGCTGTCGCAGGACGAGATCGGCTACGTCCCGAACGTCGAGAGCCGGCTCGCCGAGGTCGACTGGAACAAGGCCGAGACCGTCAACATCAAGCTGACCGAATGGCGCTACGAGCCGGCGCGGCTCAAGTTCCAGCGCGGCAAGCCCTACCGCCTGCATGTCGAGAACACCGGCATCGAGCCCCACGACTTCAGCTCGAAGACGTTCTTCCAGGCGATCGCCACGGCCAAGCTGGTCGGCCCTGGGGGCACCATGGACAAGCCGCACCTCGTCACCATCGGTGTCGATGACGGCCAGTCGAAAGACCTCTATTTCGTTCCCGTGCGCGCCGGCACCTACGCCTTCGAATGCGAGGAGCCGCTGCACGCGACCTTTGGCATGCGCGGCACCGCGGAGATCGACTGAGCGATGACGGCCCCGCCCGCCGAATCGGAACGGCGCAACCTGAACGTTTGTTAATTCAACGGACAATGGACGGTCAGGCCACGCGTCGTCTGATGATCAAGCCGAACCACGTGCACGATAAAAGGAGACCGATGATGACCAGAACCCGTAACGTGTTCGCTGCCGCGTTGTTCGCCGTCGGAGGGGTGGTCGCCGCATTCGCCCTACCCGTCGGCATCGCAGCCGGGATCGACGCCGCGGTCCATCCCGCGCACGCCGCCTGCGACCCCGGCACCAAGATCGACAAGTCGACCGCGAACGACGCCCGCGCCAAGATCACCAAGGCCGGCTACAGCAAGGTCCGCGACCTCAAGAAGGGTTGCGACAATTACTGGCACGGCATCGCCACCAAGGACGGCCAGGACACCCGCGTCGTGCTCTCGCCCTCCGGCGAAGTGATGACCGAAGGCGACTAGTCGCTCAGGGATCGACCAGCGACAGGCCCGGATGATCGGCGGGACGCGGCGATGACGCGTCCCACCGCCACTTGCGGTCGGTCTCGGCGATCGGCAGATCGTTGATCGACGCGTGGCGGCGCATCATCAGGCCGTTGTCGGCGAACTCCCAGTTCTCGTTGCCGTACGCGCGATACCAGTTGCCGGAGTCGTCGTGCCACTCGTAGGCAAACCGCACCGCGATGCGGTTGCCGTCGAACGCCCACAGTTCCTTGGCCAGCCGGTAGTCGAGCTCCTTCGCCCACTTGCGCTTGAGGAAGGCGACGATCTCGGCGCGGCCGTGCAGGAACTCGGAGCGGTTGCGCCACACGCTGTCGGGCGTGTAGGCGAGCGCGACCCTTTCCGCATTGCGGGTGTTCCATGCATCCTCGGCGGCACGAACCTTTTTCGCGGCGGTTTCGCGCGTGAACGGCGGAAACGGCGGACGGGATTCGGCATCGCTCATGATGGCCTCCTAGGATTGAACGTTGCGATCAGATTCCGCGCTGGCGATTCTCGGTCAGGCCGACGAACAGGTCGTCGACGGCAAGGCGGCGCTTGGTCAGGCCCTGCTCGTGCGCGTAAGACGTCAACGTCTCGAGGATGTGGCGGTTGCGGTCGGTCAGCCCATACTCCCACGGATCGGGCCCGAACGTCCGCTCCTGCTCCTCCCACACGTCCGTGTAGAACACCAGCGGCACGATCCGCGGATTGCGCATCCGCCGCATCGCCGCCGTCTTCGCCTTGTCGAACGCCGCATACAGGGTCGACGCGACCCACGGGTGCGCCTCGTGCACCTCGCGGCGAATGCCGAGCACGTGCATGATCGGAAACACGCCCGTCTTCTCGAAGTACGCAAGCTCCTCGGCGCGCGGATCGGCAAACAGCCGCGCCACGCGCGGGTCGCGTTTAACGATCGGACCGATCAACTCGGGATGAAGGGCCGCATCGAGTTCGCCCTTGGCCAGCAGATCCTCGACCAGTGCGCCGTTCGGCAGCCGCGAGACCTTGAGGCCCGGCGGCGGCGTGAACTCGATGCTCTCGTCGAGTTCCGAGAACCATTCGATCGAGTCCTGCGGCACGCCGTACTCGCTCGATAGAATCCCGCGCAGCCAGACGATGGCCGAGGACTGGAACTGCTTCACGCCGATGCGCTTGCCGATCAGGTCCTTGGGGGTGCGGATGCCCTTGGTCGTATTGATGTAGATGAAGCCGTGGCGGAAGCGGCGGTGCGGGAACACCGGCACGGCGACAAACGGCAGCCCCTGGTCGCGGGCGATGAGATACGACGAGCACGAGACCTCGGCGACGTCGAACTCATGCCCGCGCAGAAACCGCCAGTGGCGCGTGCCGGAGTCCATCTCGGTGAGCACCGTGAGATCGATGCCGTCGGGCTCGACCCGGCCCTCCATCAGCGGGCGCGTGATCTCGTAATCGCCGCAGGCGAGCGTCAACGGCAGGCGCTTCGACACACTGCGCTCCTACAATTCGATGCCGACGCCGGCCTGCTTCGCCTTCCCATAGGCGAGCTTGGCCAGCGCCATGAAGCCGACGCCCTGATCGGAGTTCTGCTTGAACACCGTGATCTGTTCGGGCGACTGGCGCCCCTTCGCCTTGCCGCACAGGACCTCACCGATGTTGGGAATGAGGTCCCACGAGGTGATTTTCTTGCTGACGGGATCGAACAGGTCCGCCTGCTCGTCCATGATCGCCTGCTCCTTGCACGTCGCCACCAGGAGATCGGCGCGCGCGATCACGTCGTTGTCGAACTCGCGGCGCGGCGACGACACCGAGCCCTGTTCGAACACGCCCTTGTTGCTGGCGACGATCGAGGTGACGTGCTGGCCGGGCTCGAGCCAGCGACCGAACAGGACCGGCACGTTCGATCCGGTGGCGCAAACGATGAGATCGGCGCCGCGCGCTACCTTCTCCGGATCGTCGACCGCGACGAGCTTCGCCTTGATGTGCGGCTGCATCCGCTTCTGGAACTCGGCGCGGTTGTCGGCGCTGCGGCTGAAGAAGCGCACCTCCTCGAGGCCCGGCCGGATGCGGCTCATCGCGACGAGATGGCGGCGCGCCTGCCGGCCGGTGCCGTAAAGACCCATGATGCGGCAGTCCTTCCGCGCGAGCACGTCGGTGCCGACGGCGCCGGTGATCGGCGTCTCGGTGCCGAACCAGTCCTCCTCGGGCTCGAAATCGAACAGCGGCAGCGAGCCGACGATGATCGTCATCAACTGAGCCGTCTCGCTGTCGTAGGCGACGTAGACCCGCTTGCCCGCGGCGGCGTACTGCTGGGCGCCGCCCTGGAAGGTGAAGCGCTCGGTGTGGATGAACATGCCGCACACCTGCAGGCTGTGGCAGCCGCCGGGATGGACGCTGACGCGGCGGTCCTCGTGCTGGATACGGATGCGCGGCGAACTGAACGCCGGCTTCTCGCCCTGATCCTTGAATCCGGCACGGACGGCGGCGATCGCCTCCTCGATGGTGATGCGGCCGACGAGTTCGTTCGCTTTGATGAGAAGCGCCATGATTCCCCTGCTTTTGCTGTTCTTTGTGACTTGGCCAGCGAGCGGCAACGTATCGTAACGCGATGTGCGACGCGGCGTCGCTGCAAAAAGAAAGGCCCGCGACGTGCGCGGGCCTTTCTCGAATTCAAGATTTTCGAAATCGTGATGCGAGCAGGCTGTTCACCGAACGGCGACGTGCGCGCATATGTGCGCTTTAGCGCTTCCGAGAAACGCCAACGCTCGCGATTCGCACAGCTCCGGGCCGTAGTTCAAAAGCAGGAGATAACCATCCAAGGCTCCGAGCGCCACGATCGCCACGGTGCCGCACACGAAGCCCGCGCGTCGCAAGCGCCGCCGACGATCCGTCCGGCGCTCGGCGATCGCGAGCCGCCGTGCCAGCGCGAGCATATCGGGATCCGGCTCGGGATTGCGCGGCGGAAGCATCAGGTCAAGGACGCTCGGAGCAAACCCACTGCTAGCGCGACTTTACTCCACTACCCCGATGCCGGCGGCGAGATACTCGCCCGCGCGCTCGACGTAATGCTTCACCGCCCACGGGATGTGCTTGATCTCGGCCTCCTTGAGCGGCCGGAACAGCTTGGCCGGATTGCCGGCCCAGAGTTCGCCCGCCTTCACGCGCTTGCCCGGAGTGACGAGCGCGCCAGCCGCGACCATCGCGCCCGACTCGATCACCGCGCCGTCGAGGATCGTCGAGCCCATGCCGATGAACGCCCCGTCCTCGATGGTGCAGCCATGGAGAATAACGCCGTGGCCGACCAGCACGTTTGCACCGATCGTCGTCGGGCCGGTGTCGTCGGTGACGTGGATGACGCTGTTGTCCTGGATGTTGGTGTTGGCGCCGATCCTGATCTTGTTGTCGTCGCCACGGATCACCGTGCCGAACCAGATGTTGACGTTGTCGCCGAGCGTCACGTCGCCCATCACGTAGGTGCCGGGCGCCAGGAACACTTTGCGGCCGATCGTCGGCGTGATGCCCTTGTACGGAAGAATCAGGCCACGGCCGGAGTTGGCGCCGGCGTGGGCGGGCGAATCGGCGATGATGCTCATCTCAGCTCCTTACGGGAAAAGCGCTTCCTGCTCGAGCGCGGTCGTCTCGGGCAGGCCGAACACGGCGTTGAAATTCTGGACCGCCTGCCCCGATGCGCCCTTCACCAGGTTGTCGATCACCGAGATGATGATCGCGCGGCCCGGCAGCCGGTCGGCGAACACCCCGATGTGGCAGAAATTCGAGCCGCGCACATGCCGCGTCGCCGGCGTCACGCCCGCGGGCAGCACCTTGACGAACGGCTCCTCGGCGTAGCGCTTGGCAAGCGCCACCCGCAACTCGTCGGCGGTCGCGCCGTTGGCAAGGGTCACGTAGATCGTCGACAGGATGCCGCGGCTCATCGGCATCAAGTGCGGCGTGAAGTTGACCAGCACCGGCTTGCCGGCGGCGGCGCTCAGGCCCTGCTCGATCTCCGGCGCATGCCGGTGGTTGGCGACACCATAAGCGTGGAGGCCTTCGGTGACCTCGGCGTAAAGGTTCGCCTCCTTGGCCTCGCGGCCGGCGCCGGTGACGCCCGACTTCGCGTCGATGATGATGTTGTCGGCGACGATCAGGTCCTGCTCGAGCAGCGGGACGAGCGGCAGTTGCGCCGAGGTCGGGTAGCAGCCCGGGTTGGCGACCAGTCGCGCCGGCAGGATGTCGGCGCGGTTGAGCTCGGTGAGGCCGTAGACCGCCTCCTTCTGCATTTCCGGCGCGAGATGCTCGTGGCCGTACCACGTCGCGTACGTGTCGACGTCCGCAAGCCGGAAGTCGGCCGACAGATCGACGACCTTCAGGTGCTTCGGCAGCTTGATCGCGACCTGTTGCGTGAGGCCGTGCGGCAGCGCGAGGAAAACCGCGTCGACGTCGTCCAATTTGACATCGTCGATCTTGACCAGGCCCGGCAGCCGAATGTGCGCGAGGTGCGGGAACACCTTGCCCATCGGCTGGCCTGCGTGGCGCTCGGCGGTCAGTCCCGTGATCTTCGCCTTGGGATGATGAGCGAGGATTCGCACCAGCTCGCCGCCGGTGTAACCGCTCGCGCCGAGAATGGCGACATTGACCTGATTCGTACCGCTCTTGCTCGCAACCGTGGCCATTCGGCCCTCCTCGGCGGTCAACTTAGACCGCCTCTCTGGATGGTGAAAGGGCAACCGGACCGGAGCCCCCATGTCCGCAGCGCATGCAAAAAGGGGCGGCCCAGTGGGACGCCCCTCGTTGTGGTGAGGTTCTCCGGACTGGAACTAACGCTTCGAGAACTGGTGGCTGCGTCGCGCCTTGTGACGGCCGTACTTCTTGCGCTCGACCGCGCGCGAATCACGGGTCAGGAACCCGACGCTCTTCAGCAGCTTGCGCAGCGGCGGCTCGATGAACGTCAGCGCCTGCGAGATGCCGTGACGAACGGCACCGGCCTGGCCCGACAGTCCGCCGCCGACGACGGTGATCATGCAGTCGTACTGGTTGTTGCGGTTCACGACCAGGAACGGCTGGCCGATGATCATGCGCAGAACGGGACGCGCGAAGTAGGTCTCGAGCGTGCGGCCGTTGACGGTGATCTTTCCCGAGCCCGGGCGCAGCCAGACGCGGGCGACCGCGTCCTTGCGGCGGCCCGTGGCGTAGGCGCGGCCCTGCGCGTCGAGCTTAGGCTGCGGCGGCGTGGCGGGCGCGGTCTCGGCGGTGTCGCCGACGGTCTTCAGCGAGGCGAGGTCCGACAGGGTCTTCTGCTCGGCCATGATCAATCGTTCCTCTTGTTCTTGCGGTTCATCGCCGCGACGTCGAGTACTTCGGGGCTCTGGGCTTCATGCGGATGCTGAGCGCCCGGATAGACGCGCAGGTTGCCCATCTGCTTCCGGCCCAGCGGCCCGCGGGTAATCATCCGCTCGACTGCCTTCTCGATGACGCGCTCGGGAAAGCGGCCGCGCAGGCGCTGGCCGAGGCTCTCGCCCTTGATGCCGCCCGGGTAGCCGGTGTGCCAGTAGAACACCTTCTGCTCGTCCTTGCGGCCGGTCAGACGAACCTTCGCGGCGTTGATGACGATGACGTTGTCGCCGCAATCGACGTGCGGCGTGAACGTGGTCTTGTGCTTGCCGCGAAGGCGCATGGCGATGATCGTGGCAAGACGGCCGAGCACCAGGCCGTCCGCGTCGATCAGAATCCACTTCTTTTCGACCTCGGCGGGCTTCGCAATGTAGGTGTAGCTCTTCATGACGAAATTCCCAAAAGTGACGGGCGCGATCGAAAGCCGACGCGCCCGGTCCAAGGCGCAGGAATATGCCCGCGCGGGTACCCCCCGTCAATGCCATTAAATGCCGTATTTCCAGGTATTTAGATAGAGGTATAATAATACCTCTATCTAAATACCTGGTTTTCGGGGCTTTCCGCCCTCCCCGACGAAACGCGTCGAAGGCGATTTGACCCCGCCCACGCGGAGACGGCATCATCATCCCCACAAAGATACCCGAAGGAGAGGCTTGGACGCATCCGCGCACCGGCCTGACGCCTGTGCTGGAACTGTCGATCGCGTTCGTCCTCGTCGTCCTCAACGGCGTGTTTTCGCTCTCCGAACTCGCCATCGTGTCAGCGCGCAAGAGCCGCCTGCGCACGCTCGCCGATCAAGGCCGGCGCGGCGCGGCGACCGCCCTCACCCTCGCCGAGGATCCCGGTAAATTCCTCTCCACCGTCCAGATCGGCATCACGCTGATCGGGATTCTCGCCGGCGCCGTCTCGGGTGCCGCCCTCGGCGAGATGATGACGGAATCGCTGGCCGACCACGGCCTGTCGCCCTGGCTCGCCGAGACGCTCGGCTACGGCGGCGTCATCGCCTTCATTACATACCTGTCGGTCGTCGTCGGCGAACTGGTGCCGAAGCAACTCGCGCTCAAGAACGCCGAAACGTTCGCATGCACGACGGCGCCGCTGATGCAGGTCGTGTCGCGGGTCGCCGCACCCATCGTCTGGCTGCTGGATTCATCGACCGACGTGGTGTTCCGGCTGATGGGCCGCTCGACCGATCCCGAGAGCACGGTGACGGAGCAGGACATCAAGACTCTCATCGCGGAGGCCGAAACCGCGGGCGTCATCGAGGGCAACGAGCGTTACATGATCGCCGGCGTGCTGCGCCTCGACGACCGGCTCGTGCGCGGGCTGATGACGCCGCGCGTCGACGTCGACTGGATCGATCTGGCCGACGATCCCGCGGCGCAGCGCGCGCAGATCGCTTCGACGCCGCACTCACGCCTCCCGGTGGCCGACGGCGGCGTCGACCACATGATCGGCGTCGTCCAGGCTCGCGACCTGCTCGTGTCGTGCCTCGACGGAATGCCCTTCGATCTCCGCGCCCACGTCCGGAAGGCGCCGATCATCCCCGATGCGTTGACCGCGCTCGAGGTGCTCGACGTGCTGCGCCGGGCCGAAATGCCGATCGCGCTGGTGCACGACGAGCACGGCTCGTTCAAGGGCGTGGTGACACCCGCCGACATTCTGGAGGCCATCACCGGATCGTTCCGGGCCGACCTCCACGAGGCCGAGCCCGACGCGGTACAGCGCGCCGACGGCGCGTGGCTGCTGTCGGGTTCGATGCCGATCGACGAGGCCGCCGAACGCCTCGGCATGACCCTACCCGCGAATCGGAACTATCATACGATCGCCGGGTTGCTGCTGGCCGAGGCCCAGCACGTGCCCACGGTCGGCGAGGTCATCGCCCTGCTGGGCTGGCGGTTCGAGGTGGTCGACATGGACGGACGCAGGATCGACAAGGTGCTGGCCTCGCGCGGCAACGGGACGGCTCCGTGACAGACAAACCCGCGAAACCCGACAACAGGCGCCGCGTCGATCCCAAATGGGGATTCGAGACGCGGGCGATCCACGCCGGAACGGCCCCCGATCCGGCGAGCGGCGCCGTCGTTCCGCCGATCCAGCAGACGGCTGCCTACGCGTTCCCGGATTCGGATACGGCTGCGAAGCGCTTCGACCTCGGCGACTTCGGAAACGTCTACTCGCGCATCACCAACCCGACCGTCGCGGCGCTCGAGAAGAAGCTTGCCGCGCTCGAGGGCGGCGTCGGTGCGACCTGCGCCGCGTCGGGCCACGCGGCCCAGCTCCTCGCGCTGCTGCCGCTGATGACCGCCGGCGACGACATCGTCGCCGCGCGCCAGCTCTACGGCGGATCGACGGCGCAGTTCGGCACCGTGTTCCAGCGCTTCGGCTGGGGCGCGCGCACCGTCGACGCCCGCGACCCCGGCAACATCGGCCGCGCGATCGGTCCGAAGACCAGGGCCGTGTTCGTCGAGAGCCTCGCCAATCCCGACGGGCTCGTCGTCGACATCGAGGCGATCGCCGCTGCGACGAAGCGCGCCAGGATTCCGCTGATCGTCGACAACACGCTCGCCTCTCCTTACCTGCTGCGGCCGTTCGAATGGGGTGCCGACCTCGTCATCCATTCGACCACGAAATTCCTCAATGGCCACGGCAACGCGCTTGGCGGCGTCGTCATCGACGGCGGCCGCTTCGACTGGTCGCGCGCGCCGCTGCTGGCGGAGCCGTGCGCCGCGTACCACGGCGTCCGGTTCGCTGAGAAATTCGGCAAGCTCGCCTACACGGTCTACACCCATGCGATCGGCCTGCGCGACCTCGGCCCGGCAATGGCCCCGCTCAACGCCTTCCTGACGACGATGGGAGTTGAGACGCTGGCGCTGCGAATGCAACGTCACTGCGAAAACGCGCTCGCCGTCGCGCGTCACCTCGACAAGCATTCGAAGGTTACCTGGGTGTCCTACGCCGGCCTACCCGACAGTCCGCAAAAGGCGCTGGTCGCGAAATACCTGCCGCGCGGCGCGGGCGCGGTGTTCACTTTCGGCGTCAAAGGCGGACTCGAGGCCGGGCGCAAGCTGGTGGAGAGCGTGCGGCTGATTAGCCACGTCGCCAACCTCGGCGATGCGCGCACGCTGATCATTCATCCTGCGTCGACCACACACCGACCATTGTCGGAGGACGAGCTCCGCGCCTCAGGGATAGGCCCCGAAGCGGTGCGCATTTCAGTCGGCCTCGAGACCGCGACGGATATTATGGCCGACCTCGATCAAGCGTTGGCTGGTATCTGATTACTCGGCAGCCACGGCGACCGACGCCGACCGCGCGCGCTCGCGCGGCAGCAGGAACGCCGCGACGACGATGCCCGCCGAGCACAGTGCGAGTGTGGTGAACAGCGCGACGAAGTCGCCGGTCCGCTCGTGCAGGATCGCGACGAGCTGCACCGCCACCGGCGCCACGCCAAGCGACAGCACGAACTTGGCTCCGAACATCGAGCCGCGCCAGCGCGACGGCGTATAGCGTACCATCAGCACGTTTTCCGCCGGGATCGCCGCGACATTCGCCATCACCATGGCCGCGGCCGCGAGCACGAAAGGCAATCCGGTCGCGGCGGCCGCGAGCGCCATGAACGGCGCTTGGACGACAAACGCCGCCAGATAGACGAGCCGCGGCGGATAGCGGTCCGACAGCCAGCCGGCGGGAATCTGCAGGAGCGAGGCAATCAGGTAGATAGCGGTAAACAGCGTGCCAGCGCCGAGCACACTTCCGCCGAGGAAGTCCGCGCGCTCGGCGAACGCCTTTGGCAGCGCGATCTGGGTCGCGTTGTAGATCAGCCCGCCCAGGAACACCGTAATCGACAGGACGATAAAGGCGCGGATGACATCGCCGCGCGCGGGTTCGGCCGACGGCGCGCGGTCCCGCGCGCCGTCGACCACCCAGCGGGTCGCGATAGCCGCGACGAGCACCACGCCGATCGCCAGCGCGATCGTACCCGGGATCCACAGCGCCGCGCGCCAACCCGCAAGCGCCGTCAACCCGCCAGCGACGATTCCGGCGATGGCGACGCCAGCGCTGCCGAACACGCCCCAGATGCCAAGGGCCACGCCCTTGTTGGCCGCGCTGCGCACGAGCCAGCTCATCCCGACCGGATGGTAGATCGCGGCGAAGGCGCCGAGCGCGGTCAACGCGACCCCGAGTTGGGTCGGCGTCGCCGCCAACGACGCGGCGATCGTCGCCAGCCCCGAGCCGACAAAGAACACCGCCATCATCTTCGCGTTCGACCAGCGGTCGCCGAGCCAGCCCGCGAACGGCGCGAGCGCGCCGACGAGGAACGCACCCACCGTCCACAGCGCTATGAGATCGCCGTAGGACTGATGCCAGTCGGTCTCGAGCGCGAGCACGGCGGTGAGGAACAGGCCGGTGAGGCAGTGCATCGTCGCGTGGCCGATCCACGCAAACACCTGCGAAAGACGATCGGAACGCGCGGCACTCATCGATTTCCCCTGGGCTTAACCCTCGCCCTCGCCCTCGCCCGACGTCCGCCGGGCGCGCACTCGGCCGCGATCCACGACAGGAAGTCGGGATTGCCGCCGACGATCGGCAGCGCGACGATGCACGGGACGCTGTAGCTGTGGAGCGCCTTGACGCGCCTGGTCAGCGCGGCAAGCCGCGTTCGGCGAGTCTTGAGGATCAGCGAGACCTCACGCGAGCGTTCGACCTTTCCCTGCCACCGGAAAATCGAACGGATCGGACCCAGGACATTGGCACAGGCCGCAAGTCCCTCGTTAACCGTGGTTAACGCGATGCGGTCGGCCTCGCGGGCCGACGGGGCCGTGACATAAACGAGGGCGGAATCATTGGAGGATTTGCGACTGGCCATGAACCTGTCCCCGCGGCGCCCGGGATCGGCGGTGAATTGTCATCGTGCGCCGCCTTGGCGGCGACACCGGGCGGCTTTAGATTAATCGAACTCGCTGGCGCTGAGAACGGCGGCGGGTACGGGAGGTTTGAATGGACACCACGACGATGCGTGCCCGCGACGGGCACGCTCACGCACATGCGCGTCCCACCGGATTCCAGCGTGAGTGGTTGAAGCGTGCCCTCGATCAGCCGGGTGGCAAGCTGCCGCTGTTCGACCGCCAGGGCCAGCTCTACCCCGAGCGGACGATCAGGAGCTGCATCGAGCATGGCTGGGCCGAGGCGTGGTTCGCCAATCCGCTGAAGCCCGACTGGATGGTGTGCAAGATCACCGAGGCGGGTCGCCGCGCGGTGTCAGCGCGCAACTGAGGGCGTTCGTCCGGGAATGAGCGCGAGCAGCGCTTCCGCCGCCTTGCTGCGGTAGCGCTCGCGATGACGCAGCACATGGAACGACCGCTCCGGCAGCTCGAAGCCGACGCGGTGGAGACGGCCGAGTCGAATGAGCGCCTCGACCACCAGCTCCGAGATCGCGGTGACCCCTGCATTCGCCACCACCGCCGAGCGAATGGCCTCGTTCGACGGCAGCTCGAGCGCGATCTTGAGTCCTTTCGGCCGGATGCCGATCGCGCGCAGGGCGGCCTCGAATTCCGAGCGCGTTCCCGATCCGCGCTCGCGCACCACCCACTGCGCGTCCAGAAGATCGTCGGCTTCGATGCGACGGCGCTTCACCCATGGGTGGCTGGTACCGACGACGATCACGAGGCGATCGCCGGGAATGGTCTCGTCGATCAGCGCCGGCTCCGTCACCCGGCCTTCGACGAATCCGAGATCGGCGGCGCCCGTGTTGACCGCCTCCGCAACCTGCGCCGTATTTCCGACCGCGACGTTCACCTCGACCTCGGGATAGCGTTCGCGGAAATGGACGAGATGGACCGGCAGCCAGTATCCGGCGATGGTCTGGCTGGCGTGGACCGATAGCCGACCCCGCTTGAGCTCACCGAATTCAATCAGCGCGCGATGGGCGGCCTCGGCCCGCATGAGGACGGCGCGCGCTTCGGAGAGCAGCAACCGTCCGCCCTCCGTCAGCTCGATGCGGCGCCCAACGCGGTGGAACAGCGGCACGCCGTGCTCGGCCTCGAGCGCCGCGACCGCCGCACTCACCGCCGACTGGGCAAGACCGAGAGCCTCGCCCGCCTGGGTCATGTGCTCGCGTTCCGCGACGGCGACGAAGATCCGGAGCTGCTCGAAGGTCATGGCATCGCCTCAGTAGGCGATCTCGACCAACGCGAGTGCAAACAGCGCGATAAAGATGGAGGCCGCCGCACCAAGCGCCAGCGGGCGCACGCCCTTCGCCCAGAGCTTGCGGGCATCGAGCTCGAGGCCCATGGCGGCGAGCGCCGTCGCCAGCAGAAAGGCCGTCACCCTGGCGATGTCGTGGCTCACGCTCGGCGCGATCGTAATAACGCTGTTGAGCGCCGTCGTCGCCACGAAGCCGACGATGAACAGTGGGACCGTCACCGCGGCCCGCGCCGGACCGCCGCTTTTCGCACGCGACGCGACAATCGAGCCGAGCGCCACCACGACCGGTGCCAGCATCATCACCCGCGTCAGCTTGGCGATCGTGCCGGCGTGTCCGGCCTCCGTTCCGCCCTGAAATGCCGCGGCGACGACCTGCGCGACCTCGTGGATCGAGGTCCCGGCCCAGACGCCGTAGGCGTCGACGCCGAGCCCGAGCACCGGCAGCAGCAGCGGATAGAGAACCATGGAAATGGTGCCGAACAGCGTTACGCAGGCGACGGCGTAGGCCACGTCCTCGTCGGAGGCGCGGGTCACCGTGTTAGTCGCGATGATGGCCGAAGCGCCGCAGATCGAGGTGCCGGCGGCGATGAGCTGTGCGAGCTTGGAGTCAACGCCGAGCACCCGCGCCAACGTCACCGTGAAGACGAACGTGGCGACCAAACTGACGGCGATGATGCCGAGACCGGAGAATCCGAGTGCAGTCACTTGCGTGGCGGTCAATTGGAACCCGAGCAGAACGATACCGATACGCAGGACGGGTCGGAGTGCGACACGAATGCCGGAACGCGCCACCTCGGGGGCCCCGACCGTGGCCCGCACCACCGCGCCGAGTGTGATTGCAACGATCAGCGGGCTGACGAACGTGAGGCCCGACCAGGCGCACACGGCCTGGGCGGCCAACGCGATAATGGCGGCGAGCGCGAGCCCTGGCCCATACTGCTTCGCGACGGCAACGAAAGACGACGGAACGCGGGATGAGACGACGGGAAGCCGGGTCGACATGCCGCCATCGTCGTCGGCGCGTGTCCATCTGTCTAACGCATTAAACGTATCAGATCAATCTGATCTTCAGATCGATCGGACCGAACCCGTTTTCGACACGACAATCACTCGCCGAGGTTCAGGCCCTGGCGCCGCGCGATGTCCGTCAAATATGCGAGCGCCTCCGGCGGCGTCGCGGCGAGCGTCCCCATCAGAGCGCCGACGTCGTCGGCGCTCTGCGGCAGGAACTCGTCCCCTGCTCCCACCAGCCGCTTCGCAAACTCGGGATCCGCCATAGTGTCGCGAAATGCCTGTCGATAGGCGTCGACAACCGCACGCGGCGTCCCGGGCGGCAGCGCCATGAACTCGCCGACCGTGCTGATGCTGCGCCAGTACGAGAACGCGCGCTGCGCCGCCGGATCGGTGATCTTGTCGGCGACGAGATCGGACAGCAACGGCGCGTCGTATTCCGGCCGCGGCTGTAGCTTGCCATCGCGGAGGAATCCCGTCTGGCCAAGCACGGTGAAGTGCCCGGTGCTTTTCAGGCGCTGGACATCGACAATGTCGCTGAACGACGTCATGTCGATTTCGCCGCGCTCGACGCCGAGCACGAGGGCCTTAGTGGTCGGATATCCAACCACCCACCGCGCGTTCCAGCCGAGGTACTCGGCGCCCCACAGCGTCGCCTGCATGCCGGTGCGCACCGCCGACAGAGCGCCCATGATCGCGGGCGGCCCCGAACGGTCCTTGAGGCGCGGCAGGGCATCATAGCGAATCACCAATGCCGTGCCGCCGTGGCCGTTGCCGCCGACGAACTCCATCGCGCCGACGTCGTACGTGGCCTTAGCCTTCAGGACCTGGAACGGGTCGACCTGCGACGCGCCGACCACGGCTGCCGTCAGGCCGTCGGGCTTCACCTGATTGTAGAAATAGGTCAGCGCCACGACACCATCGGCGCCGAGCATGTTGCGGACGACAATGCTCGGCTTACCAGGCAGCCGATGGGCGAGCGACGAGGTCAGCAGCCGGGTGTAATTGTCGATACGGCCCCCGGCACCATAGCCGACGATGACGTTGATGGTTTTGCCCTTAAACGAGACGTCGTCGGCCAGGCCCTCACCGGCCGACGCGAAAACGATCGCCCCTGTCATGAACAGCGATTTCGCCATGACATGGGTTACCGACTGCCTTCCCAGCATCAATCGCCTCCTTGCGCCTCTTTGTTTTGTCCACGATCCGCCAACTCGTCTCGACGCGCAAGCGCGAGTGATGGCCGCGTTGCGAAACGTGTGTCTAAGGCGGCACCCCATCGCGTAAAGTGTGCCGACCCCGAGAGGCGACCGTGATCATCGACGCGCAGATTCACGTGTGGAAGGCCGAGACACCTGAGCGGCCGTGGTTCTCGGGCCCGCCGCATCTGCCGGAGCCGTTCGGCTACGAGAACCTGCGCCGCGAGATGGCGACCGCCGGCGTCAACCGAGCGGTCCTGATCCCTCCGGGCTGGGAAGGCGACCGGATCGATTTCGCGCTGGAAGGTGCCCAGCGTCACCCCGGATTGTTCGGCGTGATGGGACGCATCCCGGTGCAGAAACCCGATGTCGCGGCGCCGCTCCTGCCCGGCTGGAAGGCGCAGCGCGGCATGCTCGGCATCCGCGTGTCGTTCCAGAAGGCGCACAACCAGCTCTATCTGACCGACGGCACCGCCGACTGGTTCTGGCCGGAGGCTGAGAAGCACGGCATCCCGGTGATGATCTTCGCGCCCGGCCGCAACGCCGAGATTCGCGCGATTGCCGAGAGCCACCCGAATCTCCGGCTCATCGTCGATCACATGGGGCTCAGGCGCGAGGAGGACGCTGCCGCCGCTGCCGCGATCGAGGGCCTGTGCGCGCTCGCCGATTGCCCGAACATGCACGTGAAGGTCTCGTCGGTGCCGCTGTACTCGACCGAGCCCTATCCCCACCGCAACCTGCACGGCGCGCTGAAGCGGCTGATCGGCGCGTTCGGCCCACGGCGTTCGTTCTGGGGAACCGACCTCACGCGCATCTGGTCGCGCACGACCTATCGTCGGTGCGTGACGCTGTTCACCGAGGAACTCGACTTCCTGTCGCCCGACGACCTCGCCTGGGTCATGGGCCGCGGCATCGCCGAGTGCCTCGAGTGGCCGATCCCGGAGATGGCGCGCTGAGGCAGCCTACTTCTGAACCTCGGAAAACTTGCGCGCTGTCTCGATCACATCGGGCGGCACCTTCTCGACGCCGGCGACGATCTCCTGAAGCTTCTCGCCGGACAGCGGATCGAAGTCCAATTTGCTCGTCTCGAGTTCCTTGAGGAACTGCGGATCCTTGATCGTGCCCTGGAACGCGGCCCGAAGCGTCGTCACCATCGCCGGGGAGAGATTCGGCGGTGCGACGATCGATCGGCCGATGTCGCTGCCGCTCGCGTAGAGCGACAGGATCTGCCGCTGCTTGTCGTTCTCGGCGAGATCGACGACCGCGGGCACGTCCTTGAGCTCGGGATGCCGCTCGACGGCGTACTGGACCAGCAGATTGATCTTTTTCTCCGCAAGCCATTCGGGATGCACGGTCTTCGTCACCGCCCACGGGCGGACCATGCCCTCGACCTCGCCGCGCTCCATCGCGAGGCTCACCATGTTGACGCCCTCGTAGCCCGCCACGACCTTGAACTTCATTCCGAACAGCTCGTTCAGGATGCGCGGGAATACCACCGACGACGAATCGGGGCCGGTTCCGCCGAGGACCGCCTGATTCGTCTTGGCGTCGGCTATGGTCTTGACCTTCGAGGTATACCAGGTCTGCTCGACCTCGGCGTTGGAGTTGATGCGGCCGATCCAGTTGAACTTGCCGACGTCGTACTTCACCCCGGAAGCGCCGAGCACGTGCGCGATGGCGACCGTCTGCGGTACCACGCCCATCGCGGTCCCATCCTTGGGCGCGACGTTGTAAAGGAAGTTCGTGCCGACGAGACCGCCGGCGCCGGGCATGTTGCGCACGACGACGGGCGGCGTGCCGGCAAGATGTCGCCCGACATGGGCGGCGTACAGCCGCGCGTAAAGATCGTAGCCGCCGCCCGATCCGAAGCTCGAGATGATCGTCACCGTCTTGCCCGTGAAGTCCGGGCGGCTCTGCGCCTCGGCCTGCGCGCAGGACAGGGCCGCGATCACGACCATCGCCGCGGCGCCGAGAATGTTTTGTCCCATCTTCACTCTCCTCCGCCGGTGCATCCGCCCGGCTAGAACCGATACTGCTCGAGCTTGTTGCGATCGATGGACGTGCCGAATCCCGGCGCGTCGGTCGGCGTCACGCAGCCGTCCGCGAACGTGAACTCGCCCGCGAACGCATCGTCCGTGAGCTTGTGGAAGAAATGCGTCTCGGCGGGAAAGTCGTGCAGGTACGCGACGGCGGTGTGGAAATGCATCCGTACTAGAGCGCCAATGCGACTCTCCGAATCGGTGCCGATCACCGCCGGCACACCGGCCGCCTCGCACAGCGCGATGATCTTCAGCGCCTCGCTGATCCCGGTGCGCCGCAGCTTCACGCTGACCGCGCCCACGGCGCTGAGCCGCAACAGCAGTGCCACTTCGCGCAGAGTGCGACAGCTCTGATCGCCGAGCAGCGCGATCGGCAGCGCAGCCGCCATCGCCGCCTGCCGGAACGGATCGGCGAAGCTGCACGGCTCCTCGATGAACGAGACGTCGTGCTCAGCCACCGCCGGCAGGATCGTCCGCGCCTCGCTTTCGCTGTAGGCGCCGTTGCCGTCGATGTAGATGATCGGCCCCGTGCCGACCGCCTGGCGCACCTCGGCGACCATCTGCACATCCTCGACCGAGCGCTTCCACGCCTTGAGCTTCAGCCCCTTGTAGCCGCGCTCCTCATGGGCGTGGCGCGCCTCGGCCACCATGCTCTCGCGGGTGTTGCCGTGGGCGATCCAGGTCAGCGGCACCGGCCGCGCCTGTGCCGCACCGAGCAGGCGCCACACCGGCTGGCCGAGGATCTTGCCGCGCAGGTCCCACAACGCGTTGTCGATGAGCGCCTTGGCGGCGGGACAGAAGCGGATCGCCTCGATCGCCGCGAGGATGTCGCGGTGACCGAGCGCATCGGCACCCACCAGCTTCGGCTTGAAGAAGGTCTCGAGCTGGTAGGCGAGCGACGTCGCGTCCTCACCCGACTGCTCCGGGCGGCAGATCGCCTCGGCGATGCCGTCCTGGCCCCCCGCCGCGACGAGCCGGAGGATCACGTACTCGCCGACCGACTGGCGGACGGTCTTGAACGACACCGCGGAGCGATACGGCAGGCGCAGCCGGATCACCTCGACGTTGCTGATGAGCGTCTCGCTCATATGGCTCGCGGGCGCGTCCATTTATTCGGCCTCCCGACCGGGTTTGATGCCCTTGGCCGCTTCGGCCGAGTGCACGACCATCAGAGTCTTCATTCGTTCGAGCGTCGCAGGCGATGCCGAGATGATGTCGGCGATGATCTTCTGCAGCTCCTCACCGGTCGTGAGCGCAATCTCGAGGTCCTGCCGCTTCGCCTCCTCGAGGAACTGCGGGTCGTTCATCGACTCCTCGAACGCCTTGCGCAGCACGTCGACGCGCTCCTTGGGAACGCCGCTCGCGGCGGCGAACGGCCGTGACACGGCCGACGCCTTGGAGATCAGATCGAAAGCCGCGCGCTCATCGGCGTTCCCAGCCAGATCCGTCAGCAGCGGCACATCCGGATAGGCCGGATGTTTCTTCAGCCCGGTCTGGATGATGAAATGAAACTCGGTCGACTTGTCGCCGGAGTTGGCGAACGGTGTCGGCGGCGTGGTGCTGTTGCGCCCTTCCAGTTCGCCCCGCTCCACCGCGAGCGCGATCTCGGCTCCGCCGGGATAGCCGTAGATGATCTTGAACTTCGTCCCGAGCGCGTTGTTGTAGAGCGCGATCAACTGCGTCGAAGTCGCGTTGATGCTGGTCGCGCCGACGATCGTTTCGCGCTTCTTCGCGTCTTCGAGAGTGCGCGTCGGCGAAATCGGCGCCGTGTACAGGACCTGATTCTGCTCGCTCATGTTGCCGATCCAGTTGAGCTTGCGCAGATCGATGTCGAGCGCCTTGTTGAGGTGCAGCGCCTGGTCCATCGGAAACGACTGACTCACCATGGTGAAGACCGTTCCGTCCTTGGGCGCCACGTTCTCGACGTAGCCCAGCGCCTTGAGCCCGCTTCCGCCCGGCATGTTGATCGGAACGGCAACGGGGTTGCCCGGGATGAAGCGGACGATGTGGCGGCCGAGGAAGCGCGAATAGGTGTCGTAGCTTCCGCCCGGAGCCGCGCGGACGACAATCCGGAGCTGCTTGCCGCTGTAGAAATCGGCGATTGGATCGGCGTCGCTTGCAACCGGCCACAGCAGTGCGGCGGCGGCGACGATTGCGAACAGGCTCTGTTTAAGCGGCATCGTGGTCTCCCTCGCCCCCGCGATCCGGCTACGCGACGTCTGCGCGCGCCCACTTGTCGAGATCGACCTCCCAGCCGCGCCCCGAGAGATCGCAGCCGTTTCCTTCCGGGTCGCGCATGCGGATCTCGGACTGGACGCGGCTCGACGGACGGCTCGCGAACGTGGCGATGCCCCTCACCGACTCCGCCATCGCGGACGCGTTGCGGACCAGAAGGCCGATGTGGGCGATGCCGTGGCGCGCCTCGATGCCTTCGCGGTCGTTGTAGAAGGCCTGGAGCGCCACGTTGGTCTCGCCGTCGCCGACATGGCGATTCTTGTAGCCCGGACGCTTCGCAGCCTCGGCGTGAGCGACGAGGAGTTCGCGGAATCCGAACACCGCGCCGTAGAACTCGAACAGCGCCGTCGGGTCGAGTGCGCCGACCGCGATGTGGGCGATGCGCGGAAAGCTGGCCCTGGGCGAGTCGATCCCGAAGTTGCGCTCCGACAGGCTGATCGGGCGGCACTCGGGATCGAAGATGCGCGCCTCGCCGTGCTGGAGGTCGCCGGCTTCGCGTATGAACACGCCCCGCGGGTTGAACCTGCGGTAGCGCCGCTCGACCTCGTCGATGCTGTCGACGGCGATGCCAAGATGGTGATGGCCGATCTCCATGCTCGGCTCGTTGAGCTCGGCGCGATGCTTGAAGATCGTCACGTTGAAGGCGCCGTCGGTGATCGTGACGTCGCCGGCAGCGCTCCGGCCGAGCTCGCGGAAGCCGAGGCTCCCGGTGTAGAAGCCGCCAAGCTTGTCCGGCGTGTGACTCAGGATCGCGAGATATCCTATGCGCGCCCGCATGACGTCCTCCCTGATGTTTTTTTCTAAAGCTTCGGCCGCGACTTGGACTTCGGCCAGCGCCTGCGGCTGTGCTTCAGGCCCAATCCCGCGAGCAGCGCCGCCATCCGGATCGGCGCACCGATTCCTTCGACCACCGGCACACCGATCTCGTTCGTCAGCCAGCCGGGCTTGATGTGAACGGGGCATTGGGTGATGCCGTGCGCGATGATGACATCCGCGCCGTCCTCATCGATCAGCTCGCGGCAGGCTTTGACGAACGACGAGATCATCTCGTCCTTGTTCGCCGAGATGTCGCGCAGGTGAAAGCCCGAGGCGCGGCGGCCGGCGACCCAGGCCTCCATGCCGTAAGCCTTGGTCTGCGTGCGCTGACGCGGAATCACCGACGGGTGGTAGCAGACGATGCCGAAGCGATCGCCGAGTTGGGCCGCAACGTGAAACGCCGCCTCGCACGGTGCGATGACCGGGATGTCGACCAGCGAACGCCCGCCGTCGACACCAAGATCGAGCATGCCGAGCGGCACGACCGCATCGTAGCCCTGGCGCTCCGCCTCGAGATAGGCCGCGTGGTAATACGGCGCGACGAGCTGGATTTCCGCCGGGCCGAGCCCGCCGTACGGGCTCGCGCCGACCGAAACGATCCCCACTTCGACGTCCGAGGACGCGTAGCTCCTGGCGACGTCCTCGCGGATCTTGCGCTCCTCGGGTGGGTAGTCGCCGATCGCGAATGCAACACGAACCATCAGTCACCCCTAGCCATTTCAGCTTCCCCACCTCCAATCTTGGGCGAGCGCGCGAACATCCGCAATGGCGACGGGATCGCGTCTCGCCTGCTCGGGCGATGCTGCCGCGATATCATCCAAATGGATGACCCGCAGCTCGTCGCTTGGGAATCGCGTTCCGCACGGGCGGCCGGTACACTTTCATGCTGCCTGAAGAGGATTCAACGTTGGCGACGAACGAAGAAGCGAAATCCAACGCGCCCACGGGCGTGCAGACCATCGCGCGCTGGGCACTCGGCATCGACAGCGCCGACGTGCCGAAGGACTGCATCGCCCAGGCGAAGCTGTTGCTCCTCGACTCGATCGGGTGCGCGATTGCCGGCAGCGACGAGAGCGTCTGCCGGAACATCATCTCGGTCTGTGAGGAGATCGGCGGCAACGGCCCGTGCACCGTGATTGGTCGGTCGCGCAAGGTCGACCTGCCCCACGCCGTTCTCGCCAACGGCTCATTGGTCCGCGTGCTCGATCTCAGCGACTACGTCGTCGGTCAAGGCAAGAACGGCCCCGAGATTGGCGGCCATCCCAGCGACAACATCGCCGTCGCGCTCGCCGCCGGCGAAGCCCGCCGTCGCTCCGGCCGAGACATCCTCGCGGCGATTGCCGTCGGTTACGAGTTGTACGGCCGCTTCAAAGGGCTGATGGACCGCAAGGCCCCGTGGGACGGCGTGAGCCTCTCGGGCTTCGTCGCGCCGGTGATGGCCGGCCGCCTCATGGGACTCGACGCCGACCGCCTCGCCCATGCTCTCGCCCTCGCCGGCGCCCGCTGCGCCACACCGGCGATCGTTCGCCGCGGCGGGATTTCCGCGGCGAAGTCGATCTCCAACGCCATGGTCGCGCAGAGCGCAATCGAGGCGACCCTGCTGGCCGAACGCGGCGTGACCGGTCCCCTTGCCGTCCTCGAGCATGAGCGCGGTATCCGCTGCGTGTTCCCCAACGGCGACCTGCAGTCGGTGATGAGCGCCCCGTTCCCGGCGCAGAGCTACATCATGCGCTCGAACGTCAAGGCATATCCGTGCCTCGCCACCGGGCAGGCGGCGGTCGCCGCGGCGCTCAAGCTCCACGGCGCGCTTGCCGGTCGCCTCGACGGAATCTGCCGCATCGAGGTGATGATGGCGGACTATCCGTTCGTCCGCGACCAGCAGGAGGATCCCGGCCGTATCCGCCCGCAGTCCCGCGAATCGGCCGACCACAGCTTCCAGTTCCTCGTGGCGGTCGCTCTCTCCGATGGCACGTTCAGCACGGCGCAGTTCGACAACGAACGTTGGCTCGATCAGAAAATTGTCGCCCTGATGGGCAAGATGACGATGGCCACCGACCCCACGCTCAACACGCGCGCGCCCGGCACCTATCCGTGCGTGGTGCGTGTCCGCGACGCCGACGATCGGGAACACATGGCCGAGATGCTGTTCCCGCCGGGCTATTCGCAGGGCGGAATCGCCGAGGCGGAGGTGATCGACAAGTTCAACTCCATCGCCGGGATGGTGGGCAAACCGCAACGCGAGCGGATTATCGCCGCGGCGCTCGACTTCGACCGCGCCAGCAACACCGATGCCCTCACGGATACGTTGAGCGGATAACCGCTCCCTCCTGTTCTTCGCTGCAGGCATTCGCTGGCGCGCCCGGATTTCCCGGGTAATATCGGACTCCCGTGAACCTCCGTGAGCCGCAGTGAAGATCAATGCTGATCATTAATAACGACGACGTGTCGAAGCTCCTGACCATGGATGACTGCATTCGCGTCCAGGAGGAAGCCTTCAAGAAGCTCCCATACGGCGGCTCGATCCACCGTCCGCGCATCGATGTCTACATGCCGTGCGACCGGCCCGACGGTTACTACCGCTGGGGCACCATGGAGGGCGCCAACGACGGCTACATGGCGATCCGCATGAAGTCGGACATCATCACCTGGCCGAAGACGCCGGACGGCGGCTGGACCGAGGACAAGTGGTGCCGCGAGCCCGGCACCTATCACGGCCTCATCTATCTGCTCTCGACCCGCACCGCGGAACCCCTCGCCTTCATCAACGACGGCGTGCTCCAGCACATGCGCGTCGGCGGCGGTGCCGGCATCGGCGTCAAGTGGCTGTCGCGCGAGGACAGCCACATCGTCGGCATGCTCGGGTCGGGCGGCATGGCCCGGACGTTCCTCGAGGCCTTCAAGTGCGTGCGCGACATCCGGCTCTGCAAGGTCTACAGCCCGAACCCGAAGAACCGCGAAGCCTACGCCGAGGAGATGTCGAAGAAGCTCAACATCGAGGTCCGCGCGGTGGACAATCCGCGCGAGGCGGTGAAAGGCGTCGACATCCTGACGTCGGCCACCGACTCGATGAAGCCGGTGTACGACGCCGAGTGGATCGAGAAAGGCATGCACGTGACGAACCTCGGCCGCCGCGAAATGCCCGACGCCTCGGCGGCGAAGTTCGACCTCGTCGTGCGCCAGGGCACGGCGGGCCTGCAGATGCGCCAGACCGAGCGCTTCCAGGCCGAGCGCGGCCTCTCGCCCGCCGCCTACATCGGCGGCTCGCCCGAGGAGATGAAGCGCATCCCCGAGAAGAATCCGGAGCCCGGCTTCGGCGGCGACAGCCCCGAATTCAACGACCGCGGCAAGGGCGGCGACAAGCCGGAGTTCGCCGATCTCGTGACCGGCAAGTGCAAAGGCCGCACGTCGCGCGACCAGATCACGTTCTACCGCAACGTCGGCAACCAGGGTCTCCAGTTCTCGGCGGTCGGCGGCTGGGTCTACGAGGTCGCGAAGAAGCGTAAGATGGGACGCGAGATACCGACCGAGTGGTTCCTGCAAGATATCCGCGACTAGCCTCGTCAAGGACGGACCTCCGCGACACGCGTCGCGGAGGTCGCAACACAAGGCATCTCGCGGCCGAAGCGTACGAGCGCCGGTCGCACAGCGAGGGAGGCGATCATGCGTACCAGCATGCGTGAAGTCGTCGTTGCAGTCGTGGCATCGCTCAGCGTCGCGGGGCCGGCGATGGCTCAGGCTCCGGTCGACTTCAAGGGCAAGACCATCAATCTGATGATCGGCTTCGGCCCGGGCGGCGCCAATGACGTGTGGGCCCGCGCGATCGCCAAGAACATGCCGAAGCACCTCCCCGGCAACCCGAGCATCGTGCCGCAGAACGTGCCCGGCGCCGGCGGGCTCAAGCTGATGAACCAGATCGCCAACGTCTCGCCGAAGGACGGCACGGCGATCGCGCTCGTCAACCGCGGTATTCCCCTGGAGCCTCTGCTCGGTGGCCAGGGCACGCAGTTCGATCCGCTGAAGATGAGCTGGATCGGCAGCCCCGACAAGGATGTGACGGTGTGCGCCGCGCGCAAGGACGCCGCGGTGCAGAAGATGGAGGACCTGTTTTCCAAGGAGTTGATCGTCGGCGCCACCGGCTCCGGCGCCGACACCGCGATCTACCCCGAGTTCCTGAGCGAGCTCATCGGCATGAAATTCAAGACCATCAAGGGCTACCCGGGATCGAAGGAAATCTCGCTCGCGATGGAGCGCAACGAGGTCCAGGGCATTTGCCTTGCCTACGATTCGCTGATGCGCCAGCCGCTGGCCCGCGACGGCAAGATCAACATCCTGTTCCAGGCGGCGCTCAAGCCCGACCCGCGGCTCAAGGACATTCCCGTCGGCACCGATCTCGCGCGCTCCGAGGACGACCGGGCGGCGCTGAAGCTGTTCTTCGCCCGCGTCGCTCTCGGCCGCCCGTTCGTCGCGCCGCCGGGCATGGCGCCCAATATCGTCGCGGCGCTGCGCAAGAGCTTCGACGACACAATGAAGGATCCCGAGTTCCTTGCCGACGCCAAGCGCCAGGACCTCTCGGTCGACGCCATCACCGGCCAGGAGATCGCCGACCTGATCGCCGACGTCTACAAGACGCCGAAGCCGGTGGTCGCCAGAACGTCGGAGGCCCTCGGCCGCATCGCCAAGGAGTAGCCTACCGGACGGGCGCGACCGCCGGCGTGCGGACGTGCTCGGGCCGAACGCCCATGCCGATCATGCGCGCCGGGATGCGCCGCAGCATCGGAATGCGCTGCATCCAGCGGACAAGGCCGGGCACCTGGACCTTCGCGCGGCTGCCCAGCACCCGGGTGATGATGCGGTCCTGGACGATGACCTGGAACCGCTGCGTCAACCGAGTCGGCAGCATGCGCCGTCGCTGTACCCGCTGGAGGTCCCCGTCGGTGACGCTTCCGGCCCTCAGCGGCTCGGCCAGAATGTTGGACGCCGCCACCGCGTCCTGGATCGCGAGATTGATGCCGACCCCACCGACCGGCGACATGGTGTGGGCGGCATCGCCGATGCACAGCAGTCCCGGTCGATGCCAGCGCTCGAGCCGATCGACGCCGACGGTCAGCAGCTTGATCTGATCCCAGTCGGCGAGCTCGTTCACCCGGTCCGCCGCGAACGGCGCCGACGCCGCGACCTCGGCGCGGAACGCCTCGAGACCGACCGCGTGCACCCGGTCCGCCGATCCCTTTGGGATCACGTAGCCGACCTGCCAGTAATCCCCGCGATCGATCATGACGAAGATATGACCGTCGCCGAACTTGCCCATGCTGTCGGTGGGATCGCGCGGCGATTTCGAGAGACGGAACCACAGCACGTCCATCGGCGCGCCGAGATTGAGGACCGTCAATCCAGCCCGATCGCGCACGGTCGAATGGCGGCCATCGGCGCCCACGACCAGTTGCGCGCGAATGTCGATCGGTCCCTGCCCCGACTCGACGCGGACGCCGACGACGGCACCGTTCTCCTCGATCACGTCGGTGACTTCGGCGTTCATCATCAGCCGAAAGCCCGCGTACCGCCGTCCGACCGAGGCGATGAAATCGAGGAAATCCCACTGCGGCATGAAGACGATGCACGGGCAATGCACCGGCATGTGACTGAAGTCGGCGATCGTCAGGGTTTCGTCGCCGAACTGCGCGTTCAGCCGATAGACCTTCTGATGGCGACGACGCAACAGCTCACCGAGCAGGCCAAGTTCGTGCATCACCTCAAGCGTCGAGGGGTGGATGGTGTCGCCACGGAAATCGCGGAGGAAGTCGGCGTGCTTCTCGAGCACAACGACGTCGATGCCGGCGCGCGCCAGCAGCATTCCGAGCATCATGCCGGCGGGACCGCCGCCGGCGATGCAGCATGTGGTGCGGATCGTCTCCACCGCGCGATGGTACGCGGCCCTGAGGCCGCGTCCACTGCGAAACGCTACGTCCGTGCGATGCCCTAGGCGGCGCGCAGTTTCCCGAAGAAATCGGTGACGGCGACGCGCAAGGTCTCGGCCTGCCTCGCGAGTTCGCTGGCCGACGTCAGCACCTGGGTCGATGCGGCGCCGGTCTGCGATGCCGCCTGCGACACGCCCTCGATATTGCGCGAGACCTCGCTGGTGCCGGCCGCCGCCTGGGTGGCGTTCGCCGCGATCTCCTTGGTGGTCGCGCTCTGCTCCTCTACGGCTGCGGCGATCGCCGACGCGACATCGTTGGTCTCCGTAATCGTGGCGCGAATCCCCTTGATCGCGTCGACAACTTCCTGGGTTGCGCTCTGCACGGTCGCGATCTGGCCCGAGATGTCCTCGGTGGCCTTGGCGGTCTGGTTGGCGAGAGACTTCACCTCCGAGGCCACGACGGCGAATCCCTTGCCGGCCTCGCCCGCACGTGCCGCCTCGATGGTCGCATTCAGAGCCAAAAGGTTCGTCTGATTGGCGATGTCGTTGATGAGGTGCGCCACCTCGCCGATCTTCTGCACCGCCGACGCGAGCCCTTCGATCTTGCCGTTGGTCTCGGCCGCCTGCGTCACCGCGTTGCGCGCCACTTCCGACGACTGGGTCGCCTGACGGCCGACCTCCTGAACCGAGGACGCGAGTTCCTCGGCCGCGGCGGCGACCGTCTGCACGTTGGTCGTAGCCTCTTCCGACGCCGAGGCCACCGCAGTCGACTGCTGCGTCGTCTGCTCGGCAGTCGCGCTCATGGTCTGGGCCATGGCCTGCAGCTCGGTCGAGGTGCCGCTCACGGACTCCAGCGACTGCTTCATCGCCGCGTCGAACTCGGCGATCGTCGCCTCCATCCGCCTCTGGCGTTCCTTGTCGGCCTCACGACGTGCCTTGCGCTCGGCTTCCTGCTTCTCCGCGGCATCCTTCTGCTCCGCCGCGATGCGCGTCTTCTCGATCAGATTGTCCTTGAACACCGCAAGGGCCTGGGCCAGCGCGCCCACCTCGTCGCGACGATCGGCGTAGGGCACCTCGATCGAGGTATCGCCGCCGGCGATGCCGGTCATCGCCGCCGCCACGCCCGACAGAGGCCGCGACACGCGGCGCGCGACGATCCAGTAGCTGGCGAAGGTGAGGAGCAGCGCCAGCGCGGTCGCACCGGCGGACTCTCCGATGTGCCACAAGCTTTGACGCGTAAGCTCGGCGGCCCGGCCGCTGATACCATTCTGGATCATGCGGGCCAGACCGAGGAACTCGTTGCTGAGCTTGTCGACCTGCTCGGTCCACGCATCGGCCGCGACGGGATAATCCTTGCCCTGGGCGCTGGCGGCGAAAATCGCGTTCTTGCCCTTGTCGTAGGCCGCGTACGGACCGGTTTCGAGGCGCTTCACCTCGGCCTTCAGCCCGTCGGGAAAGAAGTTGGTGGCCATGCTGTTGCGCATCTGGCTGAACGCCATCTCCGCGCGTCCGGCCGATAGCATCGTCAGGATGTAGTCGTTCGGCGTGAACGCGCGCTTCTCGACCATCGGATTGCGCATCGCGATGCGCACGCGATTGAGGAACTCCGAGGTCGACCAGGTCGCCTGCTCGATGGCGATGTAGGCCGCGTAGATCCCATCGAGGTCCATCGTTGCCGATTCGAGGTGCGTCCGCACCTGCTGGGAACGCGAAACCAGCGAGCGGTAATCCTCCGTCCAGTCGATGATGATCTTGGGATCGCGTTCGGCGAGCGGTTTGGCCAAAGCCGCCTCGATCTTGGCATGATGCGCTTTAACCTTCGGGCGCATTTCTTCGATACGCGACAGAGTCACGTCCTGGTCGGGAAAGCCGCCGACCGAGGGCAACATCGCGATCGCGTTTGCGAACAACTCCTGCGCGTCGGCGCCGTTCTTGAATATCTCCGCGATCCGCGCGCTGCTCGCAGGTTGCGAAGCGCGCATGGCCTCGATGATCGCTGTGCGCTGCGCGTCGAGCAGGTCGCCGCTCTTGACCAGAACGCGCGACAGGGCGTCGATCTTCCGCATCTTCTGGGCGGCCTGATACTGCTCGACCGACGTCCACAGCAGGTTGGCGCACACAGCGAGCAGCGCGACGCTGAGCGTTCCGCTGATTCCGAGCAGCAGCGTACGGAGACTGAGTGTGCGGCTTTTGCGCGCGGATTCGAAGGCGGCGGGCGTCGTCATCGGTCAATTCCCCAGGAGCGACTCGGTTCTGTGTCGTCCACCGAGTGGACGTTGCCGCTCTATGACACCGCCAATTGGTAAAAACTTGGAAAATGAAATGCGTATTAGATCCTAGCCGCCCCGTTCACGGGGACGTGATCGGCTCTGGCAGCGCCCTCGGCCGAGGCCAAAAAAGCAGGGCCGGCAGCGGCTGAACCGCTCCGGCCCTCAATTAAGGTCTGATTCCGCGCGTCAGGCAGCTCGGAGCTTCTCGAAGAAGCTGGCGACCGCAGCCCGCAGGGTCTCGGCCTGCTGCGCCAGCTCGGATGCCGATGACAGCACCTGACTCGAGGCGGCACCGGTCTGGGATGCGGCCTGGGAGACGCCTTCGATGTTGCGCGACACCTCGCTCGTGCCACGCGCCGCCTGGGTCGCGTTGCCAGCGATCTCCTTGGTCGTCGTACTTTGCTCCTCGACCGCCGCGGCGATCGCCGACGCGACGTCGTTGGTTTCGGTGATGGTGCCGCGGATGATTTTGATTGCCCCTACGACGTCCTGGGTCGCCTGCTGGACCGTCGCGATCTGGGCGGTGATGTCCTCGGTCGCCTTCGCCGTCTGATTGGCAAGCGACTTCACTTCCGACGCGACAACGGCAAATCCCTTGCCCGCCTCGCCCGCACGCGCCGCTTCGATCGTGGCGTTTAGCGCGAGCAAGTTGGTCTGATTGGCGATGTCGTTGATGAGATGCGCGACTTCACCGATCTTTTGCACGGCGGTCGCCAATCCTTCGATCTTGCCGTTCGTCTCGGCGGCCTGCGCCACCGCATTGCGCGCGACCTCCGACGACTGGGTCGCCTGACGCCCGACTTCCTGCACGGACGCCGCGAGCTCCTCGGCGGCCGCGGCGACGGTCTGCACGTTGCTCGTGGCCTGCTCGGAGGCGGCGGCGACCGCCGTCGACTGCTGCGTCGTCTCCTCTGCGGTCGCGCTCATCGTCTGCGCCATCGCCTGCAGCTCGGTCGAGGTATTGCCCACCGACTCAAGCGCCTGCTTCATCGCGGCGTCGAACTCGGCGATCGTCGCCTCGACATGTTTCTGACGCTCCTTCTCGGCGTCGCGCCGGGCCTTGCGATCGGCTTCTTGTTTTTCTTCGACCGCCTTCTGCTCGGCGCGCAGGCGTTCGGTCTCAAGCAGCCCGTCCTTGAACATGGACACGGCGCGGGCGACGTCACCGACTTCGTCGTGACGCTCTTGTCCGGAAACGCTGACGGTGAGATTGCCCTTGGTCAGTTCCTTCATGACGCCGAGAATGCGCGTCAGCGGAAGCGTGATGGACCGGCCGATCACCCATGCCATCGCCGCGCCCACGAGCGCCGCGAAGACCAGACCGCCGATCAGAACCGAGCGGTTCTGGGTGTAGATCTCGTCGCTCTGGCTGTAGGCGTCCTCGGCCTCTTTTTCCTGGAACCGCGTCGTATCGCGAAGCGCCTTGCGAAGATCGTCGAACGACTTCGCGCCGTCCTCCTGAATCAGGGTCGCGGCCGCATCGTAGTCGTCGAGGCTTCCCGACAGCAGCAGCTTCATGCCACGGTCGAGAACGGTCCGGTAGGCGGCCAGCTTCAGCTCGACGTCGCTGACGAGCTTGCGCTCCTCGGCGTTGATGTCCGATTCGAGATAGGCTTTCCAGTTCTTGTCCGCCTGGCCGAGGGCGCGCTCGATATCGGCGTTCGCCTTCTTCGTGCTTTCGGCGTCCCGCATCGCGGCGGCACCAAGCGCCGACAGGCGGGCGCGATACAGGTACTCGATCGCCGAGTCCACCTGCTTCATCGGCAGGAAGTTGTTCTTATAGAGGCCGTCGACGTTGTTCTTGGTCTCGGAGAGCCCATAGAGGCCGAAGCCCGCCACCGACGCCATAAGGACAAGCATGAGCGACATCAGCCCGACGAGGCGGGCGAAAATCCTGGTCTTGGCGAGCATCCCCAGTCTCCACGCAAGCGACGCGCGAACGCCGCCTTCCCACGGCGCTCATCACAGCGGAGTCTGTTTAGAGAAAAAAGCTTACGCCGGAGTTAAGTGACAGACGGGTGCGGCAAGATATCCGCCGGGTATCACCCCAGGCGGCAAACGTCCGCGAAGTCCGTGATACAAAAAGGAGAATGGTCGGAGTGGCGGGATTTGAACCCACGACCCCCTGCCCCCCAGGCAGATGCGCTACCAGGCTGCGCTACACTCCGACCGTGGAAACCGCCCGGGTCCCGGGCGGGCGCGAACTTTAGCCGCTGAGGCCATCCCACGCAACGACGCCTGCGCGCGCGGTTCGGCCAATCAGCCGCGGCTATCTTCCTCGCGCAACGCGGCGCGGATCGCCTCGAGCTCGGCGATGGCGGCCCGGATCGGCGCGCGAGCCGGCTCGGGCAGCGTCGGGCTGTGCCCCTCGGACGCCGCGACCGCGGCCGGCTGCACCGGCTCGGCGGGCTCGCTGAGCCGCGCCTTGAGCGAGCCGTCCTTCATCAGACGCTGCACGCCCTTGATCGTGTATCCCTCGCTGTATAGCAGTCGGCGGATCTCCTGCAGCAGCGTCACATCCTCGGGGCGGTAGTAACGCCGTCCGCCGCCACGCTTCAGCGGCTTTACCTGGGCGAATCTGGTTTCCCAGAATCGCAGGACGTGCTGGGGCACATCGAGAATCGACGCCACCTCGCTGATGGTTCTGAACGCCGCGGCGGATTTCGCACGCGCGGACGACGCTGCGACGGGACCGAGAGTGTCCGGCACTTATTCGCCCGAGCCGCCGACCGGCTGTCCGCCGGGGGAGGTCCCTTGCGCCTTTGGCCCTTGAGAGCGGGACTTGGCCTGAGCGTCGTTGATGCGGTTCTTGAGCACGTGGGATGCACGAAACACCAGCACGCGCCGCGGCGAGATCGGAACTTCCTCGCCGGTCTTCGGGTTGCGGCCAATCCGCTGGCCCTTTTGCCGCACCGAAAAGCTGCCGAATGACGAGATTTTGACCGACTCGCCCTTCACCAGGGTCGTCCCGATCTCATCCAGCACAGCTTCGACGAGATCGGCGGATTCGTTCCGCGACAGCCCGACTTCCTGGTACACGGCTTCGCTCAACTGCGACCGAGTCACCGTCCGTTCCGACATCGACGCCTCCGATGGGTGTTTGACGAATCCTACGCCCCAGCGGATAAAGTCGTCAATATCAAAGGGATGTGGGAAAAACCTGAAGTTCCGTAAAGCCCAGGCTCGCTGCGCTGCTGCGCCGGTCACCAGCGGGCGACCGCAGCCGCCCACGTAAACCCGCCGCCCATGGCCTCCATGACGACGAGCTGACCGGCCTTGATCCGACCATCGCCGTCGGCCTCGGCGAGCGCGAGCGGGATCGACGCCGCCGACGTGTTGG
>DATJIG010000074.1:0-80553 GCA_035493495.1 Alphaproteobacteria bacterium
GAGCGGATGCTGAGCATCATCGATTTGTTCGAGGGCGAGACTCCGGAGTGGACGGCGGACGAGCTGCTGGCGCGCCTCGGATACACCCGGTCGACCCTGTACCGCTATCTCAAGGTCCTGACCGACCATGGCTTCCTGACAGTTCTGCCGGACATCGGCTACACGCTGGGCCCGCGCATCATCGAGCTCGATTACAAGATCCGCACCCGCGACCGCCTGATCCTGGCGAGCATTCCCGCCATGGTGGAGCTGGTGGGTGAGATCGCGTCGATCGCGCTGCTCTGCCGTCGCTACCGCGACAAGGTGCTGTGCATCCACCAGGAGCGCAGCACCGACCAGTTCCAGAGCAATTACGAGCGGGGAAAGGCGCGGCCGCTGCTGCGCGGCGCGGCGTCGCGCGTCATCCTCGCCCACATGTCATCGAACGCGCTGACGCGCCTCTATCAGGCGCAGGCGCCTGAGTTCGCGGCGGCCGGCTACGGCGAGACGCTGGAGGACGTGCGGGAGGTACTGAAGGGAATCCGCCGCGCTGGCTTCGACGTCTCGGTCGGCCACGTGACGCCCGGGGTGACGGGTGTGGCGGCGCCGCTGTTCGACGCCCGCGGCACCGTCATCGGCAGCCTGAGCGTGACGCTCGGCGAGACCAACATCGGCCCGGAGCGCCTCAAGTTCATCTCGGACCGCGTCTGCTTCTGCGCCCGCATCGTCACCAAGACGCTGTCGCGCGATCAGAGCGACACCAAGCGGGTCGCCTGACTCAGACGGTGATGCCGAGCAGGTCGGCGGCGTTGCCGCTGTAAATCTTGCGCCGGTCCTCGGTCGAGATGTCGAGTTCGTCGACGACGCGGATGGTGTCGCGGATGTACATCGGCCCGCCCTCGGGATCGAACGGCGCGTCGGACGCGAACACCACCTTGTCGGCGCCGAAGAAATCGAGGCCGCAACGGGTGCCGCTGGCGCTGCCGAACAGCGCGGTGTCGGCGTAGAACATGCGGAAGTAATCGATCGGCCGCTTTTTGAGCGACTTGAGGAGCACCGTGTAGTCCTCGTCCGCCGTTCGCGTGCCGAGCTGGTCCCAGCCGGGGCCGACGCGGCCTTCGAAGTAGGGGATCATGCCGCCCATGTGATGGGTGACGATCTTGATGTTGGGCAGCTTGTCGAACAGCTTGGAGAACACCAGCCGCGCCATCGCGGCACTGGTCTCGTACGGCCAGCCGAACGTCCACCAGATCTCGTAGAGCGACTTCTTGTCGGCGGCGAAGTCGGGCATCGACGAGGTGCGGATCGGATGCAGGAAGATCGGCCGGTCGTAGGCGGCCATCGCTTCGAACAGCGGGTAGTACTCCGGCGCGTCGATCGGCTTGCCGTTGACGTTCGAGAAGATCTGGATGCCGATCGCGCCGAGATCGCGCATGCAGCGGTGCAGTTCTTCGAGCGAGGCCTCGGGATCGTTGAGCGGCAGCGAGGCCATGAAGCCGGGAAAGCGGTCGGGATACTTTCGGCAGTACTCGGCCATGCCGTCGTTGCCGAGGCGGGCGAGGGCGGGCGCGTCCTTGGGACCGGCGAGCGCTTCGATCGGCGGCGCCGAGAGCGACAGTATCTGCCGGTAGTCGCCGAACTCGTCCATCTTGCGGAAGCGATCGTCGAGATCGACCAGGAACGGAATGTTCAGCCAGCGCTTGACCTTGCCCTTGTCCGAAACCGTCTCGAGCATGCGGTCGAAGAACGCCTTCGGGAAGATGTGGTTGAAGATGTCGATCTTGGTGAGGGTATTGGAAGCCATGTTGGAAGCCATGTTGGAAGCCATCGTGATCCCTGCCTGCGTAACGCGAGCGGCTCTGGCTCCCCGCGGAAGCACGGCCGTGATGTCGGTCCCACATTTTAGGATTTGATAAGGCGAGTCAATTCGGAAACGTCGGCCTTTTGTGCAGAACGGTTCGGAGATTGCCTCGCGGCACACGCCCGGAAAAATCCCATATTACGGGAATAATCATAATTTTCTTGAAAGATGAAATTGACGCGGTCTGGGACTCTCGGCGATCATATTTTGAAATAAGAACGTATCAGGGATGGCTTACCGTGGCCGAGCTTCTGCCGTACCCACGGTTCTCGATCGCCGAGCGGGACCGCCGCTGGCGTGAGATCCGTAAACTCATGCGTGAGCGGGGCATCGACGTCATCGTCGTTCCCAACAACACCGGCCACTCCACCGATTTCCAAGCCAACACCCGTTACATCAGCCACGTCGGCGGCGGCGGTGATTCCGACGTCGCGGTCGTGTTTCCGCTCGACGGCGAGGTCACCGCGTTCGCGACCTCGGCGGCGGCGCGCTGGCCGTGCGTGCAGGACTGGACCACCGACGTCCGCGAGGCGAAACGCTCCTATGGTCGCTCGGTCGTCGAGCGGCTGTGCGAGCTGAAGGTCGATCGCGGTCGCATCGGCATCTCGGGTATGGGCGCCGACACCCGCACGCCCGAGGGCACGATGCTCGCCGGATTTTGGAACGCGCTGTCGCAGGCCTTCCCGAACGCCGAGTTCGTCGACGCGACGGAAATCCTGCGCCAGGTCCGGCTCGTCAAGAGCGACGAGGAGGTCGAGGTGCTGCGCAGGTCGGCGCAGATCATCGAGAAGGGCGTCGAGGCCAAGATCGCGGCGGCGAAGCCGGGGGTGCCCGACTGGAACGTCTGGGCGGCGGCGATCTCGGCGATGATGCACCACGGCTCCGAGATTCCGGTTCACCAGAACTGGGTGTCGGGAAAGAACCCGATCCGGACGTTGACGCGACCCACGTTCCGCCCGCTCGAGCGCGGCGATCTCATCATCGACGAGCTCGAGGCGTCGTGGATCGGTTACCGCTCGCAGATCGTCCAGCCGGTGTTCGTCGGCGAGGCCGACCCGCGCCATGTCGAATTGTTCAAGGTCCAGCGCGAGGTGTTCAACGCGCTGGTCGATGCGTTCCGTCCCGGAATCAGGATTCGCGAACTTGCCGAGGTCACGCGGCGCTCGTGCGAGAAAGCCGCGCCCCGCACCGGCCCCGCGGCGGGAGCCGAGGGGCGACTCACCCTGCACGGCCGCGGCGCCGGCGACGACGGGCCGATCATGGTCGGCAACATGACCGACTCGCCCGATCTCGACCTGCCGCTGCAGGCGAACATGGTCTGCATCCTGAAGCCCTCGGTGGAAACGATGGTCGCGGGCGAGAAGACGATTTGCCGGTGGGGCGACACGGTCGTCTGCACACCGGCGGGTGGGCAGCGCTTAAGCACGCTGCCCCATGAGCTTGCGGTTTCAGAAGGGTAGTTCCGACACTTCGTTCTACGGACACAAAAGGAGACGTCAGATGGAAGGCGGTAGCGGTAGCCAGATCAGCGAGTTGGACTTCAATCCGGATGCGCCTCTGCACATCCGTGCGCTCAATCACACCACGATCCCGGTGCGCGACCGCTACAAGGCCGCGCGTTTCTACGTCGCGGTGCTGGGCGGCGAGTTACACCACGAATCGGCGCCCGACCGAGTCAAGCAGGGGCTCGCGCGCTCGCTGCAGGTCGGCGTCCGTCTCTGCTCGGGTCTCGAAATTGACCTGTTCGAGCAGGACTACGGACAGCCGACTTGGAATCAGTCACATCCGCACCACGCGTTCGACGTGCCGCCCGAGCTGCTCGACCAGTGGGCGAAGCATCTGGAGAAGTGGAAGGTTCCGTTCGTCGGGCCGATGACGCGGGCGGGCACCAACGGCGCCGAGATTTACTTCAACGATCCCGACGGCAACCACCTCGAGCTGCATTGCTCGAACTATCCGCGCGCGTCCGAAGTCCCGTCGGGGCCCTACGACAAGAAGCGCACGGTTCATGAGGAGCAGTGGCCGCCCGCGGATCTCGAAGCGGAAGTTAATCGTCTGTTTGAGGCATCCGCCGCCCGGATGCGCGCTCGGCGTAAGCGTGCCTGAGATGCAGAATTGGGTCGAGCCGTCGATGTTCGACATCGCGGATCACGGCAACAAGCCGTTTGCGGTGCGAATCCCCGCGTTACTCGTGACGCGGGGCGTCGACGGACGCCTCAATTTCCTCACCGCCATGTGGTTCACACCCGTGGGGTTCGAGCCGTCGCGGCTGGTGGTCGGGGTCTCGAAGTCTACGTACACCTACAAGACTCTCGTCGAGACCGGGGAATTCGTCATGAGCGCTCCCTCGCGCGACATGATGAACGTCGTCGTCATGGCCGGGCGCATCTCCGGTCGCGACGTCGACAAGTGGGCGGAGTCCGGCTTTACCCCGGTGAAGCCGGCAAAGATCTCCGTGCCGCTGATCGCGGAGGCGATCGGCAACGTCGAGTACCGTGTCGTCAATCGCTATCCGTTTGACGATGAGATCGACCTGTTCGTCGGAGAGGTGCTTTGCGCCTATGTGCGCAAGGGGGCGATGGAGGGCGAGCTCTACCGCTCCGACTCCGATCCGTTGCTCTACATGGGCACGAAGTACGACGAGAACGGCAAGTCGCTCGGCAAGCATTACGGCGAGCTCGCCGGCGTCAAATGCGCCGACTACGACTCGGCGTTGCTGAAGAAGCACATCACCCGCAGGTAGCGGCAGCCCGGTGGAGAGTCATGCATAGCCAATCGGCCGCGTCCGTTCGATCCGCCTCTCGCGCCCTGTTGTTTGCGGGAGCGCTGGTGGCGTTGTCCAGCGTCGGCGCCGCGCCCGCGCGGGCCCTGTCCGATACCGAAGCGTTCTACAAGGGACTCGAGGGACTTTCCGCCGCCGACCGCGAGAAGACGCTGGTCGAGGGCGCGAAGAAGGAGGGGACCGTCGTCTGGTATACGACCGATGGGCCGACGCCGACCCAGGTCGTGATCAAGGCGTTCTCGCAGAAGTATCCGTTCGTGAAAGCCGGATTCATCCGCGGCAAGAGCCAGGACATCCTCGACCGGATAACGACCGAGGCGCGCGCCGGTCGGAACCTGTTCGATGTCGCCAAGACGTCGACGGAGACCTTCGACATGTACCCAGTGGCGGATGTTTTTGCTGCCTACGTGTCGCCGGCGAAGACGGCCATCCCCGAGAACATGCGCGCCGAGCGGTGGTCGAGCGTGTTCACGTTCGTTCGCGCCATGGGCTACAACTCGCGACTCCTAAAAGAATCCGACCTGCCCAAGACGTGGGAGGACCTCCTCGATCCCCGTTGGAAGAACAAGATCTTGTTCGACCCATCGTCGCTGCCCGAAATGATGACGCTTTATACCCGCTGGGGACGAGAACGTGCCATCGACTTCGTGGGGAAGCTCGGCGCCAGCGGCAATCTGCAGATTCGCAATGGCCGCACGACCATCACCCAGATGCTGGCGGCGGGAGAGGCGCCGATCGGGATGACGGTCTATCCGTACGATGTCGAGGCACTGAAGAGCAAAGGCGCTCCCGTCGACTGGGCGTTGATCGATCCGTCGCCGGGTCTGCTCCAGCCGCTCTCGATCGCGCGCAACGCGCCGCATCCGTACGCGGCGGCGCTGCTCTACGACTATCTGCTGTCCACGGACGGACAGAAGGTCTACGCGCAGATGAACCGCACGCCGGCCAACCCTGCCGTCGAGACCAGCAATCCCCGCGAGCGCGCCGCGGCGAAGGATCCGCGCATCGTTTTCGATACCAGCGGCGGCCGCGGGAGCGGAACCGAGGAAATGCTCAAGGTCCTCGACGAGAAGATCCTGAAGAAAAAGCCCAAGGGTTGAGGGCGGCACGCCTTTGTACAGCGAGAAGCAAACCGGAGCTCCCGCCAGTCGCGTCGCATCGCTAGGCTCCGACGCTGGTGCGCGCCACGGCGCCTCGGCGCTGCCGCGCTTTCCAGCCTGGATAGCCGCTCTGTCGCCGCCGCGCATCGCGCTGTGGGGTCTCGTCGCCGCCGTCGTCTACCTGACCCTCGTCCCGCTGGTGATGGTGATCTACGGCACGTTTACCGACGGGCCGCCGGGCACCGACGCGTCGTTCACATTCGCCAACTACATCGATGCGTTCGGCGGCGAGGAGCTCTACCAGTCGGGGCTCAACTCAATCCTCTTCGCGCTCGCGTCGGGCGCCCTGTCGTTCACGGTCGGCTGTTTTCTTGCCTGGGTCACCGAACGGAGCAATGCGCCGCTCAAGCCGCTGATCTATTTCCTGGTGCTGGTGCCGTTCGTTCTGCCGGGGATCCTGTCCACCATCTCGTGGATATTCCTGCTGTCGCCGACCATCGGCGTGCTCAACCAGATCGTCGTCGCGACGCTCGGGCTCGCCGAGCCTCCCTTCAACATCTACACCTTCTCCGGAATGGTGTGGGCGTTCGGCATCGACCACATCACGCTGCCGTTTTTCCTGATGGCGGCGGCGTTCCGCTCGATGGACCCGAGTCTCGAGGAGGCGGCCACCGTCTCCGGGATGGGGCCGTTCCGCACGTTCTACTACGTCAATCTGCGGATCATGCTGCCCAGCATCTTCGCCGTGTGCCTGCTGATGTTCATCCGCGGCATCGAGACGTTCGAGGCGCCGGCGGTGATCGGCTTGCCGGCGGGGATCAACCTGTTCGCAACCGAGATATTCCTGGCGCTGCGCAGGGCGCCGACCAACTACAACCTCGCCGGCACCTACGCTGTGGCTTATCTTGCGATCACTCTGATCGGGGTCGGCCTATATCTGCGGGTGACGCGCGGGGCGGAGCGCTTTGTCATGATTACCGGCAAGGCCTACCGCCCACGGAACATCGACCTCGGACCGTGGCGGTTCGCGGTGACGCTCACGTCGCTCGCGATCCTCACGATTGCGGTCGTCCTGCCGCTCGCGGTAGTGGTGTGGACCTCGTTCATGCCGTTCTATTCCACGCCCTCGTGGGGCATGCTCGGGCTCGCGACGCTCGACAATTACGCGGCCATCTTCGAGCTCGAGGAGTTCTACCGCGCGTCGACCAACACGCTCATCACCGGAGCGAGTGCCGCCACGATCGCGGTCCTGCTGTCGCTGGGAATCGCCTGGATCGGCATTCGCACCGATATCCCGGGGAAGCGCCTGCTGGATATGATCGCGTTCTCGCCCATCGCCATGCCCGGCGTGGTGCTGAGCCTGTCGCTGGTCTGGGTCTACCTCACGCTGCCGATCCACATCTATGGAACGCTGTGGATACTGATCGTCGCATTCGTCACTAAGTTCATCCCGATCAGCCTCCGGATCATGCATGTGAGTCTGCTTCAGGTTCACAAGGAGCTCGAAGAGGCCGCCGAGATCGCCAATCCGTCGCCCGTTCGCAACGCGCTGTTCGTGCTGCTGCCGCTGATCCTGCCCGGCATGCTGGTCGGCTGGCTCTACGTCCTCACGCTGACGTTCAAGGATCTGTCGATTCCGATCCTGCTCTCTCACGTCGGCACCGATCTCCTGCCGGTGCTGATCTTCGGTCTGTTCCAGAGCGGCGAGCTGCCGCGGCTGTGCGCGATGGGCGTCCTGCTGACGCTGATGATCGCGGCGATCGCTGGCTCGACGCGGTATCTGGCGACGCGTCTCTCGGTCAAAGCGGGCGAATAAATGGCGGCAATCGAGGTCATTCAGCTCGAGAAGACTTACACCGGCGCGACCAAGGCCGTGGCCGGGGTGGATTTCGAAGTCGAGCCGGGGACGGTGTTCACCCTGCTCGGACCGTCAGGCTGCGGGAAGACGACGACGCTGCGCTGCGTCGCCGGTCTCGAAAATCCCGATCACGGGGACATTCGCCTGGGCGGCGAGGTCGTCTTCTCGTCGGCCGACGGCATTCGCTTGCCGCCGAGCAAGCGCAAGATCGGCATGGTGTTCCAGTCGTACGCGATCTGGCCGCATATGACCGTATTCCAGAACGTTGCCTATCCGTTGCGTGGGCGGGGGCTGAGGCGGACCGAGATCCGGGAGCGGGCCATGGAGGCCCTCAGGATGGTCAATCTCGACGGCTTCGCCGAGCGCTCGGCGCCTAAGCTGTCGGGCGGACAACAGCAGCGCGTCGCGCTCGCGCGAGCGATTGCCGGCGAGCCGAGGCTCTTCCTGCTCGATGAGCCGCTGTCGAATCTCGACGCAAAACTCCGGGAGGAGATGCGGAGCCAGATTCTCGATCTTCAGCGCAAGCTCGGCGTCACGACGCTGTACGTCACCCACGACCAGGTCGAGGCGCTCTCGATGTCCCATCGGATCGCGGTGATGGAGCAGGGGCGGATCGTCGAGGTCGCGGCGCCGCGCGACGTTTATCTTCATCCGCGCAGCCGCTTCGCCGCCCAGTTCGTCGGCCTCACCAACATCGTGCCCGCCCGGGTGACCGGAGGCAGTGAGGGAAAGTGCGCGGTGGACGCACCGTTCGCGCGGATTGTTTGCCAGGACGGAGGCAAGCGCCACGCTGAGGGAGAGCGGGCGATGGTCCTGATCCGGCCCGAGAACATCGCGGTGAGCACGACGACGCCGGCCGAGACCATCAATGTCTGGCGCGGTCAGGTCGTGTCGACGGTTTTCCTCGGCGAATTTCTCGAGTGCGTCGTCGCCTGCGGCGACACGCAGATGCGCGCCCGCATCAGTCCGTTCATCGCGATCGACGTCGGGGACGAGGTTTTCCTGCAGGCGGCCCCTGAACGGCTGTCGATCATCGCCGAGTAAGCGGCGATCGATTTAATCTATCCCATAATATGGGAATCAGGAGCATCCGCTGAAAACAGCGATTACAGCCACATCATCGGGCGATAGCGATTTATAATCTCGCGTGATGGGATTAGTATCAGAGCTCGACCCCGAACGGCCCAACGGCATGATCCGATGACGGAACGCCGCCCTTACATCGTCGATGATCCCGCGCGCGGCGTGTTCCGGCTCAACCGCGAGGTGCTGGTCTCGGACGAGGTCTTCCGGCTCGAGAGTGAGCGGGTGTTCGGCCGCTCGTGGATTTACGTCGGGCATGCGTCCGAAGTGCCGAACCCGGGCGACTTCCGCGCTCGCATCGTCGCCGGCCGCCCGGTCATTTTCTGCCGCAGCGACGCGGGGGACATCCGCTGCTTCCTCAACACCTGCCGCCATCGCGGCGCCACCGTGTGCCGCGAGGCGAGCGGCAACGCGCGGCGCTTCCACTGCCTCTATCACGGCTGGGCCTACGGCAACGACGGGCATCTCGCGGTGGTGCCCGGCGAGAACGCCTACCCCGAATCGTTCGCCCGGGGCGAGCTCGGATTGCGCGCGCCGGCGCGCTTCGAGTGCTACCGCGACTTCTGGTTCATGTGCCTCGACGAGACCGCGCCGGCGCTGATCGACTATCTCGGCGAGGCCGCGTTCTACATCGACCTCGTCGTCGACCAGTCGCCGAGCGGCCGCATGCAGGTGATCCAGGGCACGCAGGAGTACGACGTCCGCGCCAACTGGAAGCTGATGGTCGAGAACAGCGTTGACGACTACCACCTGCCGTCGACCCACGCGACATGGCTGACCTACATGGCCAACTCCGGGGTCGATGTGAGGCCGAAGCTCGACCAAGGCCTCGTGCTGCCGGCGCGCGGCGGCGCGATCGATCTCGGCAACGGCCACTTCTCGACCGACAACGTCAACTATCGTGGCCGTCCGGTCGCCTCGTGGATCCCGCTCTATGGCGAATTGGCCAAGGCCGAGATCGCCGACATCAAGAGCGAGCTGGTCGCGCGCCTCGGCGAGGAGCGAGCGGCGCGGGTCGCCGGCACCAACCGCAATCTGGTGATCTTTCCGAACCTCGTCATCAACGACGGCTCGTCGGTGACGATCCGCACATTCTATCCGACCGCGCCCGACCGGATGCAGGTGACAGCATGGGCGCTCGGCCCGGTCGAGGAAAGCGCGAGTGCCCGGGCGCGTCGTCTCGATTCCTTTCTGACGTTCTACGGTCCTGGCGGATTCGCGACACCCGACGACGTCGAAGCGCTCGAGATGGTGCAGCAGGGACTGTCCAATTGGACCGACGATCCGTGGTCGGAGATGTCGCGCGGCATGGGCAAGCCGGCGAACGAGCAGCTCAACAGCGACGAGCACCACCTGCGCACGTTCTGGCGGCGCTGGAATACGCTCATGGAGGCATCATGAGCACGGTGTCGACCCGCACTGCCGCGCCGCATGCCATGGACTCCGCGATCACGCGCGAGGACGTCGAATCGTTCCTGTACCTGGAGGCGGAGCTGCTTGACGAGTGGCGCCTCGACGAGTGGCAGTGCCTGCTGACCGACGATGCGATCTATCGCGTGCCTTCGAACGACTGCCTGGATGGCTCGCCCGAGGACAGCCTTTTCATCATCGCCGACGATCGCGAGCGCATCCGTCAGCGGGTGCTGCGGGTCCAGAACGCGAGCTGCCACGCCGAGTGGCCGCACTCGCGGACCCAGCGCACCATCACCAACGTGCGGATCGCGAAAGTCGACGGCCCGCTCATCCACGTGGCCGCGAATTTCGTCTGCCATCGCTTCCGCCGGCCGCGCCGCAGCTATCAGTACGTCGGATCGCTGCGTTACGTGCTGGTGCACACGCCGAGCGGTCTGCTCATCCGCGAGCGTCATGTCCGCCTCGCGTCTCACGAACTCGGCGAATTGGGGTCGGTCAGCTTCATCTTGTGACGTGCGGCACGCCGCCGGCGCAATCCCGCAGGCCGGCGCGCGGAGTGAAAAGAAGCGGGGAACAGGGAGACCGGGTCATGGTTCATATGAGCGCCGGAGACAAGTTCCGCCCTCAGGGCGAAGCGCCGCGACATTCCGGCGCGGTCTCGGGATTCAGTCACCTCATCATCGAGGTCACGGATCTCGATCGCTCGGAGAAGTTCTACCAGGACGTCTTCGGCCTCGACGTCATCGGCCGGGACCTGCTGAGCGAGATCGGGCCGAACTCGACGCTGGCGTTCAACACGCGACATCGCTTCGTCCTCGTCCAGGTGCCCGCGACCCAGCCGTTCCGGAAGAACAGCAGCAGCATCCATCACGCCGTCTGGCTGACGCCTGAGCAGTTCGATCGCGCCGAGGCTCGCCTGAAGGAGCGCGGCTATGACATCGGCGACAACCGCGCCCAGTTCCGCCCGCTCGGCGAGCGCAGCATCGACATCTTCGACCCCGACGGACACCGCTACCAGGTCCAGTGCTTCGGGCCGGAATCGACGGCGATCATTGTCGAGAACGTCGGCGAGGTGAATTGCGGCAATGTCGCCGATTACGCGCCCGGCGCGGTCAAAACCTTCATGAAGGGCAAGTTTTTCGTCATCCGGCACGCCGAGGGCTTCATCGCGCTGTCGCGCTGGTGCACCCACAAGAACGGACTGCTCGCCTATCAGCCCGAGCATTGGCGCTTCTACTGCCCGATGCACGGCGCGACCTACAACCGCAAGGGCGAGAGCATCTCGATGTGCCGCGATCTCGCGCCGATGCGCCAGCATCCGCTGTCGATCGCGAGCGATGGCACGATCACAGTGCGGCCCGACGAGGTGATCCGGCGCGAGACATTCGACGTCGGCCAGCTCACCGCGTGCGCCGCCGAGCCCGCGACGGCGGGCTGAAGCGAAAGGGAGGACATCATGGCGGAAATGCAAAGCCTCAATCACAGCGCGATCTGCGTTCACGACCTTCAGGAAGCCGAGGACTTCTACTGCGGCATCCTCGGCGCCAAGGCGATCAGCGCCACCGACTTCGTCACCGAGGACGTGCTCAAGGGACGGTCGCTGCACCGCGCCATCCTGCTCGAGGACTACCTGATCGCATTGATGCTGGCCCGCGACTTCATGCCGATGCCGCCGGACCAGCAGATCCGCGGCGCCCACGGCTTCCGCCACGCCTTCGCGGTGCCCCACGAGCGCTTCGACGCGCTTCAGTCGCTGCTCAAGGCCGAGGGCGTGGCCTTCGAGGGGCCGGTCGAGCACTCGCCGCGCGGTCCGTTCGGTGCGTCGATCTACGTCAAGGACCCGAGCGGCAACTTCCTCGAGTTCGTCTGGCGGCGTGACGAGATCGTCGCCTACGATCAGGTTCTGGGAATCGGGGAGGGCTGACGTGTCGACATCCCTTGCCGAGGCGACCGTCGCCGCGCCTGCACGTCTCATCGGGCTCGGCTATATCGTGCTGCCGGTCGCCGATGCGGCCGCGGCCGGCGCCTTCTACAGCCGTGCCCTCGGGCTCCCTGCGCCTGCCTCCGACGTGCTGCCCTCCTGCGGCCGTCACGCGGCGCTCACGCTGCCGTCGGGCCAGCGAATTGTCCTGGCTAAGATGCCGGGCTCTCGCGACGTTCGCGAGACCGGTGTTCACCACGGGCTGCGGGTTGCTCCGGACCGCCGCGACGCCATCGTCGAGGCGCTGACGAAGGACGGCATCGCAGTGCATCGCTATCGCGAGGACCGCGCCGCCGAGAGCGACGACAATTTCTATTTCCTCGACCGCGACGGCAACCGCATCCAGCTCGTCGCGTCGGCATCGACGTCGGGCGCGAAGGGCGTCGCGGCCATCGACCATACCGCCGTGCTCAACTTCGACATGCTGTGGGCCGAGCAGTTCTACGGCAAGGTCCTCGGCCTCAACGCCGAGAGTCGCTACGGCGTCCGCACGTCCGATCATTCGCGGGCGCGGAAATGGGCAGCGGGGCAGGAGGAGATGGCACCGGGCACGCGGCGCCTCGACAAGCTCTACATGACCATGGGCGGGCAGAACGAAGTGGCTCGCGCCAACATGCAGGCCTACTACCAACTCGGTGACGGCGTGCTCGGCGTCTACCTCGCGACGCAGCATTACCAGGAGCCGCCCGAGGAGCAGCTCGTCGGCCTGCCGCGAACGGCGTTCGCGATCTCGCGCCAGGGTCTCGAGCAACTTGCCGAACGGCTGACGGCGGCGCGGTGGGCCTTCGCCGGCCCGGTCGCGCATCCGGTTGGGAGTCCGATCGCCGCCTCGCTCCACTTCAAGGATGCGTCGAGCAATTTCCTGGAGGCTTACGCGCCGCGCTAGGCGAGCAAACCGCGTTTCAACAAAAAATAGAATTGGGGAGCTTCATGACCGAGTTGTTGCCATATCCGCGCTTTTCGATCGCGGAACGCGATCGCCGCTGGGCCGCTGTTCGCAAGCTGATGCGCGAGCAGGGCATCGACATCATCGTCGCGCCCAGCAACACCGGTCACTCAACCGACTTCCAGGCCAACGCGCGCTATCTGAGCCATGTCGGCGGCGGCGGCGATGCCGATATCGCGGTGGTGTTTCCGCTTGAAGGCGAGGTGACGGCGGTGGCGACGACCGCCAAGCCGCGCTGGCCCTGCGTGCAGGATTGGGTCACCGACGTGCGCGAGGCGCGCCGCGCCTACGGCCGTGCCTCCGTCGAGCGCCTGAAGGAACTCTCGGCCGACGGCAAGCGCATTGGCATCGCTGGCCTCGGTGCAGGTACGCGCACGCCCGAAGGGACCATCCTCTACGGCTTCTGGAAGGCCATGCGCGATTCCTTTCCGAACGCGGAATTCGTCGATGCGACCGCTCTCCTCGACGAGGTCCGGTTCGTCAAGAGCGAGGAGGAGATCGCGGCTCTCCGTAAGTCGACCCAGATCATCGAGAAGGGCGTCGAGGCCAAGATCGCCCACGCCAAGCCCGGCGTCATCGACTGGGTCGTCTGGGCCGAGGCGATGGCGGCGATGATGCGCGCCGGTTCGGAGATACCGGTGCATCAGCACTGGCTCTCGGGCAAGGATCCGATCCGTACGCTGACGCGGCCGACGTTCCGTCCGCTGGAGCGCGGCGACCTGATCATCGACGAGCTGGAAGCCTCGTGGATCGGCTACCGCTCGCAGATCGTGCAGCCGGTGTTCGTCGGCGTCGCCAATCCCATCCATGTCGAGCTGATGAAGGTCCAGCGCGACGTGTTCAACGTGGTGACGGAGAAGCTTCGGCCGGGAACCACGGTGCGGGAAATCTCGGAAATGACCGAGCAGGCCGGCGCCAAGGCGCGGCCCAAGAGCGGTCCGGCGGCCGATTGTGAGGTCAAGCTGACGATGCATGGCCGCGGCGCCGGCGACGACGGTCCGATCATCACCGATCAGTCGCGCAATGCGCGCGACCTCGATGCGGCGATCAAGGAGAACATGGTGCTGATCATGAAGCCGTCGGTGGAGACGCCCGCCGGCCGCCCGAAGTCGATCTGCACCTGGGGCGACACCGTCGTCATCCGGAAAAGCGGCGTTGAGCGTCTTGGGACGTTCAAGCACGACCTCGCCGTGTCGACGTGAGCGCGACGGAGAGCAAGATGCGGACCTCACACAGCGTTCTCGGGTCGATCGCCGGACTGGCGATCACCCTGCTCCTGGCCGGACAGGCGGTCGCCGCGGGAGATCTTCCCGCAGCGACAAAGAAGTATCTCGCCGACATCAAACTGTCGCCCGACGTCATGAACGGGCTGGCCGAAGACCTTGCGGTTCCGCAGGGCTGGCTCGACGGCGCCGACAAGGAGGGGACCGTCGGCGTACTGGGCACGTGGAACCAGAAGGAGTTCTCGATCCTCAACGCGCCGTTCGCCCAACGCTACCCGAAGATCAAGGTGGTCTACGGCGAAGCGGCGACGATGAACTCGCGGGCGGTCGCGCCGCTCGTCGCGTTCAAGCAGGGGCAGTACCTCGCCGACATCATCACCGGGTTCGGCGGCGCGGCGGTCGAGTTCAAGGCCAACAACGCGCTCGAGGACATGACGAAGCTGCCGGGCTTCAAGAACCAGGTCGACGGCGCCAACGACCCCGACGGCAAATGGGCGGCGCTGCGGCTGCGCTACTGGTGCATCGGCTACAACACCAGCCTGGTGAAGGAGTCGGAGCTTCCCAAGACCTGGGAGGACCTGCTCGAGACGCCGGTGCTGCGGAACGGCAATCTCGGCATCGGCAACCGGCCGCAGCTCTGGGTGCTGATGCTGCGCACTGCCAAGGGAAAGGAATGGACCGAGGAGTACCTGAAGAAGTTCTTCACCGTGGTGAAGCCGCAGTTCCGCAACGAAGGCATGGACGCGCTGCTGGCCATCATGACGGCGGGCGAGGTCCACGCCGCGCTGCCGGTCGCCGAGTACAGCGCCAAGGGGTTGGAGATGAAGGGCGCGCCGGTAAGTTGGCACTGCCCCGAACCGGTGCCGTTCGCGCCGTCGCAGCTCGGCATCCTCGCCGGCAACCCGCACCCCAATGCCGCGCGGGTGTGGACCAACTGGATGCTCAGTCGCGAAGGGCAACTCGCGCAGTTCACCGCCGAGGGCTCGCCGCCGTCCCACAAGGCGCTGCAGACCAAGGAGTTCATCGTCTATGCCGACCAGATCGTCGGCCGCCCGGCGATTCAGGCCAATGAGGCCTACCTGCGCGAGGTCTACGACATGTGGCAGAAGTATTGGAAGTAAAAATAATGGCTTACCGGTCGTCTTTACGATCCGGAATGAAGATACAGGGGGCGTTGGCGGCCGCCCTGATGCTCGGCTCGTGGCTCGGCACGGCCTCGGCCGCCGAGCTTCCGGCCGCGACGGCCAAATACCTTCAGCAGGCGCATCTCTCCGCCGACATCATGAAGGGGATCGATCAGGAGCTCGCGGTCCCCGAGGACTGGATCGCGGGCGCGCGGCGCGAAGGCACCGTGCGGATCATCGGCGAATGGGATCCCAAGCAGTTCGCCATCATCAACGCCCCGTTCGCCGAGCGTTATCCCTGGCTCAAGGTCGTTCACACCCAGGCCAGCACGATGAATGCCCGCGCGGTGGCGCCGCTGGTCGCGTTCAAGCAGGGGCAATACATCGCCGACATTGTCACCGGGTTCGGCGGCGCGGTCCCGGACTACAAGAAGGAAAACGCGCTGGTCGATCTCAGCGCGCTGCCCGGTCTCGCGAATGCGATCGACGGCGTCAACGACCCCGACAACGGCTGGGCGGGCATCAAGGCGCGCTACTGGTGCATGGCCTACAACACCCGGGCGGTGAAGACCGAGGACCTGCCGGCCACCTGGGAAGATCTGCTGACCAATCCGGTGTGGCGGAACGGCGAGATCGGCATCGGCAATCGCCCCCAGCTCTGGGCGCTCATGCTGCGCAACGCCAAGGGGCGCGAGTGGCTCGACGACTACCTCAAAAAGTTTTTCGATGTGCTCAAGCCGCAGTTCCGCGGCGAGGGCATGGAGGCGGTGCTCGGCATCATGGTGGCGGGCGAGTTCAATGCGATCCTGCCGGCGGCGGCCGACACGGTGCGCGCGTTCGAGAACAAGGGCGCGCCGATCAGCTGGCATTGTCCTGATCCGGTGCCGTTCCTGGCGACGCAGATGGGCATTCTCGCCGGCAACCCGCACCTCAACGCCGCCAAGATGTGGGCGAACTGGATGCTGAGCCGCGAGGCCCAGCTCGGACAATTCATCGCCGAAGGCAGCCCGCCGGTGAACAAGGCGCTGCAGGTGCCGGAGCTCACCGTCTATCCCGAGAAGACGATCGGGCGTCACCTGGTGCAGGGCCGGGAGGAGCAGGTGCCCGAGGTGTATGCGATGTGGCGGCAGTACTGGAAGTAGAATGGCATCGATCGTAATGACAGGTGGCCTGGGCAATGGGCGCTTCGCGCGGTGGCGCGGCGCGGGCGTAGGGCCGTGGCTGGTCGCGATTTTGGTCCTGCTGGCGGTGATCACGCCGCTGCTGTTCCTCATCCTCGGCAGCTTCTCGATCGACAAGCTGCCCAACGACTTTTCCCTCAGCCGGGTCAGCCTCGACAACTATCGCAAGGTCTGGCTCGACCCGGACACTTACGCGGTGGTGTTGAATACCGTCATCTACGTCATCGGTGCGACGACGATCGGAATCAGCGTCGCCGCCACGCTGGCATGGCTGGTCGAGCGCACCAACATTCCCGGCAAGGCCTGGATCTACGCCGGCGTGCCGATGATCCTCGTCATGCCGGGCATGCTGCAGGCGATGGCCTATGTGCTGCTGCTGTCGCCGCGCATCGGCTTCATCAACAAGCTGATCGGGTCGTTTGGGCTAGGCCCGCTTAACATCTATTCGCTCACCGGCATGATCTTCATGGAGGGGCTGCGGCTGGTGCCGACGGCGTTCCTGATGCTCGTGCCGCTGTTGCGGTCGATGGATCCGACGCTGGAGGAGGCGGCGGCGATCTCCGGCGCCAGGCCGGTGTCGATGCTGCGCAAGATCACGCTGCGGCTGGTGATGCCGGGGCTGATCGCGGTGGCGATCTATCAGACGATGACCGCGCTCGAGGCGTTCGAGATCCCTGGCATCCTCGGGTTGCCGGGGCGGGTCTACGTGTTCTCGACGCGGGTGTACTCGATCGTCAATGCGACCGACGGCATTCCGAACTACGGCGAGGCCAACGCCCTGTCGGTCGTCTACATCCTGTTCGCGCTCACGGCGACGTACTTCTATGCCCGGGTCATCGCCCGCTCCGAGCGCTACAGCATCGTCAGCGGCAAGGCGTACCGGCCGCGCGAAATTGATCTCGGGGCCCTGCGCTGGCCGGCGGTAGGCTTCGTCGTCGCGTTCCTCCTCATCTCGGCGATCCTTCCGCTCATCGCGCTGCTCTACATTTCCTTCCTGCCGTACGTGCAGCAGCCTTCGGCGGCGGCGTTCCGGGCGATGTCGCTGGTGAACTACCAGTCGCTGTTCGAATCCGACCGCATCGGCAAGACGCTGCACAACACGGCGATCCTGGTCATCGCCACATCGACGCTGACGCTGATCGTGTCGGTGATCGTCTCGATGGTGGTCGTCCGCTCGAAGTTCTGGGGACGGCGCATCCTGGATCAGCTCGCCTTCGTGCCGCACGCGATTCCCGGCATCGTCATGGGCATCGCGTTCCTGTGGCTGTTCCTCAAGGGTCGTAGCCTCGGCGTCGATCTGTTCGGGACGGTGTGGGCGGTGGTGATCGCCTTCACCGTCAACTTCCTCGCTTATGGGACCCGCGCGATGAATGCGGCCATCCTGCAGGTCCACAAGGACCTGGAGGAAGCGGCCCACGTCTCCGGCGCGCCGCGCTGGCGCACGATGCGGCGCATCTTCATCCCGCTGCTGATGCCGAGCCTGGTCGGAGTCTGGATCTACTCGATGCTCCAGTCGGTGCGGCAGGCGGGCATGCCGCTGATGCTGACCGAAGGAAGCAAGAACGAAGTGTTGTCGGTGCTGGTGTGGCGGCTCTGGAATCAGGGCGAGATCGGCGTGGTCGGGGCGCTGGGCTCGATCCTGATCGTTATCATGTTGATGCTGACGCTGGTCATTCGTGCGCTGGGCTTCCGCCGCGGAACGGCCGTCCAGCAAACCGCGCACTGACAGTAGGGATACGGGAGGCTCAGGCCATGACACCCGAAGAAAACAGGCTGCTGACGCAGGTGGGGCCGGGGACGCCGTGCGGCACGCTGTTGCGGCACTACTGGTGGCCGGTCGGCTTCTCCGAGCAGCTCGGCGCGACACCGCAGGAAGTGGGAATCCTCGGCGAGGACCTCGTGCTGTACCGGCAGGGCGAGAAGGCGGCACTTGTGGCCCGCGCCTGTGCCCATCGTGGCGCGTCGCTGGCATTGGGACGGGCCGAGAGCGACGGCCTGCGCTGCTGCTATCACGGCTGGAAGTTCAATGCCGAGGGCCAGTGCATCGACATGCCGGCGGAGCCGCCGGAGTCCCGTCTCCGCAACGACGTCCGCATCGCGGCTTATCCCACGTACGAAGTCTCCGGGCTGATCTTCGCCTATCTCGGTGAGGCGCCAGCCCCGGCATTCCCGCGCTACGACCTGCTGTTCGAGGAGGGGATGCACCGCGTCCTGCACGCGACCTTCGATCACTGCAACTGGCTGCAGCGCGCGGAGAACTCCGTCGATCAGCTCCACGCCACCGTGCTGCACGCGGCGGGCTATCCCGAGCTCGCGCTCAAGCGGACGAAAGTCGACTGGACGCGGACGCCCTATGGCATTCGCGCGCAGTACGACGTGGATGGCCAGGGCAAGGTCTCGCATTTCGTGTTCCCGTCGAGCAACCGCTACTTCGGCGCGCGGGTCGGCGAAGGGAGCAGCCACAACTTCCACATCCGCGTTCCTCGCGATGACGAGACGACGATCACCTACGGGATCCGTGCCTACCGGGCGGCCGATGGCAACGCCGGGGTCACGATGCGCGGCCTGAGCGACAAGCCGCGCGGCGTGTACGCGCGCGTCGAGGATGGCTGGTGGGGCATCGCGTCGAACGAGCAGGACCGCGCGGCGCAGGAAAGCCAGGGCATCATCGCCGACCGCAGCCGCGAGATCCTCGGCACGTCCGACGCCGGCGTCGTCATGTTCAGACGCATGCTGCGCGACGCCATCGCCGCGGTCGCGCGCGGCGAGGAGCCGCCCGGCGTCGTTCGCCAGAACGTCGAGCGGATGATCCGCTTCGATGCCAGCCAGACTCGCGATGGAGACCGCCTCAGTGCCTGACGCCGGCCACCCTCACCCGGGAACGACGAAGAAGGCGGCGCGCTGGACGGTCGGTCCGATTCGCGATCTGCGGGACTGGCTCGCCCGGGCCCAGGCGATCGGCGAGCTGCTTACCGTCGACAAGGCGGTCGACGTCGAGGAGGAGATGAGCGCGATTTCGTACCTGGTCGCGCGCCGGACGCCATCGCCGGCGGTGCTGTTCACCAAGGCCAAGGGCTTCGACAAGGGCCCGGTCAATCTGCGCCATCTGTGGAATATCTATGGGCCGAGCGTCCGGCGCATCGCGCTGTCGCTCGAGGAGCCGCCCGACACGCCGACGATCGAGCTCATCAGTCGCACCAAGGACAAGATGAAGCGGCGGCTCGCGCCGCGCGAGGTGAAGGCGTCGCAGGCCTCGGTCTACGAGAACACGATTCCTGCCGGCAAGGTCGATCTCCGCAAGCTGGCGATACCGCGGCACTGGCCGCTCGACGGCGGGCTGTACGCCGGCACCGGGGACGCGGTGATCACGCGCGATCCGGACACCGGCTACCTTAACGTCGGCACCTACCGGATGATGGTTCAGGACGGCAACCACACCGGCCTTTACCTGTCGCCGGGCAAGGACGCCCGCTTGCACATCACGCGTGCCTGGGCGAAAGGTGAGGCGCTGCCGGTCGTCGCCTGCTGGGGCGTCGATCCGCTGTTCATGCTGGTCGGCTCGCAGGCGTTTGCCAAGAACGTTTCCGAGTTCGAGTTCGCGGGCGGGATCAAGGGCGAGCCCGTACGCCTGGTGAAGGCGACGCAAAGCGACCTGCTGTTCCCGGCCGACGCCGAGTTCGTGGTGGAAGGGGTCATTCGCCCCAATGCGATGAAGGCGGAGGGCCCATTCGGCGAATTCACCGGCTACTACGGGAAGCCCGAAGCGCTATGTCCGCTGGTGGAGATCACCGCGATCCATCACCGCAACGACCCGATCCTCACCAACGCGCTGATGGCCGATTATCCGTCGTGCGAGCAGAGCGGGTTTTTTTCGATCCTGCGCGGGGCCAAGATCTGGGATGACCTCGAGAAACTCGGCGTGCCGGGTGTGCGCGGCGTCTATTCGCATCCGGCGGCGGCCGGAGGCTTCGGCATGACCATCATCTCGCTCGAGCAACAGTACGCTGGGCATGCTTCTCAGGTGTTGTCGCTGGCGGCACAGGTCCCGGGCGGCGCTTACTACACGAAGTGGATCGTCGCCGTCGACGAGGACATCGACCCCACGGATATGGATCAGGTGCTGTGGGCGATGGCGACGCGCTGCCACCCGAGCGCCGACATCGACATCCTGCGCAGCACGTGGTCGACCGGCCTCGATCCCACGCAGAATCCGCCCGAGGTTCGGCCCTACGGCTCCAAGGCGCTGATCAACGCCTGCATGGAGCACCGCTACCTGCCGACGTTCTCGAAGCGGACCAAGTTGCGCCGTTCGATCTACGACGCCGTCGCCGGGCGATGGGGCGAGCTCGGCCTGCCGGGATCGGTCCCGCGCATTCTCGCGTTCGAAGACGATCGCAATGGCAAGGCCCCGAAGACCGTCTACCACGATGAGAAAGCGCTGCGGACCGCGCGCGATCTCGCGGGAGCGAAGCGGCGCAAGCCGCGCCGCTAGGTCGACCGCCGCTCAGTCCCAGGGCGCGTGACGAAGCTGCTTCGAGATGAAGTCGACGAAGAGCTTCACCTTGCGCGGCTGCTCGTTGGCGTGGGGATAGAGCGCGCAGATCGGCAGATCGGGGATTTCGTAGTCCTGAAGGATGCGGACGAGGTGCCCGCTGCGGAGGTCGTCGGCGACCGCGAAGGTTGGCAGCAGGGCGATGCCGGCGCCGTCGAGCACCATGTAGCGCATGGTGATGGCGTTGCTCGGCGAGACCGGACCACTCACCTGGACCGTTTGCGGTCCCTGGGCGCCCTTGAAGAGCCAGCGCCCGTCGCCGAACCGTGTGTGGGTGACGAGGCAGCTGTGGTTCACCAGCTGGTCGGGGGCCGCGGGCGTTCCGGACCGCTGCAGATAGGCGGGGGACGCGCAGGCGATCCAGTGCAAGGTGCCGAGGCGGCGCAGATAGTGGGTCGAATCCTTCTTCAGGGAGAAGCGGATCGCGAGGTCGGCACCGAACTCCACCGGATCGAGCACGCGCTTGGTCGCGTCGGCGATGGTGAGCGAGACCTGCACGTCGGGGTAGGCCGCCATGAAGCCGGAGACCAGCTTGCCCATCTGCATGATGCCGAACGACATCGGCGACAGCACCTTGATCTCGCCACGGGCGTCGTGTTGCAGGCGGCGGATCTCGCGGTCCTCCTGCTGCATCTCGGCGAGGATGCGGTCGCAGAATTTGTAGTAGCGCCGGCCGATCTCGGTCACGCTCAGGCGCCGGGTGGTGCGGCTCAGGAGCTTGGCGCCCAGCGTCGCCTCGAGTCGCTGGACGCGCTTGGTAACCATTCCGGGAGAGATGCCGAGCTCGCTGGCGGCGCTGACGAAGTTGCCGTTCTTCACCACGCGGGCAAAGGCGTCCATCGCTTCGAGACGGTTCATCAGGCTCTCCCCGCGCGCGGACGGCGCCGCGTCAATTCTTTCATAAAAAGAAATTATCTTTTTCCGTTCCGCTGCGCCAGCGAGGAGCGATGCTGTCACAATGCGCCGATCACCGAGTGCGCAGGAACAAGCTCAGATGCCCAAGGCCCTGACCAGCGAGCAGGTCGACCATTACAACACCAACGGATTCCTCTTTCCGGTCGAGGCGTACACGTCGGCGGAGGCCGCGGCGCTGTATCGCCGCTATGCCGAGACGGAAGAGAAGGCGGGCGAGGAATTGCAGAAGCGGTTCCGGGTCAAGGCACACCTGCCGTTTCCGTGGCTGTGCGACATCATCCGTCATCCCAAATTGCTCGACGCGGTCGAGGACATCCTTGGGCCGAACATCCTCTGCTGGGGCTCCTCGTTCTTTTCCAAGAACGCCCACGACCCGCGCTACATCTCGTGGCACACCGACAGCTTCTATTACGGCCTGCGGCCGCCGGAGACGCTCTCGGCTTGGGTCGCCTTCAACGATTCGTCAATCGAGGCCGGGTGCGTGCAGTACATCCCCGGAAGCCACAAGGTGACCGCCGTCCACGAGTTCAAGCCGCACCCCAACAACCTCGCCGGCAACGGCCAGAGCGTGATCGGCGTCGAAGAATCGAAGGCGGTGCATGCGGTGCTGAAGGCGGGGCAGGCGGTGTTCCACCACGAAAGCGTGGTCCACGGCTCAGGCCCGAACAATGCCGACCACCCGCGTGTCGGCTTCGTCATCCACTACATCGCGCCGCATGTCCGTGAAACGCGCATCGAGGGCGCGATGGCCATGCTGGTGCGCGGGCGGGATACGCACGGATACTGGACGCCCGAACCGGAACCGAAAGTGGACTTCGATCCGCACTGCATCGATGTCATGATGAAGACGCGGGCGCTGTTCAAGGAAGCGACCAACAACAAAGTGGCCCAGGGCATAGCCACCTAGGGTCCGACAGGGAGAGCGAAGATGGAGGCGTTTGCGCGCCGCTCGCTGATGGCCGCGGCCTGGATCGCGTGCGCGACGTGGCCGATTGCGGCTGCGGCGGACACGGTCGAGGACTTCTACCGCGACAAGACGATCAGCCTCTACATCGGCTACGCGGCCGGCGGTGGCTACGATCAGTATGGCCGGCTGTTGGCGCGCCACATGGGCCAGTACATTCCCGGCAAGCCGACGATCCTGCCGAAGAATATGCCGGGCGCCGGCTCGCTCAATGCCATCAACAACGTCTACAACGTCGCGCCCAAGGACGGGACGTCGATCGCGACCTTCGGGCCGGAGGTCGCGTTCGAGCCGCTGCGCGGTGGCGAGGGCGTGAAGTTCGACACGTTGAAATTCAACTGGATCGGGTCGATGAACCGGCAGGTCGGACTTGCGGTGATGTCGGCGCGTTCGGGAATCCGGACGATCCTCGACGCCCGCACCAAGCAGGTTAGCGTCGGCGCCTCTGGATCGGGCTCGCAATCGAACCTCAATCCGCAGGTCTACAACGCGTTCCTCGGCACGAAATTCAAGGTCATCACCGGCTATCCCGGCACCAAGGACATCACGCTCGCGGTGGAACGCGGCGAGCTCGACGGCATCGCCGGATGGAGCTGGGACAGCCTCAAGCTCGAGCGCCCCCAGTGGGCGACGAGCAAGGATGTCAATCTGGTGCTGCAGGTCTCGGACCGCCGCCATCCGGAAATTCCCGACGTCCCGAACATCTACGACTACGTCGACAATCCGGACGACAAGGCGACGCTCGAGCTGATCTTCGGCCACCAGTTGCTGGGGCGGCCGTTCATGATGGCACCGGGTGTGCCGCGCGAGCGAGTCGAGGCGGCGCGGTGGGCGTTCGACCGCACCATGAAGGATCCGAAGTTTCTTGCCGAGGCTGCGGCCATCCGCCTCGAGATCGACGCCGTCAGCGGCGAGGAGATCGAGGCCCACGTGAAGCGCATCTTCTCGATGCCGAAGGCGCTGATCGACAAGGCGGCGATGACGATCAAGGCCGCGACCGCGGGCAGCCAGTAGGTTCAGTTCTCCGATGTTGGCACAAGACATTCGACTCGATGACCGCGTGGCGCTCGTCACCGGCGGCGCCCGTGGATTGGGCAAGGCGATGGCGGCGGGACTGCTGCGGGCCGGTGCCCGGGTGGTGGTCGCGGACGTCGACAACGACGCGTTGCTCGCGGCGTCGTCCGATCCGGAATGGCGCCTCAGCAACGGGCGCGCGGTCGCCGTCGCGTGCGACATCACGCGCAGGATCGACTGCGAGCGCGCGGCAGAGCGGGCGCTCGAGGCGTTCGGGCGGCTCGACATCCTCGTCAACAACGCCGGACGCGGGCCCAATCACGTCACCAACTCCGCCGCAACCAAATCGCTGAAGTTCTGGGAGGCCGATCCCGAGCGCTGGGATGAGGTCATTCGCACCAACGTCGTCGGCACATTCCTGATGGCGCGCGCGGCCGCGCCCCACATGATCGCGGCGAAGTGGGGGCGCATCATCAACGTGACGACGAGCCTGTCGACGATGCAGCGCAAGGCCAATTCACCCTACGGCGTGAGCAAGGCGGCGATTGAAGCCGAGACGTTGATCTGGGCCCAGGACCTCGAGGGCACCGGGGTGACCATGAACACGCTGATTCCCGGAGGCGCGGCCGACACCGAGTTCGTCTCGCCGCCGACGCGGCAGGCGGCGCTCGCCGGCAAGGCCAAGCTGCTGCCGCCTTCGGTGATGATTCCACCGCTGCTGTGGCTGGCGTCACCGCTGTCCGACCGCGTGACCGGCGCGCGGTTCGTCGGCAAGCTGTGGGATGCGAACGAGCGTGTTGCCGAAGCCGCGGTTCGCGCGCGCGAAGCGCCGGTGCTGCGGCACGCCGACTGAAGGGGAGAGCCATATGAAGATGCGCACGTTTCTCGGAGCCGTCGTCGCGTCGCTGATCGCGTCGGCCGCGGTCCACGCCCAGTCCCCCGATGCCTTCTACAAAGGGAAGCGCGTCACGATCGAAGTTGGATCGGCGGCGGGATCGGGGTACGACGCTTATGCTCGCCTCGTAGCACGCCACATGACCAACCATCTGCCGGGTAATCCGTCGGTGGTGGTGCAGAACCTGCCGGGCGGCGGCGGCCTGACCTCGGCCAATCACCTCTACAACGTGGTTGCGCGCGACGGCACGACCATTGGCAGCGTCCAGCGTGGCCTGCTGATCTCGCCGCTGATCATGCCGGACGGGGTCAAGTACGACGTGACGAAGTTCCGCTGGCTCGGCAGCACCAACGCCGAATCCGGCGTCGTGGCGGTCTGGCACACGGCGCCGTTCCAGACCATCTCCGACGTGATGCAGCACGAGATGGTGGTGGGAGGCTCGGGGCCTTACACCGACAGCGAGACGACGCCGCGCGCCTACAACCGGATCCTCGGGACAAAGTTCAAGATCGTCAGCGGCTATGAATCGACGGCCCCGGTCCTGCTCGCGATGGAGCGTGGCGAGGTGCAGGGGATCGGCAACTCGTCGTGGTCGAACTGGACGACGACCTACGCGCACTACCTGAAGGACAAGACCGTCCGGCTGCTGTTGCAGTCGGGACCGGACAAGAATCCCGATCTGCCCGACGTGCCGATGGCGATGTATCTGGCCAAGACCGAGGCCGACCGCCAGGCCCTCGATCTGCTGCTCGCGCCGAACAAGATCGGCCGCCCGTTCGTGGCACCGCCCGAGGTCCCGCAGGACCGCATCGCCGCCCTGCGCGCGGCATTCGACGCCACGGTCGCCGATCCCACACTTCGCGCCGAAGCGAAGGCGCAGAACATGGACATCAGCCCGGTGACGGGCACGTACATCGAACAGACGGTCGCACGGCTGTACGCGCTGCCGGCCGCTGTCGTAAAGAGAGCCAGCGAGGCGATCCAGCCCGAACGCAAGTAGCGGAAGCCTTTGAAAAGGACGGGAAGCACGATGGATTACCGCAAGTACCGGCCAGTCGATTGCGATGGCCACGTCATCGAGTCGATCGACGACATGAAGCCCTATATGGACGATGTGGTCCGGTATCAGGCCAATCGCCCCGCGCTCCACCACCACAATGTGTTTCCCAATCTCGATGGCGCGCATTTCGCGATCCGGCGCGATCCTCAGTTCCGCGCCAATCGGGTGAATGCGTCGAATGCCCGCGCCGGCTCGCCGGAGGACTGGACGGCCTTCCTCGACAAAACCGGGGTCGAGAGCTCGGTCCTGTTCCCGTCGGAAGGCCTCGCCATCGGCATGTTGACGGGGCCCGACTACGCCACGCGCCTGAGCCGGGCCTACAACGATTACGTGCACGACAAGTTCGCGCGCCCGAACCCGGCCCTCAAGCCGATCGCGCTGATTCCGATGCAGGATCCCGACAGCGCCGTCTGCGAGCTCACCCATGCGGTGAAGGACCTCGGCATGGTCGGCGCGATGCTGCCGTCGGTCGGGCTGCCGCTTCACCTCGGGCACGCCTTCTACGATCCGGTCTATCGCACCGCGGCCGACCTCGGCTGCGTGCTGTGCATTCACGGAGGCTCGTCGCGCGGGATCGGCTTCGACAGCTTCACCAATTACCCGGCGCGCCACGCCCTTCATCACACGCTGCCGCTCGCGACCGCGCTCGTCGCGCTGATCTATCACGGCACGATGGATCGTTTCCCGAGCCTCAAGTTCGGGTTCATGGAGGGCGGCTGTGGCTGGCTTGCGTTCCTGCTCGACCGCATGCACCGCGACAAGAGCTACTACGACAAGATCGATCTGCCGAAGAAGACGCCCGAGGACTATCTCGGCGACGGCCGCATTCTGGTCGGATGCGAGGGATCCGAGGAGACGCTGGCGCACGTCGCAGGGCGCATCGGCGCCGAGGCGTTCGCCTATGCCTCCGACTACCCCCACGAAGTCGATCTGCCGCACGCCATCCATGAGATCGAGGAGGTCGCCGAGCGCAACGATCTCTCCGAGGCCGACAAGTCGAAGGTGCTGCGCGAGAACGCCCGCGCCTTCTTCGGCATCTAGCGGAGAATCAGCCCTTCGTCATCGCGCTGACCTTGGCGATCGCCTCGGGCGACGCCGAGTAGAAGCGCTTGAGCAGCGCGAGCGCGTCCTCGCCGGACATCACGTTGCTGACCTCGAGGCCGGCCTTTTGGATTTCCCCCAGGAAATCGGGGTCCTTGGCGCTGGACACAAAGGCGTCGCGCAGTGCCTTGGCGCGATCGGCCGGAATATCCGGCGGCGCGATGTAGGGGCGCCCGAGCGCGCCCGGGGCGACCGCGAGATCGAGCGCTTCGCGATCGATCTTGTCTTTGACGAACTCAGAGGCGAGCGGGACGTCGGGCAGGTCGGACGCCTTGTCCAGCGCGATCTGCACGATGACTCGCACCTGCTTGTCCTTGATCAGGTTGCCGCGCGCGCGAACCGTCGACCACACCGAGAAGAACCCTTCGACCTCGCCACGCTCGAGCGCAAGGAAGGATTCGTTCGAGCCGGGATATCCGGTGACGATCTTGATTTTGGTCCCGAGAAGGTTGTTCAGAACGCGATAGTTGAATGCCGTCGCAGAACCGCCGTCGGTCGCCGCCGCGGGAATGTCGCGCGCTTTGAGATCGGCGACGGTCTTCACCGGCGACGTGTGCCAGACGAAGAATGTCCCGATCTCGCTGTTCGCGTTGCCGATCCAGGTGAACTTCGTGGCGTCGTAGCGGGCGGCCTTTTCACCGAACAGCGGCTGAAAGGCGACGCCCTGGAGCTCGGCGGCGAACACGCTGCCGTCCTTGGGGGCGACGCTGTAGAGATTGTTGGCGGCGGAAATTCCGCCTGCGCCTGGGACGTTCTTGACCACGATCGAGGGGTTACCCGGCAGGAAGCGGGGCATGTGGCGCGCGAAGATCCGGGCCATGACGTCGTAGCCGCCGCCCGGTGTGGTCGCGACCACGAGATCGATGTGGCGGTTCTTGTAGAACTCGGCCGCAGGCTGCGCCGATGCGGCCTGCGACAGAACGATCGCCGATAACGCCGTCAACCCAATGAAGAAGGAACGCGCCATGGTGCAGCCCCCGCAGTTTTGTTTTGCGGAATACTAGCACGGGCGTCCGGGGGCACGAGTGTGAACCGCGGCTGGCGCGACGTGAGTAGTTATTCGCGTGCGGCGAGCGCTCCGCGCCCCTTCAGAGAGCGCGAGAGGAAATCGATGAAAAGCCGCACGCGGCGCGGTTGATAACGGTCCTTCTGATAGAGCGCATACAGGGTGCGTTCGCTGAGGCGGTAGCCTTCGAGCAACCGCACCATCCGCCCGGAGGCGAGGTCGTCGTCGACGATGTACGCGCCGACCAGACCGATCCCCAGGCCGGCGAGCACGGCATGGCGGATCACGGCATTGCTGCTGGACCGGAAGGACCCCGACACGTCGATCGTCTCGCGCCCGCGCGGACCGGTGAACTCCCAGCGGTTACTGGCTTCGCCGTTCGGCATCAGACAATTGTGCGCGCTGAGATCGGTGGGGACCTTCGGCATCCCGTGGCTGTCGACGTACGCCGGGGTGGCGACGATGATCCGCGGCAGAGCGGCGAGAGGCCTGGCCACCAGTGAGGCGATGTTCACCTGCTGCGGCCGGATCGCCACGTCGAAGCCGCGCGAGATCAGATCGTGCTCGTCGCTCCCAAGCTCGCGCAGCGCGAGGTAGGGGCGAATGCCCGGATAGTCGGTGCAGAAACGCGCGAGCAGGGGAGCCAGCACCGTCTCTCCGAAGGTGCGCGACGAGAGCACGCGGAGTTCGCCCTTGACGTCGCGCCGACGGGACATCAGGCGCTCTTCGATCACGCGCACGTCGGCGAGCACGGCGGCGCAGCTCCGGTAGTACTCGACTCCCGCCGCGGTGGTTCCGATGCGCTGAGTGGTCCGGGTCAACAGCTTCACGTTCAGCAGGCCCTCGAGCTCGAGGATGCGCTTGCTGACCATCGCCCGGGTGACGCCGAGCTCCTTCGCTGCCGGCGTGTAGCCGTTCAGGCGAACGACCGACTCGAAGGTTTCCATCAGCTTGTAGCGATCCATGGCATGTCCCGGCGCTTGTCAACCGTGGGTTGACAAGATTAATCGCTCTTAAGCCTTGCGGGAAGCGCCATTGAGCCAAGAATGCGAGGAAAGCGAGCCGTCGCACCGACGTTCAGGCGAAGCGGCAGGATGGGAGTCCGCATGTCAGGCAGTTACGTCGTTGGAGTCGACATCGGCGGCACCTTCACCGACTGCGTTGTCGCCGATGATCAGGGCCGCATGACATTCGGCAAGGCGTCGTCCACGCCGCCCGAGTTCGCGGTGGGGGTCGTGGACGCGGTGAAGGACGCGGCGCGTAACGTCGGCGTCGGGCTGGACGCGCTCCTCGGTGCGACCCGGCTGTTCTATCACGCGTGCACCATCGGCGATAACACGCTCATCACCCGCTCCGGAGCGGCCACCGGTTTGATCGCCACCAAGGGCTTCGGCGACGCCATGCTGATGATGCGTGGCGGCATCACCGCGGGCCTGCCGGACGCCGAGGCGAATCACTCCTCCGCCCTGACGAAACCCGAACCGTTCGTGCCGAAGCGCCTGATCGCCGAGGTTGACGAGCGTATCGATTTCGAGGGCGAGGTTCTCGTCTCTCTCAAGCCCGAGGATGTCTCGGCCGCGGTTCGGAAGGTCGTCGACCGTGGCGCCGAATCCGTCGCCGTCGCCCTGCTGTGGTCGATCTCGAACAATGCCCACGAACGCTTCATCGGCGATCACATCCGGGCCGAGTTCCCGAATCTGTTCGTCAGCCTGTCGAGCGATGCTGCGTCGTTCCAGGGGGAATACGAACGCACCGCGACGACCGTCTTCAACGCCTACATCGGCCCCAAGATCGGGACTTACCTGCATAACCTTCGCGATCTCCTCCGCCAGAACGGACTGACTCGCGAGCCGCTGATCATGCAGGCCTACGGCGGGGTTCTGGACATCGATTCCACGGTACGCACGGCGGTCGGCACGATCGAGTCGGGCCCGGCCTCGGGGGTCGTGGCCTGCCAGTTCACCGGCAAGCTCGCGGGCATTCCCGACATCGTCGCCGCCGATATGGGTGGGACCACCTTCAAGGTCGGCGTGATCCGCGGCGGCGCGATCGAGCGCGACTATCATCCGACGTTCCTGCGCCATCGCCTGCTGTCGCCCAAGATCTGGGTCGAATCGATCGGCGCCGGCGGCGGTTCGATCGCTTGGATCGAGCCGGACACCGGGCTCCTCAAAGTCGGTCCGCGCGGTGCCGGGGCTCGTCCGGGGCCGGTCTGCTACCGCCGTGGCGGGACCGAACCGACGGTGACCGACGCCAGCCTGATCCTCGGCTTCCTTAATCCCGAGTATTTCCTCGGCGGTCAGATCGACCTCGACATCGAGGGCGCCAGGAACGCGATTCAGGAAAAGATTGCCGGGCCGCTCGGCATGACGGTGACCGAGGCGGCGAATGCGATCCACCGCATCGTCAACGCCCAGATGGCCGATCTCATCCGCAACGCCACCATCCAGCGCGGCCACGATCCGCGCGGCGACACGCTGTTTGCGTTCGGCGGCGCGTGCCCGGCCCATGCCAGTCGCTTCGCCGCGGAACTCGGGATGAAGCATGTCGTGGTTCCGGCGACGGCATCGGTGCACAGTGCCGTCGGCCTGGTCGCCTCCGACGTCGTCTACGAGGACGGCCTGTCGGAGCGGGTGCAGGTGCCGGCGGAGCCGTCGCGCATCAACGCAGTCTTCGCGCCTTTGGTGGCGAAGATCCGCGCCAACCTGCACAAGGCCGGCTTCAGCGAGCGCGACATCACGCTCAGGCGCAGTGTCGACATGCGCTACCGCTACCAGGTCCACGAGCTCAACGTCCCGCTCGATCCGGGCTTCCACAATCTCACCGATCAGGATCTCGAGAAGCTCTACGCCCGCTTCGATGCGCTTTATGAGGAGGCGTACGGCAAGGGTGCCGCGTACCGTGCGGCGGGCAAGGAGATCGTCAGCTTCCGCGTCACCGGGGCGGGGCTCCTGCCGAAGCCGGCGATGCTTCCGGAGGCGCTCGGTGGCAAGGACGCCGCGCCCGCGCGCAAGGGCGAGCGACCGGTTTACTTTCAGGAGTTCGGGCGCTTCGTCCCCACGGCACTCTACGACGTCGGCGCGATGCGGCCCGGGATGGAAATCAATGAGCCGGCGATCATCGAAACGCCCATCACCACCATCGTCGTCAATCCGGGCGACCGCGCCACACTCGACGAGTTCGGCAATGTCCGGATCGCTGTCGCCGGCGCCGCGGTCGTTCGCAGGGAGGTGATCGATGCCGCCACGGTCTGACGTATCCAACCTTCCCGGCGCTCCGGTCGGCACGGTCGATCCCGTCACCTTCGAGATCCTGTCGCACCGCCTGCAGCGCATCGCCAAGGAGATGGGCTCGACCATCGAGCGCGTCGGCGGCACGGTGAACACCACGCAGCTCCATGACTACATGGCGTCGCTGTACCGCGCGAACGGCGAAATCCTAGCTACCGGCGAATCGGCGCCGTGGCACGTCGCCTGCGGCGGCTTCACCGTCAAATGCATCATGGAGCGCTTCGCCAAGTACGACGGCGTCAACGAGAGCGACGCGTTCTTCCTCAACGATCCGTATGTCTCGGCGATCCATCAGTCGGACGTCTACATCGTCTCGCCGATCCACTTCGAAGGCCGTCTCGTCGGCTGGAGTGCGTCGTTCGTCCACGTGATGGACATCGGTGCGCTGTCGCCGGGCGGGAACTCGCCGGACGCGAAGGAGATCTGCCAGGAAGGACTTCGCGTTCCCGGAATCAAGCTGGTCGACCGCGGCGTGCTGCGCAAGGACGTGTTCGACACCCTGATCAACATGACGCGGCGCCCCGACATGGTGGCGCTCGACATCAACTGCCAGCTCGCGGGGCATACGGTCGCCCGCAGCCGGATGCAGGAGCTGTATGCCGCCTATGGCGCCGAGCTGATCGACGCGGTCACCCAGCAGATGATCGATTACTCCGAGGCCGCGCTGCGCAAGCGGCTCGAGCAGATTCCCGACGGCGAGTGGAGCGACAGCGCGACCATCGAATCGCGGCGGCAGACCTGGACGGTCCGGCTCAAACTCAAGAAGACCGGCAGCAATCTCGAGTTTGACTTCGCCGGCACCGATCCGCAGGCGAGCACCGGCGTCAACCTGCCGTATCACGCGACGTTCGGTGCCTGCTTCGAGGGGATCGCCGAGACCCTGGCCTTCGATCTGCCGCGCAACCACGGCCTGTTCCGGCCGATAACGGCCGTCGCTCCCGAGGGTAGCTTGATGAATCCGCGCTACCCGGCACCAGTCTCGATGAGCACGACGTCGGGGGGCGCCACCGCGAAGTTCCTCGTCGTCTCGGTGCTCAACGGGCTCCTGTCCGGCAGCGACGAGTGGCGAAAGGAAGTGATGGTGCGCATCTGGGGTGGGCGGCGGCTGCGCACGTCGGGAATCAACCAGCAGGGTGCGTTCTATTCGACCAGCCTCGCGATGTCGCCGCTCAGCGGCAGCGGCGCGCGGGCGACCATGGACGGTGTCGAGACCTCGAAGCTCGACTTCATGACGTGCGCGAACGTCGAGTGGCTCGAGATGAACTGCCCGATGCTCTTCCTGTTCCGCCGCCACGCAACGGACCGGCAGGGCGCCGGCCGGTTTCGCGGCGGCACCGGCGCGGAGATGGCGTTCACCGTGCACAAGGCGCCGGAAGGCAAGATCAATGGCGTCGCCTATGGCGTCGCTGGTCTCACCAACGGCGGCAAGGGGATTTTCGGCGGTTACCCCGGCGCGCCGAGCGTGGTCGAGCTCCACCAGGGAACGAGCTTGAGCGAGTCGCTCGAGGCCAACACGATGCCGGGAACGATGGACGAGCTCGGGGGGACGCGCAGCGTGCTTCCCTACACCGACTTCGAGATCAAAGCCGACGACGTGCTCTACTACACGCTCGGGATGGGTGGCGGCTACGGTTCGCCGCTCGACCGCGATCCGGAGATGGTGCGCCGCGACGTCGAGGACGAACTGGTGTCGGCCGAGGCGGCCTTCGATGTGTACGGCGTCGTGATCGACGCCGCGACCCTGCGCATGAACGTGGAGGGGACCGAGCGCGAGCGCGCCCGACGTCGGCTCGAAAATCTCAAGGAGGCGTCGTGAACAGGCCCTTCCGCGAAAACCTCGAGCTTGCCGATCATCGCGGCGCGACATGGGTCCGGTGCAGCCGCTGCGGCTATGCGATCGCGCCCTCCGACGAGGACTGGCGCGAGCATTGCACGGTGAAGCGCCTGCCGCCGAGCAACATGGGCCCGCATCGAGAGCTGCTCGAGGGGCGCCTCGTGCTCGAGGAGCGGTATTGCCCCGGTTGCGGCGTGACCGTCGATGCCGATGTGGTCGACGATGCGACATCGGGTATGGCGGGCAAGAGCAGTCGACCGGCCAAACGCAAAGGCAACAAGAGTACCGCGCCGGTGCCGGTCACCCTGCGCGCCAGCGAGACCGCAGTGATCGTTCTCGACTTGCATGTCAAATGCGTCGAGCCGACCCATGCAGGCTATTCGCTCATCCAGACTGTGCCAAAATTCCTCGCGCGGGCGCGGGATGCCGGCGCACATGTGATTTTCATCGTGCCGGCCTGGGATAAAGGGTCTCCGGAAGATCAAATCGCAGGGCAGATGGGGCGGCACGGAGATGAGCCGGTGCTCTATCCGCACGCCTACGACAAGTTCGCGAATGGCGAACTGCAGGCACTGCTGCAGAAGTGGGGGACGAAGACTCTCGTTTTTGTCGGAGGATCGGCCAACTTCTCGATGCTCCACACCGCAACGACCGCAGCGCGGTTGCACAATTATTCAGTCGTGGTGCCGGTCGACGGCATCTATGCGCATTCCGATTATGAAATGGATTACGCGCTTTATCACCTCACGGTGGTACCGCGTCTGCAGGACAAAATTCATTTCGCCAATCTTACGGGAATCGATTTTGCCTGATGCAGGTGCTTGACCGCAGGCTTGGGGAAAGCCTGCGGGATTGGGCAAAAGGGAGGAAGAACATGAGGCCGATTGGTCGCGTTATGTCCCTTCTCGTTGCTGTTGCGGCGTGTCTTGCGTTGCCACCTTTCGATCGTATTGCGAACGCCGATGCGGCTCTTTCGTTCGCGGGGAAGACGGTCACGATCGTTATCGGAAGCGAGACCGGTGGTACGACCGATTCATCGGCGCGCCTCATGGGAACGTTCCTCGCCAAGTATCTGCCGGGCAAGCCGACGGTCATTGTGCAAAACAGGCCGGGCTCGCACAGCATGGCGGCGATGAACTATTTCGCGCAGCGGGTGAAACCCGATGGATTGACGGTGGCCGTCGCATCCATCAGCCAACTCGATCCGGAGAATTATCGGGTCCCGCAGTCCCAGTACGACCCAACCCAATTCAACATGGTGGGGGGCGTGGATCTCGGCGGTGGAATCCTCATCGCCCGGACGGACGCATTGCCGCGGATTCACGACAAGACGGCGCAACCCCTTGTCATGGGCGCACCCGCCGGTCTGCCCCACAGCACGATGCTGATAACGGCCTGGGCCAAGGAATATCTCGGGTGGAATGTCCGCTGGGTCGCCGGCTATCCCAGTCCAACGCCACAGATGATTTTGGCGCTCGAGCGAGGCGAGGTCGACATGACCGGCTTCTCGATCACCGGGCTCACCGATTCGCTCTTCGATCAGAAGAAGTACACGCTGCTCTATCAGTCGGGCACCGCCCGCTGCACACGGCCATCCTCGCTCAAGGAGATTTCACATGTCCCGCTTTTCCGAGCGGCGATGGACGGAAAAATCAGCGATCCGGTGGCGCAACAGGCGTTTGCCTATTGGTGCAACGCCAGTTCGACGCTCGTTTGGATGGCGCTTCCGCCGGAGACGCCGGCGGCTGTGACCGACGTTTACCGCTCGGCTTTCCGCGAGATCGCCTCAGATCCGGAATTCCTGGAGCAGGGCAAGAAATTTTCCGTGGAGTTCACGACGGTCACGCATGAAAGCGTGGATGTGGCGGCCCGGGCTTACGGACAGGTGCCGCCCGAGGTCGTCAGCTACATCCCGAAGATGCTGCTGCGCCAGGGCCTGAAGGCAAACTGATCGTTGCCCCAACCCGCGCGAGATGCGCCTTCCACCGCGTTTCGAATTCAAGAGGACGACAATGGATCACATCAAATTTCCCTATCGGTCTTCGGGCCATCTCGCGCTGATGCACGTCATCAATGAAACGGGAGCCTGGGAGCGCAATGGTCTGAGCGTGGAATTCGACAAGCCTATCGGGAAGCATGAGGCGCACGACCTGGCTCTCAAGGGTGACGTCGAGTTCGTGTCGGGAAATCACATTTCGACCTACGCGGCGCGGGCGCGTGGGGATACGTGGACCTATCTTGGCCAGACCGTGTCGAAGAACAGCATCTCGCTCGTCACCCGAAAGGACGCCGGCATCGATAAGCTCGAAGACGTCCGCCACAGGAAGTTCGGCACTAAAGATGGCCATCCTGGATACAACACATGGCTCTATCTGAAGCAGGCCGGAATTGATCCGGACCGGGACCAGGTGGAACTCGTTCAAGTGGCGAGCGCGATAGATTCCGCCGGTTCACAGTACGGTCGGCGCAAGCGTCTGCCGCAGATGTTGCTGGATAACGATATCGATGCCTGCTTCCTGAGCGAGCCGGAACTGGGACTGGCCGCTCCCCTGGGTCTGAAGGTCATCGATATCCCTGCTCAGGACATGATCTTTTTCATGACGATTTCTTCGACAATGAAATTCGTCACGGAGCATCCGGATATGGTGAAGCAGATGCTCAAATCGGTGCTCGAGGGAATTGCCTATTTCAAGATGCATCGCGATGAAACCATCAAGATCATCCAGGCAAAGCATAACCGGGAAGGTAACCTCGACCTCGCCGGTGCGCAGCGCGTGTATGACGACCTCGCGCCGCGCCTGGAACCCAAGCTCTATCCGTCGTTGCCCGCGGTCTACAACGTGTACCAGGAGGCCTTAAAGGCCGACGAAAAGAACGGCGACGCGAAGCGGATTCATCCGATGGCGTTGTGGGATGTTCATCTGCTTCGTGAGATCGACGATAGCGGGTTCATCACCAACCTCTACAAAAGCCACCCGCATTTGCTGGAAGGCTATGGTGGCTAGATCGCGGTTGCTCAGCGGTGATGTCCTCGCCTGAAGCGGATCCGGAGTTCATGGTCAAGGAGCTCGAGGTCGAATGAGCGCGCGGTTGCCACGGCGTTGGACCATCGCCGCGCTTGTCGGCGTTCTCACCCTGTGGTCTCGCACGGAGTCAGCGGCGGCCGCGTCGTTCTACGACGACAAGATCATTCACATCATCGTCGGCGGTGCCGCGGGCGGCGGGTACGACGTGACGGCCCGTCTTCTGGCGCGCCACCTGCCGGCTCACGTCGGCGGCAACGCCAAGGCGATCGTCCAGAACATGCCGGGCGCCGGCACGGTCAAACTGCCGCTCCACATGTACACCGTTGCGCCTACCGACAGCACGGTGATCGGCGCCTTCAACAACGCCGTGGCCTTCGCTCCTCTGCTCGGCGTGCCCCAGGCGGACTTCGACCCAACGAAGTTCCACTGGCTGGGGTCGCCGTCGACCGAGATTGGGCTGGCAGTCATCTGGCACACGGTGCCGGTGAATTCGATCGAGGATGCCAGGAATCGCGAGGTCATCATGGCGACCTCCGGCGGCGGGTCGTCGGCGGCGTTCTACGGGCGCATCCTCAACACGGTTCTCGGCACGAAGTTCAAGCTCCTCTCGGGCTACTCGGGGATGGGCGAAGCGTTCATCGCCATGGAACGAGGGGAGACCGAGGGCTTCCCGAGCGCACTGTGGAGCAGCCTGCAGGCGACCAAGCCCGACTGGATCCGCGATCATAAGGTCAAGGTGATCCTCCAGTACGGGCGCAAGCCCAGCCCAGACCTGCCGGACGTGCCGGTGGCGCGCGATCTGGCGAAGAATGATCAGGACCGCGTGCTCATCGATGCGGCCATGGCGCCGCTCGAGATGGGGCGGCCGTTCGCGATGGCGCCTCAGGTCCCGATCGAGAACGTGCGCGTGATCGAGGCGGCGATGATGGCGACGTTCAAGGACTCGGCGTTCATCGCCGAGGCGCACAAGCAGATGCTCGAGGTTGACGCCGAGCCGAAGACGGGAGACGACCTGTTGGCCATCGTTACGGAGGTTTACGGGGCGCCGAAGCTGGTGCGCGAGCGGCTGCTCGATTTCTACAAGCAGGATTCCAAGTAGGGTTCAGGAGGAGGACGCGTGTCGGATATCGTTTCCAGGGACGTCACGTGCGGCAACGGTATGCCGGGATATCTCGCCCTCCCGCCGGGGAGCGGCAAGGTTCCGGGCGTGATCATTCTTCATGAGCGCTATGGCTATGTGCAGCATCCGCGGGATGTGGCCGATCGCTTCGCCCGTCTCGGCATGGCGGGATTTGCCATCAACGGCTTCTTCAACTGCGACTTCCAGCCGGCGCTTGCCGACGGCACCAAGCGCTTTCATTTCACCGATCCGCAATCGGTCGAATACGTCCGCGCCGCCATCCGCACCATGACCGAGGAGGCCCCGGTCGACCGAAGCAAGATCGCGTTGCTCGGGATGTGCCAGACCGGGCGGCATCCTTTGGTGATGGCGGCGCAGAAGGGCGAGATCGCGGCGGCGATCTGCTGGTACGGGGCAGGGGCGAACCGGGAGTTCGAGGCGGGACCGCTGTTCCCGCGGCCGCTCGGCGAGGTGATCGCTGACATCGATTGCCCTGTCCTCGGCCTGTTCGGCGAGAAGGACAATCACATCCCGGTGTCGAACGTGCGCCGCATGCGCGATCTGCTCGAACAGAGCGGCAAGACATTCGAGATCAACGTCTACCAGGGGGCGCCCCACGGCTTCCTCAACAACACCATGCTGGAGCGATATCGTCACGAGGAGTCGGAATCGGCGTGGCGCGTGCAGATGGATTTTCTGCATCGCGCGTTCAATGGCGGCTTCGACCGGACGCGTGCCGTCCAGCACTACGCCGCCGATATCGCCGCGGATTATCGCTTCGCGTCGTCGAGCGCTCATGTCTGAAGTCCGTGGAGATCGCAGATGAACCGCGTTTTTGCCAACGCGCTGATGCTGGCGGCGCTGTGCACCGCGTGGAGCGGCGCGGCTGCCGCCGACGCGACCGGCGACTTTTATTCCGGCAAGCGGCTGACGTTCGTGGTCGGTTCCGAGGCCGGCAGCGGCTACGACGCCTATGCTCGGCTCCTGGCGCGAAACATCGTCCGGTTCATCCCCGGTAATCCCGAGGTCATCGTCCAGAACAAGCCCGGTGCCGGATCGATCACGGCGATCAATGCCGTCTACAACACGCTGCCCCAGGACGGCACAGTCATTGTGTCGCTCAACCGCACGGCGCCGTTCAGCCAGATTCTCGGCCACAGCGGGGCACAGTTCGATCCGGTGAAGCTCAACTGGCTCGGCAGCCTATTCGAGGAGATCGGGCTGCTGGTCGCGGACAAAAAGGCGAAGGCGCCGACGCTGGCCGACGCGCGGCAAACGCCGGTCATCATCGGCGCCACGTCGCCGGGCACCGACAGCGTGATCTTCCCGGCGCTCCTCAACAACACCATCGGCACCAAGTTTCAGCTCGTCCAGGGTTACGGCGGCATGGACGGCATCTATCTGGCGTTTGCCCGCGGCGAGATCCAGGGTCAGGAGAGTTCGCTCGAATCCACCCGGCGCAAGATCCCGAACTGGCGCTCCGAGACCGACATTCTGGTGCAATTTGGCCTGCGCAAGCACCGCGATCTGCCCGACGTTCCGCTGGTGCTCGACCGCATCGATCCGGCCTGGGTCGTCCCGGGCCTTACGGTTCAGGAGGTTACCGACTTCTGGCGGTTCATCCTTGCACAGACGCGGATCGGCCGACCGTTTGCCCTCGGGCCTGGCGTTCCGAAGCAGCGCATGGAGGCTTTGCGTAGGGCTTTTGATGTAACCGCGAGAGACAGCATCTTCCTCGGGCAGGCGGCGAAGAGTCAGCTCGACATCGATCCCGTCGGCGGCGCGGAAATCGATTCCTTGATCGCTCAGGCTGCATCGCTCTCCCGCGACTCGATCGAGAAGCTTAAAGGCGAAATCAACTACAAGGGGGCCAGTGTGACGGCTCCCAAGCAGCCCTGAACGGGGCGGAGACGGAGAGACGCGGATGGCTCGAACGTTGAAACTCCTGACGCTGGTCGGAAATCCCAAGGCGGGGTCCCGCACCCTGCACGTCGCCGAAGAGGTGGCACGGCAGATCGACGGGCTCGGCAAGGCGCAAGGTCTCGAGATCGCGACCGAGTCGATCGATATCGTGACGTTGGGTGCGGGGTTGTTCGACTGGGACAGCAAGCTCGTCAACGACGCCCTGCAGAAAGTGGCTGAGGCGGACGTTCTGGTCGTCGCGAGCCCGGTGTACAAGGCGGCCTTCACCGGGGTGCTGAAGCTCTTTCTCGATCGCATCCCGATGGAGGGCCTGGCCGGCCGGATCGTGATCCCGATGATGGTCGCGGCGGCGCCGATCCACACGCTCGCGGTGGAGGTACACCTGCGACCGGTCCTCATCGAGCTCGGCGGTTCTTGCCCGGTTCGCGGACTCGTCGTCATGGAATCAAAGCTCAGCGAGCTCCCGGATATCGTCGGAAAGTGGCTCGCTGGAGCAAAAGACGTTTTGCAACCGCTAATGCGCGCCCGGGCGGAAATATAGTCGGCAAAGACAGAGGGGTGTCATGTCGAAGTTCGTCAATTTCGGCGTCTTCATGCCGGTCACCAACAATGGCTGGATCATTTCGAAGAACTCGCCGCAGTTCATGCCGACCTACGACCTCAATTTGAGGATTGGTCGCCTCGCCGGAGAGATCGGCTTCAGCTACCTGTTTGCGATGGGGAAGTGGCGCGGTTTCGGCGGCGACACCGAATTCTGGAAGTACTCGATCGAGTCGATGACGTTGATGACGGGGCTCGCCGCGGCGGTGCCCGACCTGCGCATGATCGCGTCGGTGTCTCCGGCGCTGATGCATCCCGCGGTGTTCGCGAAGATCGCGGCGACGATGGACGACGTGTCCGGCGGCCGCATGGGGATCAACATCGTTAGCGCCGGCAACCGCAACGAATACGCCCAGATGGGCCTTTACCCGGAGAACTTCGAGGAGTTCCGGTACGACTACACCGAAGAGTGGATGACCGTCGTGCGGCGCCTGTGGACCGAGGACAGCGTTACGTCGCACGGAAAGTATTTCACGCTCGACGACTGTCAGTCGTTTCCGAAGCCGGTCCAGGGCGAGCTGCCGGTCGTGTGCGCTTCATCGTCGGAGCGCGGCTTCCAGTTCATCGCCGACCATTGCACCGACGGCTTTTTCGGCGGATCCACTCTCGAACTGAAGAAGAAGACGAGCCGACGCATCAAGGAAGTGGCGGCCGGGCGAGGGCGGTCGGTGCGCACCCATACCCTTGTCTCGCTCATTTTGGGCGACAGTGATGACGACGCGCAGAGGATCTTCGCGCATTACAAGGCGGGCGCCGATCTTGCCGCCATCGAAAACATTTACCACCTGCGCGCCGACGACAAAAAAGGTGTCCGGAAGGAAGGCCTGCAGGCCCGCTATGCCTCCGACGACGTGCGTATCTTCTACGGCGGCGTGCCCTTCATCGCCGGTCCCGAGAAGGTCGCGGCCATGCTCGAGGAACTGGCTGTCGACGGCGACGTCGACGGCATCATGTTCGTGTTTCCGGATTTCATCGAAGGCCTACGGCGCTTCGACCAGTTGGTGTCGCCGCTGCTGAAGAAGCGTGGGCTGGTGTTCGGCGGGCCAGAGCGGCTTGCGATGCCGGGCGCCTCTGCATCGGTGACAGGACGGATCCGCGCCTCTCAGGACCACTGACCGGACACAGCGCTCGGAGGATCGGGATGGTTGGACTAGGGCGCTTGGCGGCGACGGTGCTGGCGGCAATTGTCGGTGTTGCTGCGCATTCGTCCTCGGGGTTCGGAGACAGTTTCTACAAAGGAAAAACTATCCGGATTCTGACCTCGGAGAGCGGCAGCGGCTACGACGCCACAGCGCGTCTCGTCGCGCGGCATCTTCCTACGCACATCGACGGCGGCTTGACCGCCGTCGTCCAGACCATGCCCGGCGCGACGATCAAGATCCCGCTGTATCTCTCCACGGTGGTTCGTGGCGAGAGCACCGTCATCGGAGCCATCAACAACGCCGTTGCGTTCGCGCCGCTGCTCGGCGTGCCCCAGGCGGACTTCGATCCGACGACGTTCAACTGGCTTGGATCGCCGTCGACGGAGGTGGGCTTGGTACTCGTCTGGCACACGGTTCCGGTGTACTCGATCGAGGACGCTAGGAACCGCGAGCTGATCATGGGCGTCGGCAACAGTAGCTCGTCGGCGACATTCTACGGCCGTCTACTCAACGACGTTCTCGGCGTCCGATTCCGGCTGCTTCAGGGCTACGCGGGAATGGCGTCGGCCTTTCTGGCTATGGAACGCGGCGAGACTGAGGGTTTCCCGAGCACGCTGTGGAACAGCCTCAAATCGACCAAGGCCGATTGGCTGGCCGAAAAGAAAGTACGGATCCTGGTGCAGTACGGACGTAATCCGGCGCCCGATCTGCCCAACGTTCCCGTCGCCCGCGACCTCGTGAAAAACGACGAAGACCGCATGCTGCTCGACGCAGCGGCGGCACCGCTGGATATGGGCCGACCCTTCACGATGCCTCCGGCCGCCGATCCTGAAAACGTGTCGGTGATGCGCGCCGCGGTCATGGCCACCTTCACCGACCCGGCATTTGTCCAGGAAGCGGAGAAGCTGCATTTCGACGTCGACGCGACGCCGAAGAGCGGCGACGACCTTCTCGCCATTGTCCGCAGCGTTTACACGGCACCTGAGGTCGTGCGTGCGCGGCTGCAGAACCTTTACAAGCAGAACTGAAACAGTGGGGCGCGGGCCGCAAGTTGCTGGCCACCACTGACGGTGGCCAGCAACAAGCGCTTACGCTACGAAACCCAGAGAGAGTTGCCGTGGCTGTGGAGTTCGAGGGTGCCGTTTCCGAGCATATCCGCCGCGTTCGGATCCATCGGGCCAGCGGTATTGGTGCCGCTGGTGGCGGCGACCGTTTCACCGTCAATCGTCACCGACTGCACGTAGAGGTTGCGATCTCCGCCGTGCTTGCCGGGGCTGTAGAGATCGTTGATGAAGTTCACGTCGATCGTGTGCGGTCCGTTGTCAAATGGTCCGGTGAGCGTGATGTCCTGCCACTGTCCCTTGCTGTGGAGCGCGGTCGCTGTCTGGGTGCCGCCGATCTGGTGACCGTCGACGAACACCGTGAACTGAGCATTGCCCTTGTAAGCGTCTTCCGACACATGGAGAACCAGGGTGCCCGTCGCAGGGGTCGGCGTCGGCGTCGGCGAAGTCGTGGTCCCAGTTGCGGAGTACGTGACCGCGCCGTTGCCGAACAGCTCCGTGGAACCGTCGGACGGATAGGATGCAACTGTCGACGAGGCCGTACCATGCGAGATGGTCTCGCCGTTCATCGTCACAGATTGGACGTAGAGGTTGCGATCCGTCGTGCTGGTACCGCCCCACGCGTCGTTGATGAACTGGACGTCGATCGTGTGCGGACCGGTGGAATAGGTGCCGCCGATCGCGATGTCCTGCCACTGGCCGGCGGCGTGCGAGGCCGTCGCCGTGTAGGTGCCGCCGATCTGCTGGCCGTCGACATGGACGATGAACTGCGCGTCGCCGTTGTAGGCGTCCTCGGAGACGCGAACCGACAGGCTCGACCCGGTTGCGGGCGGTGTCGGCGTCGTTTGAGTCAGCAGGCCGTCGGCCGTCGTGGCTCCGTAAGGTGTGGTGTCGACCCCATCGGGAGAGGACACGTGATCGAGGCTGACGGCGGGAATCGCGCTGTCGCTCGAGTAGGCGCGAATGTAGTCGATCTTCATGTCGGCGCTGAAATTCGTCGTCGACGGATTTCCCGCCCACGATCCGCCGACGCCCAAGGTGGCGAGAATGTACATCGGCTGATGCTCGTCGGCGCCGGTCGGCGTGGTGTATTGAGCGACGCCGTCCAGGTAGAACGTCATCGTCGTCGGCGTCCACATCAGCCCGTAGGTGTGATAGCCCTGACTCAGGTCCGTTCCGTTGTTGGCCCACGAGCTGGGCGCAGTGCTGCCCGTGTGGTTCGTCATGACGTCGGTCTTGGGATCCCGGCCGAGCACCTCGGTGACGTCGATTTCGGGCGGCCAGGCACCCGACTCCGGAAGCAACCAAAACGCGCTGTTCGTTCCGTACGAGCCGGAAATCTGCGCTCGCATCTCAAAGTAGCCGTACTCCTGCGAAAAGGAGTTATGGGTATCGATCTGACCGGTGGTGAAGGAGGCGGTCACGCCGGCGGCCTGCAGCTCCGGCGTCGTTGGTTGGGCGTGGATGTCGAGAGCACCATTGGCAAGTGAGTACGGCGTCTCGCCAAGTCCGCCGACGCTGCCATCAAGGTAGTAGTCGCTGGCGCCGTTAAGCTGACGGCCACCCCAGAAGTATTTCGTCTCCCACTTTGTGCCGGTGCCATTTGGTGAGGCGCTGAAGGTGTTGAATTCGTCGTCGAAGGTGAGATGGAAGCCAGTTAGATCGACGGCCATTAGTAACAATTCTCCTGACACATATGCCCCAACGGGGCTGAACAGTGCCAAAAGAGAAAACCGGAAGCGCTCGACGTTCATAATCATTAAATCGTGACTTGCGCGCGCACGGCGACACGCACGGTATCCGCGAACAGCGGAGAATCCGCCGTCTCGGCCGCGCGAATCGCGACCCGTCGCGGGAATGCTGACAAAGAAGTGATCGCATGCGGTAATTGATGACCGCGCGCAATCTCATCGCATGAGATGGGAGTGGCCGCCGACAGAAGGCGAGCAAGAAAAAGCGAAGCCGGTTGGCGCGCGACTCGCGATCCGGCATGTAGGATCACAATTCGCGCGACGCCATTTGTTGCCGCCCTGTCTTATTGAGGCCGGGCGCTTTCTCCTATTCGCGTTGTGCGGCGGCGGCGCCGCGGTCCGACGCGCATCCCGCCTGCGGCGCGACAGCCGTGGCGTTCGGATCGTTGGAATAGGCACGGATGTAATCGATCTTCATCTCGGCGCTGAAATTCGTCGCGGGCGGATTGCCTGCCCACGATCCCCCGACTCCCAGGGTCGCCAGGAGGTACATCGGCTGATGCTCGTCGGCCTGGGTCGGCGTCGTGTATCGGACGATCCCGTCCAGGTAAAACGTCATCGTTGTCGGGGTCCACATCAGGCCATAGGTGTGGAAGTCCTGGCTCAGATCGACTCCCGCGGTCGCCGTCGTTCGATGGGCGGATTTGGGGGAAGATGAGTGATTCGTGATGACGTCGGTCCTCGGATCGCGGCCAAGCACCTCGGCGACGTCGATCTCAGGTGGCCACGCACCCGAGTGGGGCAGCAACCAGAATGCGCTGTTCGTTCCGTGGGTGCCGGAGACCTGAGCCCGTATCTCGAAGTACCCGTATGTCTGGGAAAAGGAATTGCGGGTATCGATTTGGCCGGTGGTGAAGGGGGTCGGCACTCCGGCGGCCTTCAGCTCCGGCGACGTGGAACTGGCGCGGATGGTGAGTACCCCTTGCGCAACGCTGTACGGCGACTGGCCGACTCGCCCGACGCTCTCATCGAGGTAGTAGTCGCTGGCCCCCGAGAGCTGGCGGCCTCCCCAGAAATATTTGGTTTCCCATGTCGTGCCGACCCCGTCGGGCGACGCGCTAAATCGATTGAATTCCTCGTCGAACGTGAGCTTGTAGCCCGTGAGATCCAGCTCGTCGCGTCCGTTTGCGTGACGAAGCGCAGCCGCGGTGCAAAGCAAGGCTAGCGACGCGATGGCGGCCAACATGTACCGCCTGCCGAATACGCGCCCCTGTGCGAACGATCGAGACATGCGGGCCCCCTGAGTCTCCCAAGACGTCCGGTCCGGCGTCGGCAACGCGCTAAGCCTTATACGCGCCGTCGTGACGGGCCTGTTCCAAAAGGTGGACACGGTTGGGCCCGAAAGAACACCTGCCTACTCCAGTGAAACTCGGCGCCCTGGCGGGAAGTGTGGAGTCACCACGCCGACACCTGAGCGAATGCGTCTGTTCCTGGACTGAGCGCGTGCGCGGAACGGGGGACGCAATGGCACTACGGTCGACGTACGCAAGGAGCAAAGCGCGGACACGCCTGTTCTAAAGAGCAGGCAATTGCCCATTCAAGGGATGAACGGGCGACGCGTCCGGCGCGCATGTAAGGGAACGCGGAGGCAGGTGATCAGTTAAGTCGCTCGTTTTGAGCGCGCTATTTCATGAATAGCGATGGGGAGTTTATGGACTGCTGTGATACGCCGAATCGCTCTACGCGTAGAGGGAACGTCGACGGTACCGGCATCCGTGAGAACCCGGTCTCCGACGCCGTCATCCGCATTCTCGGCCTGCCGCTCACCCCCGCCCATTCCCTGCGATACGCCGAAACGTTGGTGGAGCCGCGCCTCAGGAGGCGGCCTCGCACACCATTCCTGGTGTCCTTCGCCAATCCCCTCGCGGTCAAACTTATCCAAAGCGATCGGACGTATCGCTCGAACCTGGAGCGCATGGACCTCGTGTTCTGCGACGGGATCGCCCTGACGTGGGCCGCCCGCTGGATCGGGCGGTATCCAATGGCGAGGATCAGCTTCGACAGTACGAGTATCGGACCGGCGGTGTTTGAAGTTGCGCAACGGAACGACCGCACGATTGCGCTTGTCGGAGGCCGACCGGGTGTTGCCGCAGCGGCGGCTGATCGAATCCGCAATCACTTCCCTCAGCTACGCATCGTTGCCGCCATCGACGGATATCGATCTGCCGATCAGATCGTGTCCGCGGTTATCGGCGTGGATCCGGATATCGTCGTTTGCGGGATGGGAGCCCCAAGGCAAGAGGCACTCCTGACATCGCTCTCCGACGCAGGCTGGCATGGCACCGGATTCACATGCGGCGGCTATCTCGACCAACTCGTAACTTGCTTCGATTTCTATCCCGTCCTCATCAATCGTCTCGACCTTCGGTGGCTTTATCGCATCGGACGTGAGCCGCGACGTTTGGGATACCGCTACATCGTCGAGTACGCGCCATTCCTGCGGTCTCTCGCGCTAGAGCTTGTGCATGTCTATGGCAGCTCACATTGGCGGAGCAGGCGATCATGAATCCACACATGCCGACAATGCAGACAACCGAACCGGTGCTGCCCGACTACGAATCGGACTATCTCGGCACCGTCCGGCAGGCGTTCAAGCGCCACCGTTTCGCTGCGTTTCTGGTATTTGCGGTATTCGTCATCACGGCGGTCACGGTGTTGGCGCTCATCACGCCCCAGTACAGGGCCACCGCCATCGTCATGATCGAAGGGCAGGCGCCGCAGGTCGTGAAGATGGATACGGTCATGCCGTCGTTGCCGACGGACCCCGACACGGTCTCGAGCGAAATCCAGGTCCTCCAGTCGCGCGATCTCGTGAGCGAGGTGGCTCGTGATCTCAAGGTCGCGGAGAACCCCGAATTCAACCCGAACAGGGCAGGGTGGAAGCGGCGCGTGGCGATTCGACTCCTGTCGTTGACGGATGCGCTGCTGCCGGAGGACCTGGCTTTCCGGATCCGCAACGCGATCCAGCCGCCCGTCTTGTCGGACGAAGCGTACAGGAACGGCGTTCTCGACCTCGTCGACCAGAATCTTCATATCGCGTCGGTCGGACGCTCGCGCGCCATCAGCATCACCTTTACCTCGAGGCGGCCCGATCTGGCGGCGGGATTCGCGAACGCATTGGCGCAGCGTTACCTCGACAACCAGGAGTTGCTTAAGCAAACCACGACCGAGGATGCCAATCGTCGTATCACCGACAAGTTGGCGAGCCTGGAACAGGCGGCCGCACAATCTGCCGGGCAGGCCGCCGCCTTCCGCGCCAACTCGAGCCTCACGCAGGGCCGTGACAGCGTTCTGGTGCGTCAGCAAATGTCGGAGACCAGTTCCGCGCTCACGGCGGCGATAGCCGATCGCATTTCGGCTGAGGCGCGGCTCCACGAGGTCGAGCGCGCGGCCAGGGACCCGAACAAGCGGTCGAGCGCGCAGGTGCTCGGGTCGCGGGTCATCCAGGAACTGCTCATCCTCGAGGCGAAACTGGCTGGCGAAATCACACCGCTCATTCAACAACTCGGCGAGGAAAATCCGCGTCTCGGAGCGGCGCGGGCGCAGATGCGCGACATCAAGGGCCGGATCGATGCCGAGGCGAAGAACATCGCGGCCAGCGTGCGGGGCGAATACGACACCGCGCTCGACCGGGAAAAGAGCTTGCGGGGACAGCTCGACGACCTCAAGGCGGTGATGGCGAAAGTCCAGCAGGACGAAGTGCAACTCGGACAGCTCGAGCAGAACGCGCAGGCCGCCAGGAACGTCTACGACGTGTTCCTGCAGCGGAGCAAGGAGACTGCCGCCGGCGGCTCCGTGCAGGTCGCTGATGCGCGCGTCATCTCGCACGCATCAAATCCGCTGCGGCCGTATTTCCCGGCTTACGCCATCGCTATCCCGGTGATCGTTGGGTTCGCCGGTGCCCTGTCGTTGCTGACCACGCTGCTACTGGAGGCACGCAATCGCGGAATACGAACCCAGTCCGAGGCTGGCCGCATCATGGCCATTCCGACGCTGGGAAGCATTCCCAAGATCGGAGGAGGTCATCGGGAGATCGATCCGTCGTCGATGATTGGGTCGGCGGTGTCGGATCTGTACATGAGGATCTTTCCGCGAGATTCCGCCAAGTGCGTGGTGGTGGCCTCCGCGCTGCCGCAGGAGGGGAAAACCACGATCGGACTGTGCCTCGCGCGAATGGCGGCACGGAGCGGCCAGAAGACGCTTCTGATCGACTGCGACCTCCGGCGCTCGGACCTGAGCGTCCGCCTCGAACTGGCGGAGGAGGCGGGAATCTCCGATGTCCTGCGAGGGAAGGCGGACAGCTCCGACGTCATCCTGCGGGACACAGTGGTTCCGGAACTGTCGATCATCACCTGCGGCACGGGGGCGGATAATCCGGCCGCGCTGCTCTCGTCGCGGGGAATGGCCGACATTCTGGTCGAGCTGAGACGGCAGTTCGATCTCGTCATTGTCGACACCGCCCCGGTTATGGTGGCGCCCGAGACGATGTCTCTCGCACTGGCTGCCGATGAGACCTTGCTCTTCGTCAAATGGTCTTCGACGCCGCGCGCCACCGCGGTTGCCGCCTACCGGAAGCTGCGGAGCCTTGGCGCCAAGGTCACAGGCGTCGTGCTCACCATGGTGGATGTGAAGCGCATCTCCAAATACAGCTCCGTCGACGCCATCCCGTATTCCAGGCACGTCTCGCGCTATTACTCCCGGGAGGGGCGGCCGTGATCTCGGCGAGCACTGTCCGGCATCCCGTCCTCACGTTCCTGGCGTGGCAGGCAGCTGGTCTGGCCTTGCTCTTTTCCCATATCGGGCTTGCCGCCGTACTCGGCAGCGCCGTTCCGTCCTACTGCCTCTCGATCCCGCTGGCCGCTCTGATCTACATTGCCGACCCCTTGGCCGGCTTCGCGGTGTGGCTGCAATTTCTGCTCTACCAGAACCTTGCCGTCAGCATCTTTTCGGGACAACTCGACGCCGCCGTGTACCAGCAATTGCTCGGCAGCAGCTTCGCGCTGACGTTCGCCATGGCGGCCGCGGCCGCATGGCGTCTGTGGGGCGCGGAGGAGAGCAGGAGGACGCTTGTCGTGGTTCTGGCGGCACTGGCGACGGTGATCGCGTACACGGCGTTCGGCGCGGCGCAATCGTCGTTCGGTTCCGCCGCTGTCTATTTCCGCAGCACCAGCGTGGCCATCCTGTGCCTGCTCATCGGGTGGGATGTCGGTCGCGAGCACAGCTATCGCGAAATCGGCGTGTGCTATCTGACGTCGATGGCTCTGGGCGTCGCCCTTACGCTTTGGGAAGCGACCGCGCCGCTGAGCTATTACAACTGGGTCGACGCAGCGGATTACTACCGTCTCAAGTACACGCCGCCGACGGGGCGCCCGGATATGGACTTCCGCACCGCGGAGGACGTCGTCGCGTTCGTCACGAACGTGTTTTTCAATTTCAGCGATTTCGGGCTCGCGAGTATTCGCTTCGGCGGACCGAACATGCACTCGATCAGCTATGCGTACCTGATGACGATCGGTGCCCTCGTCGCGGCCTCGCTGGGAATCTTCTGGTACGCCGTCATGCTGCTGCCACTGCTCTTTTTGATCGGCGTGAAGGGAGCCGTCGTCGTGCTCGGCGCCACGGTGTTCATTTGGATTGTCGGCCGGTTGTTCGGCGGACGGGTCCTCGCCGTCTTTGGAGCTGTCGCCGGCGTCGGCTACATCGTGTCGGTGATCTCCTACGGTCTGGCCGCCGGCGACTATCACGTCATCGGGCTGATGGGCGGCATTGACGGGTTCCTGCGCGATCCCCTTGGACACGGCATCGGCGTCGGCGGAAACCTCTCGTCGAGCGTAACCGCCGCGGACCTCTCGACCAGCTGGCCCGAATTTCAACGGTACGGAGCCGATCAAGCGCTGGAGAGCGCGATCGGCGTGCTGCTGTACCAGATGGGGATCGGCGCCGGCGTCGTTCTCTATGCCCTGTGGATTCCGTTCCGGGCGACCATTGCCGAGTTTCGCCGTCCGGCGGGACTCATCCCGATCGCACTCGCGGTCTGTTTTGCGAATGGCTTCTTCCAGGAAGAAGCCTTCTCGCCCTACGCACTTGCGCTGCTCACGGTGCTTGCGGGCGTGTTGTCGAACGCCGTCGGCACGGTGGCTGCGACGGCTATACACGTGGAGGAGCATCGGTACGCGATGAGTGGCTAACCTTATCTAGGGGTAGGCGCCAAAATGGACGACATAATCCCGAAGTTGGCGAATTCCGGAATCCTGAGCTTGCTGCTCATTGCCGTAGCGAGCGCTCACGCCGGTAAGTTGCACCTCCTCGACCGACCCGGAGGGCGAAAACAGCATATCGGTGCGGTGCCGACCGTCGGGGGGATCTGCATTTACTGCGCCTTTGTGCTGGGACTCAGTCTCGATCCGCATCTGCTAGCTCCCAATATGCTCCTCGTCGTGACGATGGGACTTCTCGCCGTGCTCGGTGCGGTCGACGATGTCATCGATATCGATCCGGCGAAGAAGCTTCTGTTCGAGACGATCCTCGCCGGGACGCTCATCGCCGTCACCGGAGTCTCGATCACGGATATAGGCGGGATTCTTCGTGTCGATGATCTGATCGGAGCGGCACTCGCGACCCTTATGGTCGTGTGCATCATCAACGCCGTGAACCATGCGGATGGCGTCGATGGCTTGGCGGGTTGGCTCATCGTCGTCGCGTTGAGCTGGCTCGTCATCGGTGCCGCCCTCGTGGGCGATCACGATCTGGGCGGATTGGTGATCCGGCTGGGCGTGCCGGTGCTTGCCTTCCTTGTCTTCAACTCGCGCACGCCCTGGCGTCACAAGGCCGCGGTCTTCATGGGCGATGCCGGAACGTTGATGCTCGGTTATGCCATTGCCTGGCTCTGCTTCGACCTGTCGCGTGACGGCATTTCGGTGATCGGATCCAGTCTGGTCGTTGCCGTGCCGGTGAGCGACACCATCGGTCTTTTCTTCCGTCGACTACTGTCCGGACGAAATCCACTTCCCGGCGCCCGGGACCATATCCACCACCTCCTCGAAGAGGCAGGTCTGGCTCCCGGCACAATTTCGTTCGTGCTTGCCGCAATCTCAGCGTTCATCGGCGGCATCGGGATTCTCGGCGCTTACGCAGGCGTGCCGCCTCAGGTCTTCTTGCTGGTCTGGATATTGGTGTTCGCCTGCGACTGGGCGGTGGTTCTCTGGCTCGGCCGCCGCGTCTCCCGTCTTCACCTGCAGATGGCGCTCAAATGAGGCGCGCATCCACGGTCAGCGGGCTGTTCTGGTCCGTCCTCGATATGGGCGGAGGTCAGGTGCTGTCGTTTGCGACATTCCTGGTCCTCGCCCGCATTCTGTCGCCGGAGGAATACGGTGCGTTCGCGCTGGCCTCGACCTTTGTGAGTCTGGCTTTCTTCCTGCTCCAAGGTCTGGCTCCTGCCGTCGTTCAGCGCGCGTCGATTGATGAGGAACACATATCGACCGCCTTCTGGACGAACCTCGCGATCGGGGCGGGTCTCGCGGCCATTATGGCCGGGTCCGCCGACGCGTTGGCGGCATTCTTTCGAAATCCGCCACTCGCCGTAGCGCTTAAGTGGATGGCGCTGGTCTGTCTGCCGATGGCCCTGGTCAGCGTTCCGATGGCGCTCTTCAGGCGCGAACTGGATATGTCGGCGTTCGCGGCCCGGACCGTGATCGGCTATCTGGTCGGCGCGGCCGTCTCGATCCCGATGGCGCTGCGGGGCTTCGGCGTCGTGGCGCTTGCGTTGGGGCAGGTCGCGCAATGGGTTGCAACCGTTCTTGTTTTCTACGCACTGAGCTCATGGCGCCCGAAATTCCGCTTTTCGTTCCCCGCCTTCGTCGAACTCGGGCGCTACTGCGTCCATTACAGCCTGGCAATGGCAACCGGGTTTGCGACGTCCAAGGTGGACATGTGGATTCTCGGCGCGTTTCTCGATCCCCGGTCGCTCGGATTTTATGCCCTGGCACTAAGGCTTCTCAGTGCCCTCAGCTCGGCGACCGTGCTCCCGGTCGACCTGCTTGTCGTATCTCTGTTGCGACCGCATCGCTCCGAGCACGCTCAATTCAACGCCGAATACCAGCGCATCGTTATCGGCGTCACATCGGCGTGGCTTCCCATCGTCGCCGGTGTGGGCGTCCTTGCGACGATTCTCGTTCCCACCGCGTTCGGCGCAAAGTGGGTGGACAGCGTTCCGGTCGTGCAGGCGATGTGTCTTTCGGCGTTCACGTTCAGCCTGACGGCCTTCACAGGAGAGGCGTTGTCCGCGTGGGGACGACCTGACCTGTTCTCCAAACTCGAACTCGTTCGGCTCGCCGTGACCACGGCGGCGTTCGCGGCGGCGGCGCCGCTGGGAACCGTCGCGGCGGGATTGGCCTGGTCGCTGCTCCCGCTCGCGATCGTTCCCATTCATCTTGCCGTTCTTCAAAGGACCTCCGGCTTCGAGTCCAGGCGACTGGTGGTCGAGTGGGCAAAAGTCGCGGCGAGCGGTGCTTTCATGGTGGCCACCCTGATGGCGATGCAGCAGCTCGACCTTTTCGGCCGGTGGCTTCCCGTCGTCGAGATCGCGGTGGGCGCCATGGCCTATCTCTTCCTGATCGGACGATTCATGCCGGGTTACATCGAGGGGCTGTTGAAGCGGGGCCTCGACTCGATGCCGATCTTCGCAACACAGGTGAAGCGATGAGTGTGTCCGTCATTCCCAAGATCCTTCACTACGTCTGGGTCGGCAGCGCACTGCCCGACAAGCAACGCGCGTTCATCGAGACATGGCGAAGGCACAACCCGGATTTCAAGATCGTTGCGTGGAATGAGGGAAGCATCGATTTTTCAGTTCCCGCCATCGCAAATGCATATCGTCGCAGGCGTTGGACGACGGTTGCCGACATCGTCCGCCTGTCAGCCGTCCTTCAGCATGGCGGAATCTATCTCGACACAGACATGGAGGCTCGCAAATCGTTTGCCCCGCTTTTGAAAGATCGCTGCTTCTTTGGCTTTCAAGCCGAATGGCATCCGACGGATTGGGTCAATAATGCCGTCTTCGGCGCCGCGCCGGACCATTGGTTCATCCGCCGGGCGTACGAGCGCATCATTGCCATCCGCTCGGTTCCTCTCGGCCTTGATCGACCGACAAAGTATGGACCGAAGCTGATCACAAAACTTCTGCGGGAAGAGGGGCTCTCCACCTATTCCCCCGAGGGCGTGCGGGTGAACGGCATCTTCATTCATCCGACGCCCGCGTTTTATCCGATCCCATGGGATCAGCCGGCCAACAGCGGAAACATCGGCCGGGAGAGCTACGCGGTGCACCTGTGGGAGCGGTCGTGGCAGAAGGACATGCCACGACTGTTGATGTACGCAGCGAACACGAGAGCGCGGTTTAGCCGAAGGTTGACGTCAACAATTCAGCGCACGAGGTTTCGTGCAGGGGGGACGTGATGGCCTATACGGAAACCGAAGTCGCAATCATCGGAGCCGGCCCATACGGACTCGCGCTGGCGTCCCATCTTCAACCCTTGGGCGTGGAGCACAGGGTCTTCGGAATCCCGATGGAGAACTGGCTCACGAAGATGCCGGAAGACATGCGTCTCAAGTCCTTCGGCTTCGCCACTAACCTCTGCGATCCCGATGGGCATTACACGCTGAAGCGGTTTTGCGAGTCCAATGGGCTTGCCTACGACGATTATCCGCTTCCGATCCCCTTGCGGACGTTCTGCGATTACGGACTGGCATTCCAGAGGCGCTGCGTGCCGGACGTGGATAGGCGTGCGGTGGCCGCCATCAGGCAAACGCAGTCGGGTTATCGGCTGACGCTGGCCGACGGCGAGGACATCCGCGCCCGAAAAGTGGTCTGCGCGGTGGGGATCAGCCCCTTCGCCTACCTGCCGCCGACGTTCGAAGGTCTCCCCCGCGAACTCGTGACGCACAGTTCGCACCATCGACGGCTCGACCGATTCCGCGGACAACAGGTGACGATCGTCGGGGCCGGGGCCTCGGCGATCGATCTTGCGGTGCTGCTGCATCGCGCCGGCGCATCGGTTGGCGTCGTGACGCGGCGGTCCCGGATCGCATTCGGCAACCCTGTCCACCAGCCGCGAGAACTGTGGGCCCGCATCCGTGCGCCCATGTCGGGCATCGGTGAGGGGTGGCGGTCGCGCCTGTGCACGGACGCGCCGCTGCTTTTTCACGTCATGCCGCAGTGGTTTCGATTGGCCGTCGTCCGGCAGCATCTCGGGCCTGCCGCCGGGTGGTTCACGCGGGACTACGCCGAACGCAATATCCCTGTCCTGGCCAACGTCTCGGTTACCGCGATCGGGACGCAAGGTGGGCGGGCCCGACTGGACCTCAGGCGCAACAGCGACAACGTCGAACACAAGGTCCTTACCGACCATGTGATCGCCGCGACCGGCTACCGGGTCGATCTTTCGCGAATGGCGTTTCTTGACGCGGTGAAAGGTCAGATCCGTCACGTATGCAACACGCCCGTCCTGTCATCAACGTTCGAAGCGTCCCTGCCTGGGCTCTATTTCATCGGCCCTGCCGCCGCGAATTGCTTCGGACCGATGCTGCGCTTCGTGTTCGGCTCCGGCTTTGCGGCGCGCCGTCTGTCCGCGCATCTCGCGTCGAGACCGTGGCGTCTGGCGGCGAGGCCATCGGCGATGGAGCGCCCGATGCGTCCGGCGGCATGAGGTTTCCGAAAGGCAAATGACGATGTTGATCCAGCCCATGGAGCCCAATGCAGCCTAGGTGAACAACGCGAATCGGAGGGAGCCCGCTCATGCGCGGACCGAACGTCGTCTTGCTCGCGATGCGCGGGCCATTGGCCTATGAGGTGCTGCGAGCGCTGCACGCCATGGGGGCGCGGGTGAAGCTCATGTGCGATCGCCGCTCCTCGATACGCTTTTCGCAGTATTGTGAAACGCTATACGTCAGTCCGGATATCGCCACTGAGTCCGCTGACCGAATTCTACAGCTCGTGAACGCGCAGCATGGCCGAGAGCCCATCGATCTTGTCGTCGCCTCCGATGTCGCGGGAGTGATGCTGCTCAATGGAATACGGTCGGAATTGTCGCCGCCCGTTTTTCCGGCACCGGACAATGCGACGCTTGCGCTGCTCGACAACAAATGGCGATTCCAGAAACTTTGCCTCACACTCGGGATTCCTGCTCCCGACAGCATTTTCTTCGAGTCGAAAGAGACGCTGGACCTGGCGCGCGTCGAACGCGAGCTCGGTTATCCCGTCGTGGTGAAGCCGGTGGACCTGAGCGGCAGTGACGGTGTGATCATCGCGGAAAACGCGGAGAGCCTCTTACGCCGATTGAGATCGGATCGGCATCATCGCAAGGCGGGAGCTGGTCTGATCGCGCAACGGTACGTGGCCGGCCAGGATTGGGGGTACATCGCATTCGCGATCGATGGACACGTAGACGTCGCGCTGACATTCGCCTGTGGAGCGAATTGGAGAACGGAATACCGGGATAATCCCGAGCTGCACGACGCCGCACGACGGATCATCGAACATGTCCGCTACACGGGAATGGTGAATTTCGATTGCCGGCTCGAGGATGAGACTGGCATTTTCCAGTTTCTCGAATGCAATCCGCGTTTTAGCCATCGGATCACGGCGACGCGCTTGTGCGGTCTCAATTTCTTGAAGGTTGCACTGGGAGCCGAGGCGCAATTGTGCGGTGACGTTTGTTACAGGCCATTGCGCGACGTCTTCACGCGACAGGGGGCGGGCGATCTGGTGCGCGGGCGATGGCCGCTGTCCATTCTCGTTACGGAGCTATCAGAGACGGTGTCCGATCCGATCGCAGCCCTGATCCAAAAGGGACCGTGGAGATCCACGGCGCAACGCGCAATGTCGCCACTGCTTCACCGCCTGCGGTCGGCCCGGCCGTGAGGGGGGCGAGGTCCAACTCGAAAGACCACCTTCCGTGAGAGGGGCCCTGCCAGTTCATCACGCTCGGGGCCATTGGGTGCCCCTTGCCTCGGGGCGATGCGCATCCCTGGGAAGAGGGTCTTCTGGTTTAGAGGGCGGGCGCGCTCAATCCCGAATTGACTCCGGCTTGGGAAGGTTATTACCGTGAAACCCTTGAAATCAAATCCCAATTGTCCTGAGCGACGGGCGGCACGTGAAAGATCTGCATCACTTCATCGACGGCAAGTTCGTGAACGGCTTCAGCGACCAATTCGCCGATGTCTTCAATCCGGCGATCGGGCAGGCTGTGGCGCGCGTCCCGTTGGCGGGAGCGGGGGAGGTTGACACGGCGGTTGCCGCGGCGCGCCGGGCCTTGCCCGGATGGATGGCAACCACGCCACTTCGGCGAGCGCGCGTCATGTTTCGCTTCAAGGACCTCGTTGAGCAGCACCTTGACGAGTTGGCGAAGCTGATCACCACGGAACACGGCAAAGTCCTGTCGGATGCGAAGGGCTCGTTGCAAAGAGGTCTCGAGGTCGTCGAGTTCGCCTGCGGCATCCCGCATCTTCTGAAGGGCGAATACAGCGAGAACGTCGGCACGGATATCGATTCGTATTCGCTGCGTCAGCCTGTCGGCGTTTGCGCCGGGATCACGCCGTTCAACTTCCCGGCGATGGTCCCGCTTTGGATGTTTCCCGTCGCGGTGACGTGCGGCAATACGTTCATCCTGAAGCCTTCCGAAAAAGTCCCCAGCTGCTCGTTACGTCTGGCCGAACTGTTTCTCGAAGCTGGTGCGCCCCCGGGCGTTCTCAACGTCGTCAACGGTGGAAAAACCGCGGTCGATGCGCTCCTGGCGCACCCTGAGATCGGAGCGATCAGCTTCGTCGGCTCGACGCCGGTGGCTGAGCACATCTATCGCACGGGAACCGCAGCGGGGAAGCGCGTCCAGGCATTGGGTGGTGCCAAGAACCACATGGTGGTGATGCCGGACGCCGATCTCGAGCAGGCGGCTGACGCTCTTATGGGGGCGGCATACGGCTCCGCGGGGGAGCGCTGCATGGCAATCTCCATCGCCGTCGCTGTCGGAAAGATCGCAGACCCGCTCATCGAGAAGCTCACACCGCGAATCAGAGCGCTGAAGATAGGCCCCGGTACGGACCCGGAGGTCGAGATGGGCCCTCTGGTGTCCGCGCAGCACCGCGACAAGGTCCGCGGATATGTCGATCTCGGCGTCAAGGAAGGCGCGGACCTGGTCGTGGACGGCCGCAGCCTCAACCTGCAGGGCTATGAGCGAGGGTATTTCCTCGGCGGTTCGCTGTTCGACAACGTGCGTCCCGAGATGCGCATCTACAAGGAGGAGATATTCGGGCCTGTGCTGTGCGTGGTTCGCGTGAACGATTTCGAGGATGCGCTGGAACTGGTCAACAACCACGAATTCGGCAACGGCACGGCGGTCTTTACGCGTGAGGGCGATGTCGCCCGTTCTTTCGTGAGCCGGGTATCTGCGGGCATGATCGGCATCAACGTGCCGATCCCCGTGCCGATGGCGTTCTACAGCTTCGGGGGATGGAAGCGCTCGTTGTTCGGCGACCATCACATCCACGGTATGGAGGGGGTGCGCTTCTACACGCGCCTGAAAACGGTGACCTCGCGTTGGCCCGCCGGGATTCGGGGTGGGGCCGAATTCGTCATGCCGACGCTGAAGTAGTGAGCTTGTTGCCCGCGCAGGCGGGCATCCACGTGTTTCTTTCGTCACTCCCGCGCCCCTCTTTTTAAGAACGGGCGGGGTGCAACCCGCCCGTAAGAGCGGGAGTCCAGGGCGGCCGCACGGAATCTGACGGCTCTGGATGCCCGCCTGCGCGGGCATGACGAATGAGAGATTGAATCGTCGTCGCAATTCCCATCTTTCCACAGCCCCCTTGCGCGGGGTTTTGTGCGCGCGCATGTTGACCGCGTCGCGACAAGCGGCCGGGAGCTATTAGGCCTAGCGCCCCGTCGAGTGAAGCGATGAAACCGCGAGAGGCCCCCGACAATGGGACACCGGCGCGGTGGATTGAGTAAGGCAACGACGCTTCCCCTTCGGGTCGCGACGCACCTTCCTTTTCGGTACCGACATAACCCAGCGTCGCGATCCGCGACCGAGGCAGCATCGGTAAGCTCGGCTACGCTTTCAACGCAGCGTGGCACCTTACTGACCCTCACCGGGGACGACAAAGGCGGCTCCTGCCGGAGCCGCCGACGACGGAGTGCGTCCGCTTGGCAGAGTTGGCGCACTCGGCCCCTCACCAGCTCCTCGCTCCCTTAAGAAAGGAGCGGGGGGGCGCGGTGCGGTCCGGCCGGCCGCCGGTGCTGGCTCCGATTTGGAGAAGCCGCTACAGTGCCGCGCCACACGCAAGAAAGTTCGTAACGCCCATGCCGCTGACTCCCGAACAAGACGCCGAAATCAAGGCCGCGCAGGCGCAGAGCGCCACCACCAAACGCCCGACTGTCGCCGCGCTGGAGGACATCCTCTATCAGCCGCTCAACGTGCTCGATCACGGTTTTGTCCGCGTCATCGACTACATGGGCGACGACGCGGCGATCGTGCAGGCGGCGCGCGTGTCCTACGGCAAGGGCACCAAGCGGGTGTCGGAGGACGCCGGGCTCATCAACTACCTGATGCGCCACCGGCATACGACGCCGTTCGAGATGTGCGAGATCAAGTACCACGTGAAGCTGCCGATTTTTGTCGCGCGCCAGTGGATTCGTCATCGCACCGCCAACGTCAACGAGTACTCGGCGCGCTACTCGATCCTCGACCGCGAGTTCTACATCCCGTCGCCCGAGCATCTCGGCGTCCAGTCGAAGTCGAACCGCCAGGGCCGCGGCGACGCGTTGACCGGTAAGGAAGCCGAGCGCGTTCTGGCGCTCCTGAAGGAAGACTCCGAGCGCACCTACGAGCACTACCAGGAGATGCTCAACGAGAGCGAGGCCGGAACGGCGGTCGATCCCGAGCGACAGGGGCTCGCGCGCGAGCTCGCGCGCATGAACCTCACGCTCAACTTCTACACGCAGTGGTACTGGAAGGTCGACCTGCACAACCTCCTGCACTTCCTCAGCCTGCGCGCCGATCCGCACGCGCAGTACGAGATCCGCGTCTACGCCGACGCGATGCTGGAGACGGTGAAGCGCTGGGTGCCGGCGGCCTGCAACGCGTTCGAGCAGTACCGCATGGGCGCGGTCACCATCTCGAAGGCGGGGCTCGCGGTGGTCAAGCGCATGCTCGACGGCGAGAAGGTCGATCAGGCCTCGAGCGGCATGAGCGCCCGCGAGTGGCGCGAGCTGATGGACGCGCTGGGCCGCGCCTAGCCGCCCGGCTCACGGACCCCTCGATTGACGGCGGCGCGTCAGCCGTGATGCTTGAAGTACTGGACGGCCCGCTCGTGCTTTTCCGCGGCCTTGCGGCTCGAGAACGTCCCGAGATTGCGACGCTTGCCGGTCCTGGGATCTTTTTTCCGCGAGTAGATGCGGTACTCGCCCGAGCTGAGCTTGCGGATCATGTTTCCAGCCCTCCGCTGCACGACAATCTTTGGAAACAAGCACTGACTTTGGAAACAGGCGCTGATCGGGAAAGGTTCCGGACAACGAAGCGGGTGCGCAGCTAGAACTTGTTGATCGGAATCTTGAAGTAGCGCGTGCCGTTTTCGGCCGGCGGAAGGCGCCCCGCGCGGACATTCACCTGGAGCGACGGCAGCATCAGTGTGGGCAGCGTCAGCGTCTTGTCGCGCTCGACGCGCATGTTCACGAACTCCGCTTCGCCGATGCCCGCGTGGATGTGGATGTTGTGGGCGCGCTGTTCGGCCATCGTGGTTTCCCAGGCGAAGTTCGCGCGGCCCGGCGCCTTGTAGTCGTGGCCAACGAAGACGCGGGTGTCGTCCGGCAGCTGGAAGAGGCGATGGATCGAGCGGTAGAGCAGCGTCGCGTCGCCGCCGGGGAAATCGGCGCGTGCGGTTCCGTAGTCGGGCATCAGGAGCGTGTCGCCGACGAACACCGCGCCGTCGATCAAGTAGCTGGTGAAACCCGGCGTGTGGCCCGGCGTAGCGATGGCCTCGATCGCGAGATTGCCGAGCGGCAGACGCTCGCCGTCCGCCAGCAGGCGGTCGAACTGCGAGCCGTCGGGCGTGACGTCGTCGAGGTCGAAGATGTCCTTGAAGGTGCGCTGAACCTGCTCGATGCCGGCGCCGATCGCGGTCTTGCCGCCGACCTTTTCCTGGAGCGCGTGGATACCGGCCATGTGGTCGGCATGGATGTGGGTTTCGAGCAGCCAGTCGACCTGAAGGCGCTCGTCGGTCACGGCCTCGGCGATGGTGTCGACGAACGCGGTCGACGTCTTGGCGGCCGCGCCGTCGTAGTCGAGCACGCTGTCGATGATCGCGGCGCGCCGGGTGTCGCCGTCCCACACCAGATAGGCCACCGAATGGGTCGGTTCGTGGAAGAACGCCCTGATCTCAACGGGCATGCGTCACCTTTGGGTTCCGGCCGGATTTCTCGTTGCGGCCAGGGTTGACAATTATTTAGTCGTACCTAATTTAGTGTCAACTAAAGCATTTGGAGCCATCGATGACCCGTGGCGCAAAAAAGCCCGAAAAGCTGGCCGAAAGGGCGGAAGAGGCGGCGCGGCTGCTGGAAGCGCTGGCAAATCCGCGGCGTCTCGCCACGCTGTGCCGCCTCGTCGAGCGTGAGCATACCGTAGGCGAGCTCGCCGCCGCCGAATCATTGAGTCTTTCGGCGCTTTCTCAGCACCTCGCGCGGCTGCGCGAAGAAGGCCTCGTCAAGACGCGCCGGGATGGCCAGACCATCCACTATCGGATCGCCGACCCGCGCGTCCACAAGATCATTGCCGTGCTTCACCGTGAATTCTGCGCCTGAGGAGCTTACATGACCGAGAATCCGCGTTCCGCTTCCCCCGAAACCGTCGCTCGCTGGCTCGCCGCGGGCGACGCGATGTTGATCGACATTCGCGAGCCGTCGGAACGGGCGCGCGAGCGCATTCCGGGCTCCGTGGCGATGCCGCTGTCGTCATTCGAGGCCCAGAGCGAGCGGCTGCGTGACCGTGTCGTCGTATTTCATTGCAAGAGCGGCGGTCGCACGCGGTCGAATGCCGCCCGGCTTTCCGCGGCAGGATGCCGCGAAGCGTATGTGCTCGAGGGCGGCCTCGACGCGTGGAAGCGCGGCGGCTTCCCGGTGGACGTCGACCGCTCGGCGCCGATCGACCTCCAGCGGCAGGTGATGATCGCGGCCGGCGCCCTCGTCGTGCTGAGCGTCACCGGCGCCCTGACGCTGTCACCCTGGCTGATCGGCATCGCCGCCTTTGTTGGTGCCGGATTGATGTTTGCCGGGGTCACCGGATTCTGCGGCCTTGCGCGGGTGCTGGCGCTGATGCCGTGGAACCGCCGGGCGAACGCCTCGGCCTGAGGCGGCGATGACCGAGCTCACCGCGGCGTTGTCTGGAGCACTCGTCGGCTTCGTGCTGTCGGTGATCGGCGGTGGAGGATCGATCCTCGCAGTGCCGCTGCTCCACTATGTCGTCGGCATTGCCGATCCGCACCGCGCGCTCGGCACGGCGGCACTCGCGGTTGCCGCCAACGCGGCGGTCAATCTGCTGCACCACGCGCGGGCGGGAACGGTCAAGTGGCCGTGCGCGACGGTGTTCGCCGCGGCTGGCGTCGCCGGCGCACTGGTCGGCGCCCGTGTCGGCCAGGGCGTCGACGGACGGTTGCTTCTGCTGGCCTTTGCCGTCGCCATGCTCGGCGTCGGTTTCGCGCTCCTGCGCGGTCGTTCCGCCGAAGGCGATCCCGGCGTGCGGATTACGCCGGTGATCGCCGCGCGCCTCGTCGTCCTCGGGTTTGCCGCGGGCGCGCTGTCGGGCTTCCTCGGTATCGGCGGCGGCTTCCTGATCGTGCCCGGACTGATCGCCGGGTCGGGAATGGCGACCCTCAATGCAATCGGGTCGTCGCTGCTGGGAATCGCCGCTTTCGGCTTCGCGACGGCGTCGAGCTATGCCGTCGCCGGGCTCGTCGACATCCGCATTGCGCTCCTGTTTCTGGTCGGAGGTGCGATGGGCGGCTGGTTCGGCGTCGCCGCCGCCCTGCGCCTTGCCCGTTACAAGGGGGCGCTCGACAGAGGCTTCGCGGTGCTGCTGCTTGCGCTTGCGCTCGCGGTCATGGCCCAAAGCCTTCGCAGTCTCGGGTGGCTGTAGCGGCTCATCGCGGCCCGAACAGCATGCTGTCGCCGAGCTCCTCGGCGCGGGCGCGCTCCAGCTCCTGGTTATACATGCGAAGCGCGTACGACTCGGTGACAAATCCGATCACCCGCCGGTCGGCTATCGACGCGACCACCGGCAGCGTCTCGAGCTCCGACGAGACGAACCGCTCGAGCGCCCCGCGCACCATCTGGCTCGGCAGCAGGTATTGCTCCTCGTCCTGCTTGAGCTCGCGGATCGCCTTGACGTCGGCGTCGTCGTCGAGGTCGGCGACGTAGGCGTCGCTGGTGTTCACCAGCCCGGAATACTGGCCATTCTCGTCGAGCACGAAGACGTACTTCACGCTGCCCAGCGCAAAGCGCCGGCGGAACTCCGAAATCGACATCGTCTCCGGGACGGTGTTGACGTCGCGCCGCATGATCTTGGCGACGGTGAGGTCGTGCATCCAGCCGATATCGGCGGCGCCGCGGATCGGCACGCCGCGGATGTGGAAGCGCCAGGTCGCGAACGAGTAGCCGAAGGTGAAGCGGACCACGGTGACGGCGAAGATCACCGCCACCATCACGCCCATGGCGACGTAGAAGTCGGCGGTCATCTCGAGGACCAGCAGGATCATCGTCACCGGCGCGCCGACCACCGCGGCGGCGACCGCGCCCATGCCGACCAGCGTGTAGGCGAGCACGTCGAGGTGGAGCGACGGCAGCGCCAGCGCCGCGAGCCCGCCGATGGCACCGCCGAACAGCGTGCCGATGAACAGCGAGGTCGAGAACAGGCCGCCGCGGAAACCCGAGCCGATCGACACCGCCGAGGCCATGGCTTTGGCGGGGATCAGCGCCAGCAGCGCGAACGGCGAGAAGCCGAGGCCGAGCACCGCCTCCATGGCGCCGTGGCCGCTGCCGAGTACCTGGGGGAAGAAGAACGCGGTGCCGCCGAGCACCACGCCGCCGATCGCCGGCCGCAGCCAGATCGGCACCGACCAGGCGCGGAAACCACGCTCGATCCAGGTGACGGCGATCATGATGGCGATGCCGAGGCCCGCCGCGGCGATGCCGAGCAGGCCGAACAACGCGTAATCCCAGCCGCCGATCTGGACCGATGTCGCGGTCAGGAAGATCGGCTCCGATCCCAGCAACCAGCGCGAGGTGAAGGCGCCGCCGAGCGCCGCGACCGTCACAGGCGCCAGCACCGCCGGCGAGTACATGCCTATCACCAGCTCGAAAGCGTAAAACGCGCCGGCGAGCGGGGCGTTGAACGCCGCGGCGATGGCCGCCGCGGCGCCGCAGCCGACCAAGGTCCGCAGGTCGCTGCGTCGGACCCGAAGCACCCGACCGGCGGTCGAGGCGAGTCCGGCGCCGATCTGGGTGTACGCCGCCTCCATGCCGACCGAGGCGCCGAAGCCGCCCGACAACAGAGTCAGGATCGCGAGATTGATGCTGTCGACCAGCGACAGCCGTCCGCCATAGAGGGCATTGGCCTCGATCGCGTCGACCATTTCGCGGGGTCGCCAGGTGCGGATCAGCACCGTGACGAGGCCGACGACGAGGCCGCCCACGATCGGCACCGCGATGACGTAGCGCCAGTCGAGTCCGATGCCCTCGCTCAGCAGTTGGCCGCTCGGCATGCGAAACACCGTCTCGTGCAGCCACTGCATCATGACGTGCAGCACGACAACGCCGGCGCCGATGGCGATGCCCATCGCCGCGGCGAGGCCGATCAGCGCGATCTGGTTGTTGCGAAGCTTGCGGCGCTCGAGGTCCCACATGAGCGCCCGCCAGCGCACGCGGGCGGCCTGGTGCGCCTCCTTGATGGAGTTGCCCGAGGGGACCAGACGAGGAATGAGGGTGCCGAAATCGATCACGCGACGCTCGTAGCCATGACGCCCGGGACCGTAGCCTCGGGGGAAGCCGGTGAACGTGCGGTTACTCTATGACGATTTTAGGGCCGGTCCGGCTGGCCCCGGCGAGCTGATCCCATATCTTTTCGGCAATTTCGAGGAATGCCTTCGCGTGCTCGCCGCCCGGCTGCGACGCGACGATCGGCTGGCCCGCATCGGAGGTCTCGCGAATCGGCAGCGCCAGCGGGATTTCGCCCAGGAACGGCACGTTCAGACGCTCTGCTTCGCGCCGCGCGCCGCCGTGGGCGAAGATCTGGCTCTCGTGGCCGCAGTTCGGGCACACGAACGTCGACATGTTCTCGACGATGCCGAGGATCGGTACCGCCACCTTGCGGAACATGGCGATGCCCTTGCGGGCGTCGAGCAGCGCGATGTCCTGCGGCGTCGAGACGATCACGGCACCGGCCAGCGGCACCCGCTGCGACATGGTGAGCTGGGCGTCGCCGGTGCCGGGCGGCATGTCGACGACGAGGACGTCGATCTCGCCCCAGGCGACGTCGCGCAGCAACTGCTCGAGCGCGCCGATCACCATCGGCCCGCGCCAGATCATCGGCGTGTCTTCCTTGACGAGGAAGCCGATCGACATGCAGCGCACGCCGTAGTTCACCATCGGCATCATCTTTTTGCCGTCGGAGCTCGGCGTCGGACGACCGCTGATGCCCATCATGCGCGGCTGCGACGGACCGTAGATGTCGGCGTCGAGCAGGCCGACCGAATGTCCGAGCTTCGCGAGCGCCACGGCGAGATTGGTGGCGACCGTCGACTTTCCGACGCCGCCCTTGCCCGAGGCTACCGCGACCACGTGCTTGATGCCGGGCAGCGGCGCCTTCTGGCCGCCGCCCTCGGCGCCGGTCATCGCCTGGCGTCGCGCCGCAGCGATGTCCGCCTGACTCGACCCCTGGCCGGAGGCGCGCATCGGCGATCCTTGGGGCGTTCCCGGGGGCGAGGCACCCGCCGTCCGTTCCGCGGTCAGCACCGCTGTCACCGAGGTGACGCCGGGAATCGCCTTCACTGCGCTCTCGGCGCGCTTGCGCAGCGGCTCGAGTCGCGGGCCGCGCTCCGGCTCGACCTCGATCGAAAAGCCGATGTTGGTGCCTTTGACGACCACGCCCGACACCATGCCGAGCGAGACGATGTCGCCGCCTCGTTCCTCGTCGCGGACTGCCGCCAAAGCGGCCAAAACGGCGTCACGGGTGATATCGGGCATGTCGGGTGTCCTGAAGGCGCCAAGCCGTTGGAATCCCGAGTGCAAGAAACGGGTCCGGCTCGCGTTGCGCTTACCTATCCCCTGTCATATAAGGCGAGGCCCGCTCCGGCAACACGGACGAGGGCAATGCGTTGGTTCAGCGGAGAGTCAGAATGCCGTGGACGAATCAGGGTGGCGGTGGCGGTGGCGGCGGGGGCGGGGGACCTTGGGGCGGCGGTGGCAGCGGCGGTAGTCGCGGACCCGGCGGTCAAGGCCCGTGGAATCGTGGCCCGCAGCCGCCCGATCTCGAGGACCTGCTGCGGCGCAGCCAGGACCGGTTCCGTAAGATCTTTCCGGGCGGCACCAGCAGCTCGCGCAGCGTCATCTTCATCGTGCTCGCGGCGATCGTGGTGTGGCTCGCCTCGGGCATCTACCGCGTCCAGCCGGACGAGCAGGGCGTCGTCCTGCGCTTCGGCCAGTGGCTGCCAGACCGGACCACGCAGTCGGGCCTTCACTATCACCTGCCGTACCCAATCGAGACCGTGCTGACGCCGAAGGTGACCACGGTCAATCGCATCGATGTCGGCTTCCGCGCCAACGCGTCGGGCTCCGCGTCGCGCGCCGAAGAGGCGCTGATGCTGACCGGCGACGAGAACATCGTCGACATCAACTTCACCGTGTTCTGGGTCATCAAGGACGCGGGCCAGTTCCTGTTCAACGTCCGCGATCCCGAAGAGACGGTGAAGGCGATGGCCGAGTCGGCCATGCGCGAGGTCATCGGCCGCTCCAAGATCCAGCAGGTCCTGGCGGAGGAGCGCGCGCAGATCGAGGTCAGCACCCGCGGGCTGCTCCAGCAGATTCTCGATCATTACGGCAGCGGCATCGACATCACGCAACTCCAGCTGCAGAAGGTCGATCCGCCGGCGCCGGTGGTCGACGCTTTCCGCGACGTGCAGCGCGCCCGCGCCGACGCCGAGCGCGCCCGCAACGAGGCCGAGGGCTATGCCAACGACATCCTGCCGCGCGCCCGCGGCGACGCCGAGCGCATCGTCCAGGAGGGCGAGGCCTACAAGCAGGAGGTGGTTGCGCGGGCCCAGGGTGACGCGCAGCGCTTCCTCTCCGTCTACGAGCAGTACCGCCAGGCGAAGGACGTCACCACGCGTCGCATCTATCTCGAGACGATGGAGCAGATCCTGAGCCACGCGAACAAGATGATCCTCGATCAGAAGGTCGGTTCCGGCGCGGTTCCCTACCTGCCGCTCCCGGGTCTCGCTCCGACGCCGAAGCCGCTGGAGCAGTCCGGCAACCAATCCTCCCCATCCACCGGGCGCTGAGGCACAGCCATGAAGACCAACACCCTTGCGGTTACGGCCGTGGCGGTCCTGGCGCTGGTGCTCCTGGCGCTCGCCACATCCCTGTTCACCGTCAATCAGACCCAGCAGGCGCTGGTGCTGCAGTTCGGCGAACTCAAGCGCGTCATCAAGGAGCCGGGCCTCAAGTTAAAGGTCCCGCTGATGCAGAACGTCGTCTACATCGACAACCGCGTGCTCGATCTCGATCCGCCGGCGGAGGAAGTGATCGCCTCCGACCAGAAGCGCATCGTCGTCGACGCGGTCGCCCGGTACCGCATCAACGATCCGCTCAAATTCCTGCAAACCGTCGGCAACGAGTCGGGCCTGCAGGCGCGGTTGTCGCGCATCGTCAATGGCTCGTTGCGCAATGTCATTGGCAACTACACGCTGCTCGACGTCCTGTCGGAGAAGCGCGCGGCGATCATGTCGGAGATCCGCGACCAGGTGAACGGTGAGGTATCGGGGTTCGGCGTCTCCGTCATCGACGTCCGGCTGCGGCGCGCCGACCTGCCGCAGGCCAACTCCGACGCGATCTTCCAACGCATGCGCTCGGAGCGCGATCGCGAGGCCAAGCAGGCCCGCGCCGAGGGCGCCGAGATCGCCCAGCGCATCCGCGCCCGCGCCGAGCGCGAGCGCACGGTCATCACCGCCGAGGCCCAGAAGACGTCGCAGATCGTCCGAGGCGAGGGCGACGCGCAGTCGGTGAAGATCTACGCCGACGCGTTCGGCCGCGATCCGCAGTTCTTCGCTTTCTACCGTTCGATGGAGGCCTACCGCAAAGCGCTCGGCGGCGACAACACGACCATGGTGCTGGCGCCGGATTCGGAGTTCTTCCGGTTCTTCAACCTGTCCGAGCCGAACGCCGATCCGCGTCCCGCACAGCGCCGGTGAATGGGACCGGTGAGGGGCCCCGTAAGGCTCGCTGACGGAGCCCGGAACGCGTGCCGCGCGGTGTCGTTAGTCCTCGTTAAAGCCCACCAATTGCTGCGTATTGACCCCGGGGGGAGCGTTCCCCGGGGTGCCATATTTCCACCACAATGCGCGGGCAACACGGACGCATTTCCCGCCCCGCTTTGCCGTTCCGGCCCGTCCCGCGGGTCGCGTTATTCGGAGGTCATGTTGATGGTTCCGGTCCTTCGCTCGTTGGCGTCGGGTATTCGTGGCGGCGTGGGCATCCTTGCCGTCGCGGGCCTGATGATCGCCACCCCCCATGCTCCGGCGCAGGCGCGCGGGCCCGAGGGATTTGCCGATCTCGCCGAGCGGCTGCTGCCCGCGGTGGTCAACATTTCGTCGACCTCGGTGTCGCGCGAGCGCGCCCAGCGCGGCCCGGAGATCCCGCAGTTCCCGCCGGGGTCGCCGTTCGAGGAATTCTTCAAGGACTTCCTCGACCGTAACCGCCCCGACGCTCCGCCGCGGCGCGTCACGTCGCTCGGCTCGGGCTTCATCATCGACTCCACAGGCTACGTCGTGACCAACAATCACGTCATCGACGACGCCGAGGAGATCACCGTCATCCTCCAGGACAACACCACGCTCAAGGCGAAGCTGGTCGGCAAGGACACCAAGACCGACATCGCGCTCCTCAAGGTCGATACCGACAAGAAGCTGACATCGGTGAAGTTCGGCGATTCCGACAAGGCGCGCGTCGGCGACTGGGTGATGGCGATCGGCAATCCGTTCGGATTGGGCGGCACGGTGACCGCGGGCATCCTGTCGGCTCGCGCCCGCGACATCAATTCGGGTCCGTATGACGACTATCTGCAGACCGACGCGTCGATCAACACCGGCAACTCCGGCGGTCCGATGTTCAACATGGATGGCGACGTCATCGGCGTGAACACCGCGATCCTGTCGCCGAGCGGCGGCTCGATCGGCATCGGCTTCGCAATCCCGTCGCGTCTGGTGATGACCGTCGTCGATCAGCTCCGCCAGTTCGGCGTGACCAAGCGCGGCTGGCTCGGTGTGCGCATCCAGACCGTCACCGACGACATCGCCGAAAATCTCGGTCTGTCGAAGGCGCGCGGCGCGCTGGTCGCCGGCGTCACCGAAGGTGGCCCGGCCGAAAAGGCCGGCATCGAAGCGGGCGACGTGGTTACCAAGTTTGACGGCAAGGACGTGCCTGACATGCGCCGTCTGCCGCGCATCGTCGCCGAGACGCCGATCGACAAGGAAGTCCCGGTCGAGGTCTGGCGCAAGGGCAAGGCCACCAACGTCAAGGTCAAGGTCGGCGAACTCAAGGAGGAGGAGCAGCAGGCCAAGGACGAGAATGCGCCGCAACCCGAGGCGACGCCGCGCGACACCGCGACGGTGCTCGGCCTGACGCTGTCGTCGCTGACCTCGCCGCTGCGTGACCGCTATAAGCTCGATCCCAACCTCAAGGGCGTGCTCATCACCCAGGTGGCGAACGATTCGCCGGCGCGCGGCCAAGGCCTGAGCCCGGGCGACGTCATCCTCGAGGCAGCGTCGAAGAAGGTTTCGTCGCCCAAGGAGGTGCAGGCGGCGGTTGAGGACGCCAAGTCCAAGAAGCGCAAATCGGTCCTGCTGATGGTCGAGGGGCGCAACGGCCAGAACTTCGTCGTGCTTCCGATCGAGGCGAAGCGCTAGCGTTCCGTAAGGGGCTTACGGAAACGGGCGCCTTCCGGCGCCCGTTTTCATTTTGAGGGCTGGACGCGGGAGACGATCTCGTCGTCGCGATAGCCCTGCAGATACAGGAGACTGCGAAGATCACCGTGGATGATTCGGATCTTTGCCGCCGCGGCAACCGCGGGCTTGGCGTGGAACGCGACACCGAGCCCGGCCGCCTTCAGCATCGGCAGGTCGTTCGCGCCGTCGCCGACGGTGACCGCGTCCTCGGGCGTGAGTCCGCGATTGCCGGCGAGCTTGCGCAGCGCCGCTTCCTTAGCCTCGCGGCCGAGGATTGGCTCGGCCACACGGCCCATGAGATGACCGCCCAGCACGACGAGCTCGTTCGCCTGATGCGTATCGAATCCCAGCCGTTCCTTGATCCGGCCCGTGAACCAGGTGAAGCCGCCCGAGACCAGCGCCGTGTACGCGCCGTGCGCGCGCATGGTCGCGACGAGCTGCGGCGCTCCGGGCATGATGCGCACGCGCTGCATCGCCGCATTCAGGACCGATTCGGGAAGCCCGCGCAGCAGTACCACGCGTTCGCGCACGGCGGCGGCGAAGTCGAGCTCGCCGTTCATTGCCCGGCGGGTGATGTCGGCGACGCGGTCGCGCGCGCCGACGAAGTCCGCGAGCTCGTCCAGCATCTCGTTCTCGATAATGGTCGATTCCATGTCGGCGACGAGCATCTTCTTGCGGCGGCCTTCGGCGGGCACGACGTTGACATCGACGGGCTGATCGTCGAGCGCCGCATGGGCGCGCTTGGCGACGGCCTCGGGATCGCCGTCGAAGGCGATGTCGCACGCGCGCGACGGCGCGAGCCACACCGGGGCCGCGATGGGCGCCGCGCGGGCCGCCTCGTCGGCGGCCAGTTCGGCTGTGCTGTTCGCAAGGGTGCCGCCGCTCGCGGCAATGAGAGACAGGACGAAACGCATGGCGCGCATATTGGGTGCGGTGTCGCGGCTTGGCAAGCGTGCCGCGCCGCGCTTCGGCCCGCCGAGTCGCGCCCCCGATTGTCCCTGAGGTACGATGGAGTATGGGCGTGACCACAAAGCCAATCGTGATCGTTGCCGGGCCGACGGCCAGCGGAAAGTCGGCGCTGGCGCTGCGGCTCGCCGAAGACTTCGGCGGCACGATCATCAACGCCGACTCGATGCAGGTCTACGAGGGCATCGAGATCATCACCAGCCAGCCCGATGCGGACGCGCGCGAGCGCAGGCCGCACCGCCTCTACGGCGTGCTCGATCCCGCCGATCCGTGCTCGACCGCGCGCTGGCGCGATCTCGCCCGCGCCGAGATCGCGCGTACGGAGGAGGCGGGGCGCCTGCCGATCCTGGTGGGCGGCACCGGGCTCTACCTGCGCACCCTGATGAGCGGCATCGCGGACCTGCCGCCGATCGCCGACGAGGCGCGCAGCAAGGCGCGCCGTCGCCACGCCGATCTCGGAGGAGCCGCGTTCCGCATCGAACTTGCGACGCTCGATCGGGAGTCGGCCGAGCGGCTCCATGCCAGCGACACCCAGCGACTGATCCGCGCCTACGAGGTGGCGGTCGGGACGGGAACGTCGCTGTCCGAATGGCAGCGCCGCGCCAACGCCGATGGTGCCGCATCCGATCTCGCGGCGTTCACGATCGTGCTCGATCCCCCGCGCGAGGGACTGCGCACCACCATCGCGACGCGGCTCGCGGCCATGGTGAAAGCAGGCGCCGTCGACGAGGTGCGGGCACTAATGGCGCGCCAGCTTCCCGACGATCGGCCGGCGATGAAGGCGCTCGGCGTGCGCGAGTTTGCCGCGCACCTCGCCGGACTGTCGTCGCTGGACGAGGCGATTGCCGCGACGGCGATTGCAACCGCGCAGTACGCGAAGCGCCAGTCGACCTGGTTCCGGCATCAGACCGAGCCCGATATTCTGCTAAACGCGAAATTTTCGGAAAGCGCATACCCAGAATTAACTTCTAAAGTTTCAAAGTTTCTCTTGACGGCGAAAGATTGACGCTTTAGGTTCCGCGCAGCTTGAACGGGGCCAGTCATGCTGGCCCCGTTTGTCGTCCCCGTGGCTGCGTTTCGAAGCGGCAATTTCTCGTCGATGCTTGTGGGTTGGGATCGGAGTGGTGTGATGAAAACCGTTGAGATGACTGGATCGGATCTCCTGCTGGCGACCTTGAAGGATCTCGAGGTCGAGCATGTCTTCGGCTATCCGGGCGGCGCGGTCCTGCCGATCTACGACTCGCTGTTCAAGCAGAACGCGCTCCGCCACATCCTGGTGCGCCAGGAAGGCGGCGCGGTGCACGCGGCCGAGGGCTACGCGCGCTCGACCGGCAAGGTCGGCGTCGTGCTGGTGACCTCGGGCCCGGGCGCCACGAATGCCGTGACCGGCCTCACCGACGCGTTGATGGATTCGATTCCGATCGTCTGCCTGACCGGGCAGGTGCCGACGCACCTGATCGGCAACGACGCCTTCCAGGAAGCCGACACGACGGGCATCACCCGGCCGTGCACCAAGCACAATTACCTCGTGAAGAACGTGAGCGACCTCGAGCGCGTGCTCAACGAGGCGTTCTACGTCGCGAGTTCGGGCCGCCCCGGCCCGGTCGTGGTCGACCTGCCGAAGGACGTGCTCCAGGCCAAGGTGAAGTACCAGGGCCTCGCTGCCAAGGGCGCGGCCAAGTCGCATCCGAGCTACAAGCCGGCGACCAAGGGCGATCCGAGCGCGATCGCCGAAGCCGTCGCCCTGATGGCCAACGCCAAGCGGCCGATCTTCTACACCGGCGGCGGCGTCATCAACTCGGGCCTGCAGGCGTCGAAGCTCCTCATCCAGCTCGTCAAGGAGACCGGGTTCCCGATCACCAACACGCTGATGGGGCTCGGCGGCTATCCGGCATCCGACCGGCAGTTCCTCGGCATGCTCGGCATGCACGGGACCTACGAGGCCAACCTCGCGATGCACGGCTGCGACGTGCTGATCAACGTCGGCGCGCGGTTCGACGACCGCGTGACCGGCAAGATCGCCGCCTTCGCTCCCAACGCGAAGAAGATCCATATCGACATCGATCCGTCGTCGATCAACAAGAACGTCATGGTCGACGTGCCGATCGTCGGCGACGTCGCGCAGGTGCTGCGCCAGATCATCAAGGGCTGGCAGGAAACGCCGAAGAAGCCCGATGCAAAGGCGCTCGCCGAGTGGTGGAAGCAGATCGACAAGTGGCGCGGCCGCAACTGCCTCGCCTACGAGCCGAGCGAAAAGCTGATCAAGCCGCAATACGCGCTGCAGCGGCTGGCGCACCACATGGCGGGCAAGGACACCTACATCTCGACCGAGGTGGGCCAGCACCAGATGTGGGCGGCACAGTTCCTCCACTTCGAGAAGCCGCGCCACTGGCTGACGTCGGGCGGCCTCGGGACGATGGGCTACGGCCTGCCGGCGGCGATCGGCGCCCAGGTCGCGCACCCCGACGCGCTCGTCGTCGACGTCGCGGGCGAAGCCTCGATCATGATGAACATCCAGGAGATGTCGACCGCCGTCCAATACCGGCTGCCGGTGAAAATCTTCATCCTCAACAACCAGTACATGGGGATGGTGCGGCAGTGGCAGGAGCTGCTGCACGGCGGCCGCTACTCGGAGTCCTACATGGCGAGCCTGCCGGACTTCGTGAAGCTCGCCGAGGCGTTCGGCGCCGTGGGTTTGCGCGCCGAGAAGCCGTCGCAGCTCGACGACGTCATCAAGGAGATGATCGGGACCAGGAAGACGGTGATCGCCGATATCATGGTCGATCCGGCGGAGAACTGCTTCCCGATGATCCCGTCGGGCGCCGCGCACAACGAGATGCTGCTCGGTCCGGCCGACAAGGCCGCCAAGCCGATCTCCGAAGAGGGCATGGTGCTGGTCTGATCGCGTTGCGCCCGCGGCTGCGGGCGCGATCGCTTGGGCGCGCTCACATCGAACTCGAATCGAACAAGACAAGAACAAGACAATACGTGCTGAAAGGGTTGAGGGTGGCCAACAACACCAGTGACATCCGCGTTCACACGATCGCGGTGGTGGTCGACAACGAAGCCGGCGTGCTCGCGCGCGTCATCGGGCTGTTCTCCGGACGCGGCTACAACATCGAGAGCCTGACGGTCGCGGAGATCGATCCCGAGAACCGTCGCTCGCGCATCACCATCGTGACCTCCGGCACGCCGCAGGTGGTCGAGCAGATCAAGGCGCAGCTCCGCCGTTTGGTGCCGGTGCACTCGGTCGCCGACCTGACCATGGACGGCCCCGCGGTCGAGCGCGAGCTCGCCCTGGTGAAGGTCGTGGCGAGCGGCGAGAAGCGTGTCGAATCGCTCCGCATTGCCGACGTGTTCCGCGCTGGGGTGGTCGATTCGACCACCAAGTCGTTCACGTTCGAGATCACCGGCTCGACCGAAAAGATCAATGCTTTCATCAAGTTGATGGGGCCGTTGGGGCTCAAGGACCTGTCGCGCACCGGGGTGGTTGCTATTGCCCGGGGCGAAAAGCCCATCTAAAACACCAGCCCCGCACACACCCGCCCCTCCGAGGGGCCCTCTGGGCCTGCTTCGCGGGACGTCCAACCAAGGAATACGCTCATGCGCGTCTACTACGATCGCGATGCCGATGTGAATCTGATCAAGGGCAAGAGGGTGGCCATCGTCGGCTACGGCAGCCAGGGTCACGCCCACGCTCTCAACCTCAAGGACTCGGGCGTGAAGGACGTCGTCGTCGCGCTGCGCCCCGGCTCGGCGACCGCGAAGAAGGCCGACGTGGCGGGCCTCAAGGTCTTGACGCCGGCCGAGGCCGCGAAGACCTCGGATGTGGTGATGATCCTCGTCCCCGACGAGCTGCAGGCATCGCTGTGGAAGGACGAGCTGCGCGACAACATGAAGAAGGGCGCGGCGCTTGCGTTCGCCCACGGCTTCAACATCCACTTCAAGCTGATCGAGCCGCGTCCCGACCTCGACGTGTTCATGGTTGCGCCGAAGGGCCCGGGCCACACCGTGCGCTCCGAGTACCAGAAGGGCGGCGGCGTGCCCTGCCTGATCGCGGTGGCGCAGGACGCGTCGGGCTCCGCCCATGACGTCGGCCTGTCCTACGCCTCCGCCATCGGCGGCGGCCGCTCGGGCGTGATCGAAACCACCTTCCGCGAGGAATGCGAGACCGATCTCTTCGGCGAGCAGGTCGTGCTGTGCGGCGGTCTCACCTCGCTGATCCAGGCCGGCTTCGAGACGCTGGTCGAGGCCGGCTACGCGCCGGAGATGGCGTACTTCGAGTGCCTGCACGAGGTGAAGCTGATCGTCGACCTCATCTACGAGGGCGGCATCGCCAACATGCGCTACTCGATCTCCAACACGGCCGAGTACGGCGACTACACCCGCGGCCCGCGGATCGTCGACGCCCAGACCAAGGCCGAGATGAAGAAGATCCTGTCGGAGATCCAGACCGGCAAGTTCGCCCGCGACTGGGTGCTCGAGAACCAGGCCGGTCAGCCGAGCTTCAAGGCCATGCGCCGCGCCTCCGCAGAGCATCCGATCGAGCAGGTCGGCGAGAAGCTCCGCGCGATGATGCCGTGGATCGCCAAGAACAAGCTGGTCGACAAGACCCGCAACTGACGCCGACGCCTCGACGTCGAACAAAGAGGGCGGGACCTAACAAGGGATCCCGCCCTTATTTTATCGCGCGGCCGGGGAGATCAGCCGCACGAGCGCTGCGTGTCGGCCTTTCCGATCAGCCGTTGAACGAGATCGATCAGCTCCAGCGGTATCACGGGCTTGCGCAGCGAGCCGCTCGCGCCCTGCATGACACTGCTCTTGAGCTAGAGATAGCCGGGCCCCTGAATGCGCTCGCCCATCGTCACCACCGGCAGCGACGGCAGATCCCTTTTCACGTGACGCAGCACCTCGAACCCGTCGCGGATCGACAAGAAGCGGTCGGTGACGACGAGATCAGGCGGCTGCCGGTCGATGTGGGACAGCGCCTTGGGCGAGCTTGCGAACGCGTGCACCGTGTATCCCGCGCAGGTGAGAAGGGTCGCGATAGTGGTGGTGAACGTGGTCGTCATCGACGATGACGATTGTGCCGAGGCGGTGGCTGGCCATGCGCGCGACCCTGCGGAACGCCGTCGCCTTGGTAAAGAACTCGAAAGGATGTGCGCGCCGGTGCGGAGGTATGTGCGCGGAGGTATGTCAGGCGAACGCATGCAGCGTCGCGCGCCGTCCTCGAAGGAAAGGCGGGAGGAACATGTGCTCCTCCCGCCCCCCGACGCGCGCCCGCTAGGGGTGGCGAACGGAACGCCTTGCCCCGTTCGCTGGCGCTGAGGATGCGCCGCGCGAACAGATGCTGCTGCGACTGCGGCGGCAGGTCCTGGTCGAGAAAGTCGGCGAAGCCCGAGATCGCGCCGAGCAGGTTGTTGAAGTCGTGGGCGATCCCGCCGGCGAGCTGGCCGATCACCTCCATGCGGCTCGCCTGGTCGAGCTGGGCCTGGAGGCGCTGGCGCTCGCGGACGCCGGCGCGCCGCTGGGTGACGTCGAGGATCACCGAGATGATGCCGCCGTCCGGCAGCCGCGAACGGTGGATCTCGAGGTCGCGGATCTCGCAGTCGACCGCCCACTTCATCGTGTGCAGGTCCGAGCGACGTGCTGGCGGCCGACACGCTGGCGGCCAACAACTCGGCCGAAGGCGCGGTCGAGCGGCTGACGCCCCGCCAGCAGCAGGTCCTTGTCCGCCTCACGGCGGGCGCGTCGAACAAGGAGATCGGCCGCGATCTCGGGCTGTCGGAGATCACCGTGAAGCTCCACGTCCGCGCGATCTTCCGCAAGATCGGCGTCCGCAACTGCGCCGAGGCGACGGCGGTCGCGATCAAGGGCGGTCTGATCTAGGCACGCGCGCCGGCACTCCGGCCCGGGTTCACCCGAACGCGCGATAGAAAAAGATCGCCGTCACCGTCGCGTTGACGCAGTTGATGAAGAACCGGATGCGCTTCGTGGGAACCCGGCGGGCGATCTGGGCACCGGCGTAGCCGCCGAGCGCCGCGGCCACCGCCATGACGGCGGCGTCCCCCCACCACACCAGTCCGGCGACCGCGAACGACACCACGGCGACGGTGTTCATCGAGCCGACCAGCAGCGTCTTTGCCGCGTTCATGGCGCGGAGGTCGCTGGCGCCGAACAAACTCCACACGGCGAGCGTCATCAGCCCGACTGCGCCGCCGAAGTAGCCGCCGTAGATCGCGAGGAAGAACTGGGTGACGAACAAGCCGACCGGCCCGATTCGCACGAATTCCCGCAGCACCGCCGCCGCCTTGGGGCCGAACGCGAAAGCCAGGGTCGCAAGCAGGAGCAGCCAGGGGACGACGGAGTCGAACAGCCGCACCGGGGTGAGCAGCAGCATCATCGCGCCGATGAAGCCGCCGAAAATGCTGACCGGCAGCAGTTTCCTGATCGAGACGCCGTGGACGTCGCGGAACTCGCCGATGTAGCCGAGCGAGCCGGTCACGGCGCCCGGGAACAGGGCGACGGTGCTGGTGGCGTTGGCGGCGACCGAGGGGACGCCGGTGAACACCAGCGCCGGGAACGTGACGAAGGTGCCGCCGCCCGCCGCCGAGTTCATCGCCCCCGCGACGAACGCGGCTGCGGCCAGCAGAAGATACGTACTGATCAAGAACTCCTCCGGGGGCGACGGGATGTGCGCGGGACCTCGCCGCGCGCCTGATGTCCGCGGCCTCCGTAGCTGGTCCTAACGTAGCTTGGTAGGCCACGCGAACCTGCCATAAATCCGCGCCAATCTCAGCCGATGCTGTCGCAGCTTGGTCACAAACGGCGGGCGACGCTTCGCTTCATCCCCTCGATATTCAATAAAAAATGACCCTTGATCTCCCCGTACCACCTTGCGAAGGGGCCGACCGGCGGCGTAAATAATAATGGTTAACCAGACCGGTCATGTTAAGCCGGTGTTAACTCTGAAAGTGGAACCTTTTCAATGCTGTCGTCGCGGCTTCCAAGGCGCGCCGGCAGGTCGAAAACGGCGGCCACGAGGCTGATGTCTGTCTGTGTGGTTGTCTTGTTGGTCTCGCCCCGTTGGTTGGGGGTGAGCCTGTCGGAGCCAAGGACGGCGAAACGAAAGATGATGCGGATCGACGCACACGCACTGACCGGCACGACGCGCTTCGCGGCGCGTGCGGTCGCGCGCGCCGTCGTCCTCGCCACGCTGCGACTTACGGGCCCCTGAGCGTGCCTTGTCGGCCGTTCAGGGGGAGCGTACCCGTCGCAACCCGAATCGCAGCGAGAGACCCAGAATGAGCCCGACCCAGAACAACGACCGCGTCATCATCTTCGACACCACGTTGCGCGACGGCGAGCAGTCGCCCGGCGCATCGATGAACCTGGAAGAGAAGCTGCGCATCGCGCAGGCGCTCGCCGAGCTCGGCGTCGACGTCATCGAAGCCGGATTTCCGATCGCATCGAACGGCGACTTCGAGGCGGTGCGCGAAATCGCCCGCACCGTGAAGGGCGCCCGCGTCTGCGGCCTGGCCCGCGCCCAGAAGGGCGACATCGAACGCGCCGCCGAGGCGCTCAAGCCGGCCGAGTCGAAGCGCATCCACACCTTCCTCTCCACCTCGCCTCTGCACATGAAGTACAAGCTGCAGATGGAGCCGGAGCAGGTCTATCAGGCCGTCATCGACTCGGTGTCGTACGCACGCAACTTCGTCGACGACGTGGAGTGGAGCCCGGAGGACGGCTCGCGCACCGAGCACGACTTCCTGTGCCGCACCGTCGAGGCGGCGATCAAGGCCGGCGCCGGCACCATCAACATCCCGGACACCGTCGGCTACACGGTGCCCGAGGAGTTCGCGGCGCTGATCGCGATGCTGATGAATCGCGTGCCGAACATCGACAAGGCGATCATATCGGTGCACTGCCACAACGACCTGGGATTGGCGGTGGCCAATTCTCTGGCCGCGGTGCGCGCCGGCGCCCGTCAGATCGAGTGCACGATCAACGGACTCGGCGAGCGCGCGGGCAACGCGGCACTCGAGGAAGTCGTGATGGCGCTGCGCACGCGCAACGACATCATGCCGTTCAAGACTGGCATCAAGACGCAGAACATCACCAAGGTGTCGCGTTTGGTGTCGGGCGTCACCGGCTTCGCGGTGCAGCCCAACAAGGCGATCGTCGGCGCCAACGCGTTCGCCCACGAGTCGGGCATCCATCAGCACGGCATGCTGAAGCACGCCGGCACCTACGAGATCATGAAGCCCGAGGACATTGGCCTCACCAAGTCGAACCTGGTGATGGGCAAGCACTCCGGCCGCCACGCGTTCCGCGCCAAGCTGAAGGATCTCGGCCTCGAGGTCGGCGACAATGCGCTCGAGGAGGCGTTCCGGCGCTTCAAGGAACTCGCCGACAAGAAGAAGGACATCTTCGACGAGGACATCATCGCCCTCGTCGACGATGAGGTGGTGCGGGCGAACGACCGCATCCAGCTGGTCAGCCTGAAGGTCGTGGCCGGCACCGAGGGGCCGCAGAGCGCCACGCTGAAGCTCGAGGTCGACGGCGAGCCGCGCTCGACGACGGCCCACGGCGACGGCCCGGTGGACGCGACGTTCCAGGCAATTCGCGAGCTTTTCCCGCACGATGCGAAGCTCAAGCTGTTCCAGGTCCATGCGGTCACGGCCGGCACCGACGCCCAGGCCGGGGTCACGGTGCGGCTCGAGGAGAACGGGCGGACGGTCAACGGCCAGGGGGCCGACACCGACACTTTGGTGGCGGCGGCGCGCGCTTATGTGAACGCGCTTAATCGGCTGTTAACCAAACGTGAGAAGAAAGTATCTGCGCAGTCCGCGTGAGCGGATCGCACAGGGATCTATAGGGGCGGCTCGACCGCTCGAAGTGCCGGCGGGGGCGATGGTCGCCCTCGCCGCGGAAGCGAGGTGCAATGTTTTCTCGACTGTTGGGTTGGCTGTCCAGCGATATGGCCATCGATCTTGGTACTGCCAACACGCTCGTCTACGTGAAGGGGCGGGGAATCGTTCTCAACGAGCCGTCGGTCGTCGCGATCGCGACGGTGAAGGGCAAGAAGCAGGTTCTGGCCGTCGGTGACGAAGCCAAGATGATGCTGGGCCGCACGCCGGGGAACATCGAAGCGATCCGTCCACTCCGCGACGGCGTCATCGCCGACTTCGAGATCGCCGAAGAGATGATCAAGCACTTCATCCGCAAGGTGCACAACCGCCGCTCGTTCGCGAGCCCGCAGATCATCGTCTGCGTGCCGTCGGGTTCGACCGCGGTCGAGCGCCGCGCGATTCAGGAATCGGCCGAGTCGGCCGGCGCGCGCCGCGTGTTCCTGATCGAGGAGCCGATGGCCGCCGCGATCGGTGCCGGGCTTCCGGTCACCGAGCCGACCGGCTCGATGGTCGTCGACATCGGCGGCGGCACGACCGAGGTGGCCGTGCTCTCGCTCGGCGGCATCGTGTACGCGCGCAGCGTGCGTGTCGGCGGCGACAAGATGGACGAGGCGATCATCGCCTACATCCGCCGCAACCATAACCTGCTCATCGGCGAAGGTTCCTCCGAGCGCATCAAGAAGGAGATCGGCTCCGCGTGCCCGCCCGCCGAGGGCGAGGGTCGCGTCATGGAGATCAAGGGCCGCGACCTGATGAACGGCGTGCCGAAGGAGCTGATCGTCTCCGAGCGCCAGATCGCCGAGTCGCTCGCCGAACCGGTGTCGGCCATCATCGAGGCGGTCAAGGTCGCCCTCGAGCACACCGCGCCCGAGCTCGCAGCCGACATCGTCGACAAGGGAATCGTGCTCACCGGTGGTGGCGCGCTCTTGTCGAATCTCGATTACGTCCTACGTCATGCGACGGGCCTTCCGGTCTCGATCGCCGACGATCCGCTGTCGTGCGTCGTGCTCGGCACCGGCCGCGCGCTCGAGGAAATGCGCACGCTGAAGAACGTGCTCATGACCGCGTACTGATGGAACGCCTGGGCTAGGGGGACCGGACCGTGAGGCTGCAGAAGACAGGCATCGTCGCCATCCTGCAGCCCATCCGCGCCTTGCTCGGACGCTTCGCCGTCGTCTCGCTGATGGCGGTGGCGTTCGCGCTGATGTTCATGGGCAAGGCCGACGTGGTGGTGGTGGAGCGCACGCGCACCGCCGTCGTCAACGCAACCGCCCCTCTGCTCGACGCGCTGTCCCGGCCGATCGCGACCGCGGTCGCCGGATATCACTACGTCACCGGGCTCGCCGACGCCTACAACGAGAACCAGCAGCTCAAGGCCGAGCTCGCGCGCCTGCGCGCGCTCGAGCAGACGGCGGCCAAGACGGCCGCCGAGAATCAGATGCTGCGGGAGCTCACGCGTTACGTTCCCGACGGTTCGGCGAGCTTCGTCTCGGCGCGCGTCATCGGCGAAAGCGGCGGGCCGTTCGCCCGCAGCGTCCTGATCAACGCCGGCTCGAGCGACGGGCTCTCCCGCGGCCAGGCCGTGGTCAACGGCGACGGCCTCGTCGGACGCCTCACCGACGTCGGCGACAGTGCCGCG
>DATJIG010000075.1:0-39547 GCA_035493495.1 Alphaproteobacteria bacterium
AGGGCGTTTGCCCGATCTCCTCGTCGCCTGCGTCGGCGGCGGCTCGAACGCGATCGGCCTGTTCCATCCGTTCCTCGACGACAAGTCGGTCGCGATGCACGCGGTCGAGGCGGCGGGCAAGGGCATCGACAGCGGCATGCACGCGGCGTCGATCACCGCGGGCTCGCCCGGCGTGTTGCACGGCAACCGCACGTACCTGCTGCAGGACGACGACGGTCAGATCATCGAGGCCCATTCGATCTCCGCCGGGCTCGACTATCCCGGCATCGGCCCCGAGCACGCGTGGCTCCACGACCAGGGCCGTGTGACGTACGTTTCGGCGACCGACCAGGAGACGTTGGACGCGTTCCAGCTCTGCGCCCGCCTCGAAGGCATCCTCCCGGCGTTCGAGCCGGCGCACGCGCTGGCGCACGTCACCAAGGTCGCGCCGACGATGCCGAAGAACCAGATCATCGTCATGAACATGTGCGGTCGCGGCGACAAGGACATCTTCTCCGTCGCCAAGCTGCTCGGGAGGCAACTGTGAGCGCCGCTGCGGGCTCCGGCCCCGATCGCATCGCCGCGCGCTTCGCCAGGCTGCAGTCGGAAGGCCGCGCCGGTTTCGTGACGTTCGTCACCGCGGGCGATCCCGACTTCGACACCTCGCTGGCGATCGTGCGCGGCCTGCCCAAATCCGGCGCCGACATCATCGAGCTCGGCATGCCGTTCACCGACCCGATGGCCGACGGCCCGGCGATCCAGGCGGGCGGCCTGCGCGCGCTCAAGGCCGGCGCCAACAGCCACCGTACCCTCGAGCTCATCCGCCGCTTCCGCGAGGGCGACGCCGACACGCCGATCGTGCTGATGGGCTACTACAACACGGTCCATCACTACGGCGTCGAGCGCTTCGTCGCCGACGCGCGCGCCGCGGGCGCCGACGGCCTCATCATCGTCGACCTGCCGCCCGAGGAGGACGCCGAGTTGCGCGGCCCCGCCGAGTCGGCCGGACTGCACCTGGTGCGCCTCGCCGCACCGACAACCGACGCCCAGCGCCTGCCCAAGGTGCTGTCGCACTCGTCGGGATTCCTCTACTACGTGGCGATCGCCGGCATCACCGGCACCAAGTCGGCGGATGCCGCCGACATCGAGCGCGCCGTCGCGCGCATCCGCGCCGCGACCAAGCTGCCGATTGCTGTGGGATTCGGCATCCGCACCGCCGAGCAGGCGGCCGACATCGCCCGCTTCGCCGATGCCGCGGTGGTCGGCTCGGCGCTCGTCTCGTCCATCGCCGCCAACCTCGATTCCGCGGGCAAGCCCCTGCCCGGCCTCACCGATAAGGTACTGACGTTCGCGGCCGACCTCGCCCGCGGCGTGCGCTCGGCGCGCGTCGCGCGCGCGGCGAGCTGATCGGAGGACCGATGAACTGGATCACCAACTTCGTTCGCCCCAAGATCCGCGCGATCGTCAAAAAGGAGAACGTGCCGGACAACCTCTGGCACCGTTGCCCCGCGTGCGAGCAGATGATCTTCCATCGCGATCTCGTCGCGAACCTGTTCGTCTGCACCCACTGCGGCCACCACATGCGCATCACGGCCGAGGAACGGCTGAAGATGCTGTTCGACGAGGGCCGCTACACCGCGATCGAGCTGCCGGACACAGTCCAGGATCCGCTCAAGTTCCGCGACCAGAAGCGCTACGGCGACCGCCTCAAGGACTCGCGCTCGAAAACCGGCCATAAGGACGCGATCATCGTCGCCCATGGCCGCATGGGCGGACTGCCGGCGGTCGTCGCCGCGTTCGACTTCCGCTTCCTCGGCGGCTCGATGGGCATCGCCGTCGGCGAAGGCCTGGTCGCCGCGGCACGGCTCGCGGTGCTGCAGCAGGCGCCGCTGATCGCGATTCCCGCGTCGGGCGGTGCCCGCATGCAGGAAGGCATCCTCTCGCTGATGCAGATGCCGCGCTCGACCGTCGCCGTCGAGCTGGTGCGCGAGGCGGGGCTCCCTTACATCGTGCTGCTGACCGATCCGACCACGGGCGGCGTGTCGGCGTCGTTCGCGATGCTGGGCGACATCCACATCGCCGAGCCGGGCGCGATCATCGGTTTCGCCGGCGCGCGCGTCATCGAGAGCACGATCCGCGAGAAGCTGCCCGAAGGCTTCCAGCGTGCCGAGTACCTGCTCGAGCACGGCATGGTCGACATGGTGGTGAAGCGCCCCGAGCTGCGCGCGACGCTGATCCGCATCATCGGCCTCTTGATGAACCGCACGCCGTCGGCGACCGTGGTGCCGCTCGGCTCCGACGGTCGCACGCCCGCGAAGCTGCCGCGCGGCGACGCCTCGCGCCCGTCCGGGTTCCACCGCTGAGCGTCGAGCGGCGCTGAGGTGTCGAGCGACGAGATCCTCGAACGCTTGCAGGCGCTGCACCCGAGGCGCATCGACCTCTCGCTCGGCCGCATCGAGCGACTGCTCGCGGCACTCGGCAACCCCGAGCGCAAGCTCGCACCGGTCGCCCACGTCGCCGGCACCAACGGCAAGGGATCGACGGTCGCGTTTTTGCGGGCGATGCTCGAAGCGGCGGGCAAGCGCGTCCACGTCTACACCTCGCCGCACCTGGTCCGCTTCCACGAGCGCATCCGTATCGCCGGCAAGCTGATCGACGAGAAGCACCTCAAGGATGTGCTGGCACGCTGCGAGGCCGCCAACAACGGCGAGCCGATCACGTTTTTCGAAGTCACGACCGCGGCGGCATTTCTCGCCTTCGCCGAGACGCCCGCCGACGCGGTGCTGCTCGAAGTCGGACTCGGCGGCCGGCTCGACGCCACCAACGTCGTCGACAAACCGCGGGTCAGCGTCATCACGCCGGTGTCGATGGATCACCGCGATTTTCTCGGCGACACCATCGCCAAGATCGCGGCCGAGAAAGCGGGCATCCTGAAGGCCGGTGTGCCCGCTGTGATCGGGCCGCAGGGCGACGAAGCGCACAGCGTCATCGCGGCGCGGGCGCGCGAGGTCGGAGCACCGCTGACGACGTTCGGCACAGACTGGTCGGCGAGCGCCACCGCCGACGGCATGGCGTATCAGGGACCCAAGGGTCGACTGACCCTGCCCCGTCCCGGACTGTCGGGCGCGCACCAGATCGCCAACGCCGGTGCCGCGATCACAGCTCTCGGCTATCTAATGCCGGAGGCGTGGAACGAAGGCGCGATCGCCACCGGGCTCATCAACGTCGAATGGCCGGGGCGGCTGCAACGACTGACGCGCGGGCCGCTGGTCCACATCGTCAACACCCGCGCACCGAAAGGCTCGACGCTGTGGCTCGACGGCGGCCACAACCCCGACGCCGGAGCGGCGCTGGCGGCGTGGGCCAAGAACGATCCGCGTCCGCTCTACCTCGCCGCCGGGATGCTCAACACCAAGGACGCGAGCGGATTTTTCGCGCCGCTCGTGCCCTACGTGCAGGCGGCGGCGACGGTGCCGATTGCGGGCGCCGATGCGTCGCTGTCGGCCGAGGCGCTGGCGCAGTACGCATTTGCCGCCGGGCTCCATGCCGAGCACACGGCCGACCTCGCGACAGCGCTCGAGCGGCTCGCGAGGCTTGCTCGCGAGCCGGCTCGATTCCTGATCTGTGGGTCGTTGTATCTCGCCGGGACGGTGCTGGCCGAAAACGCCTAGGCCGGCACCGGGAAAAGACTAGAGCTGCGAGCGGACCCAGTCGGTGAGCGCGCCCTTGGGGGCCGCACCGACCTTCATCGCCGCGACCTGGCCGCCCTTGAACAGCATCAGCGTCGGAATGCCTCGGACGTTGTACTTGGAGGGCGTCGCCGGGTTGTGGTCGATGTCGACCTTCACGACCTGGAGCTTGCCGTTGAACTCCTTCGCGAGTTCCTCGACGATCGGCGCGATCTGTTTGCAGGGACCGCACCACTCCGCCCAGAAGTCGACCAGAACCGGCACCGTCGACTTGAGCACGTCCTTCTCGAACGAACTGTCGGTCACTTGCGCTACCATCGATGGCTCCCAACCACGTGTCTGTAAGGGCCCGGAGTCTATGGGCGGGGCTTCGGCCGCGTCAAGCAACGCTCCCATGCACCCTCTATGCGGCCGAGCCCCTTGAAATTGCGGCGTCCAGCATCGTTGCCGGCAACTCGATGACGCGCGGCCCGTCGGTATAGACGAGTACGCAGCGGACGTTACGGCCGGGAAAGCTGCGCAGCAGCGCCGCGCGGTAGAGCGCCATCTGGCGCACGTAGCTGCGCGGCACCGAGGCCGCGTCGCGTGCCACCGGCCGGTTGGTTTTGTAGTCGGCGACGATAACCTCGGTCGCGGACACCACGAGCCGGTCGAGACGGCCGACGATCTCGGGGCCGCCGTCGCCAAGGCGCCCGGCGAACGGCACCTCGGCGAGACTACCGGGACCGAACAGCGCCGCGAGCTCGCGATGAGCAAGAACACCCATCACCTCGCGGGCGAGGCGCTGCGCGTCTTCGGGCGCAAATCCCATGCCCTCGGCGAGCGCGCGGGCGTGCCCCTCGCGCTGCGGCTCGGCAATCTCGGGCAGAAATTGGAGCAGACGATGGACGGCGAGGCCGCGCTTGAAGCGCGGGCCCGCCGGATCGAACGGCGACAGCGTCGGCGGCGACGGCTCCTCATCCTCGGCATCGACGCTGAAGCGCGACGGCGTGATCGGCCGCGACGGCGGCGATTCGTCCGCCGGCAATGCCGCGATCCAGGATGGAGTCGCGACGGCGGCATCGACGCCGGCCGACTGCGCTTCGGCATCGCTCTTGGGCTTGGCCTGCTGCCGCGCCTCGACGACCCGCGCCGGACCTTCGAAGCCGTCGCCCTCGAACGTGACGTCGTCGGCATCGGCGAGCCCCGTGCGCACCATGTCGTACCAGTTCGTGGTGCTGGACGACTTGGCGGGGCGGCAGCCGGCGACGACGAGCCTATCCTCGGCGCGCGTCATGGCGACGTAGAGCAGCCGGTGATACTCGCGCACGTCGCGCTGCACGCGCTCGGCGCGCGCCCGCGCACTCACCGGATCGTCGTCGTCCTTGCGCGGTACCCACAGCGGCAGCTTCACGCCGCCAGGGCCGTCGATCCACGCCAGCCGCTCGCGGTCGCCCGGCACCTGGGTGGTGTCGGGCAGGAACACGACGGGCGCCTGGAGCCCCTTGGCGCCGTGCACCGTCATCACCCGCACTTCGTCGCGCACCGGCTTTTCGAGGTCGCGCTTGATCTCGGCACGGCCCTCGTCGATCCAGGCGATGAAATCCTGCAGCGACGGCGTCGCCGTACGCTCGTAGGCCAGCGCCAGCGCGAGGAATTCGCTCAACGGATCGTCGGCCTCGACGCCGAGGCGCGCGAGGATCCGCGCGCGACCGCCCTCGGCGAACAGGATGCGCGCGAACAGCTCGAACGGACGCTCGTAATCCGCGCGCGCGAGCCATGCCGAGAGCCGCTGCTCGGCCACCGCGAACACGCCCTTGCGCGTCGCGGCCGCCTTCGCCTTGAGCGACGTCCACAACGAGCTCGGGCGGTTGTACGCGACGGCGAACAGCTCGTCCTCGGTGAGGCCGATCAACGGACCCTTCAGCAGACAGGCGAGCGTGAGATCGTCCTCAGGCAGCAACAGAAAGCGCGCGAGCGCCATCAGGTCCTGCACGACAAGCTGCTCCGACAGCACCATTCGATCGACGCCGGCGACGGGAATGTCGCGCGCCTTCAGCGCGCGCACGAGCTGCTCCATGAACCCGGTGCGCTGGCGCACCAGCACGATGACGTCGCTCGGGCGGATCGCTCGGCCGCGCGCGGGAAGACCCTCGCCGGTCGCCTGCCAGGTCCCGAGCATTTCGGCGATGCGATCGGCGAGCCGCGACGGCGCGCTGGTCGCGCGCGCGATGGTCACCGGCGGCATCCACGCCGGTGGGCTCGCGTACACCGGCGGCGTTGCCTGCGGCCACAGCTCGACGCGGCCGCCGTGGCCTTCGCGCGCCGGGCGGTGGCGGACCGGCCGCTCGCCGGCGACGCCGTCGGACGCGGGTGGCTGGGCGAACACCGAATCGACCACCGACAGCACTGGCGCCACCGAGCGGAACGACACTTCGAGCGGCAGGTCGCGCCAGGCGATCCCGGCGCCCTGGGCGCGCTCGCGGAAGTGCTCGCGCATGGCGGCGAACGCATCGGGATCGGCGCGCTGGAACGAGTAGATCGACTGCTTGGCGTCGCCGACCGCGAACACCGTGCGCGCGCTGCCGCGTGCCCCCTCGCCCGCCAGGAACTCATCGGCTATGGCGGCGATCACCGCCCACTGATCCGGGCTCGTGTCCTGGGCCTCGTCGACGAGGATGTGATCGATGCCGCCGTCGAGCTTGAACAGCACCCAGGGTGCCACGCCGGGCCGCCCCAACAGCGCCCGCGTCTTGACGATGAGATCGTCGTAGTCGAGCGCTGCCCGCGCCTCCTTGAGCGCGCCGTAGGAATCGAGCAGCGCCGCGCCCAGCGTCAGCATTGCCCGCGTGCCGTCGAGGAGACGCGCGGCCTTGATCCGTCCCATGACCTCGATCAGGCGTCGCGCCTCGATCGCCAGCACCTCGGCGCGGTTGCCGAGTGCCGTCATCACCGCCTTGGTCGCAAGGCGCGCGCGCACGCTGCCGTCCTTGGTCAGGAAGGCGTCGCGATAGTCCTCGAGCAGATCGACGCGCTTTTCGGCGAGCGCCTCGAGGAACGCGGCGATCTGCGTCCCGCGACCCTTATCTGCGTCGCTGCCGTTGGCGAGTTCCTCGCACACCGTCCGCAGGCCCGCATGGTCATAGGCGCCGTCGGCACAGGCGCACGCGCGGATGCTCGCCTCGGTGTCGTCGGACGCGAGGTTGAGTGCTGCGGCGGTGGCGGCGACGAGACCGTCGAGTCCGCCGAAGGCTTCGAGCAGCACGCCGAGCCGCCCGTGGTCCCGCGCCAGCGACTCCATCAGTCCCGAGAACTGCTCCTCGTTGGCGCGCTCGGCGATGACTCCGAGCGCCCGTGCCAGCGCGCCGTCGTCCTGGCCGCGATCGGCGCGATCGCCGCGGGCGCGGCCGATCACGTCGGCGCGTGCCTCGTCGAGCAGCTCGCGGGCGGTGCGCTCGTCGATGACCTCGAAGTGCGGCGCGAGGCCAGCTTCGACCGGGAAGCGCTTCAGCACCGACTCGCAGAAGCCGTGGATGGTCTGGATTCGCAAGCCGCCGGGCGCCTCCAGCACGTCGGCGAACAGCCGGCGGGCGCGGGCGATGCGAGCGCGATCGGGCGCCTGGCCGGCAAGATCGGCGAGCGCCCGCTTGAGACCGGGCTCGTCGGCGCGCGCCCACGCGCCCAACCGCTCGCTGACGCGGTTGGCCATCTCCGCGGCGGCGGCACGGGTGAAGGTGAGGCAGAGAATCTTCGACGGCGGCGTGCCGTTGAGCAGCAGGCTCAGCACGCGGTCGGTCAGCGTCTTGGTCTTGCCTGTACCGGCCGACGCCTCGACCCACACGCAGGCGTTGGGATCGGCGGCGAGGCGCTGAAGCCGCTCAGCCTCCCTGACCGGATCGAGAACGGTGCTCATTCCGATCCCTCGCCGTCGGCATTGGCCCACTCCTGGACGCGGGCGAGATGCTCGTAGTCGCTGTAGCGCAGCGCGCGCCGGTCGCGTGGCGAGGCCAGGTACGGCGTCGTCGGGTCGTCGAAGATGGCGACGAGCGCTTCGAGCCCGGCCGCGGCATCGGCGATCAGCGTCTCGATGTCGTCGGGCTTCGCCGCGTTCTTGATCTCCGCCGGTGGATCGCCGCCGTTGAGGCGCCAGTAGAGGAGATCGGCGGTCTCGCTTGCGGGCAGATTGTCGAACCCACCGCGCGCGGCGATGACGGCTTCGAGGGGAAGCTGCGGCGCAAAGCCTTCGGCGACCTCGGTTGCGCTCGGCGGCTGACCCGTCTTGTAGTCGGAGAACACCAGCCGGCCGTCGTCGAGGCGCCGATCGACGCGATCGACGCGCGCGGTCAGGGTGAACGGCCCGCCCGGCGCGTCGAAGGTGATCTCGCCGGTCGCCTCGGTGACGGCGGGGCGCACCGACTGCCGCCGCTCCTGCTCGCGGCGCACGAACCAGCGCGCGACGCGCTCGAACCGCGGCCACCAGAACGCCCACACGCCCGGCGTCGCCATCGCCTTGCCGAACGCCTCGCGGCCGATGGCGACGAGTCGCGCGTAGGCCTCGTCCTCGCCGGGCAGCTCGTCGGGAAACTCCTTGATGAACGCTTCGAGGGCACGATGGATCACGGTGCCGCGTTCAGCGGCGTCCGGGCTCTCGTCGATGGGATCGAGCTGCCGGAGCTTGAGGATCCGCTTGGCGTACAGCGCGTAGGGATCGCGCATCCAGGTCTCGATGTCGGTGACCGGCAGTTTGCGCGGCCGCGCCGCGACCGGCGGACACGGCGCCGGACGCTCGGCCCTGGGCGGTTCCTCCGGGCGGTCGAGCGCTGCCTGCCATGCGAGCCACGGCTTGTCGGCGCCGAGCGCACCCGGCGCGCCGACACGCTGCAGGAAATGATCGAGCCGCACCAGCCATCGTGCCGGCACAGTCGGCGTTCCCTCGACGCGGATCGAGCGCGTGAGGTACACGTCGCGCGCGCACGCGCCCTGGACGAAGTCATGGGCGGCGAGGCCAATGCGACGTTCGGGCGACGGTAGCTTGAACGCCGCGCGCATCGGCCGCGACATCCACGCATCGGTCTCCGGCTCGCGCGGCCACGTCCCTTCGTTGAGACCGCCGAGGATCAGCCGGTCGGCGCCCTGCAAGCGCGCTTCGAGCGGACCCAGGATGAACAGCCGTGGATGCCGCCCGGCGCGCGGCCGCACCACGTGGCCGACGAGCAGCGCCGACAGGAGCGCCGGATAATCGCGGCCGCCGACCGGCGGGAAGCCGCGCGCGGCGTCCTCGAACTCGGCGATGAAGCCGGCCAGCGCCTCGCCGTCGTCACCGCGCCACAGGCGCTCGGCACCGGTTTCGCTGTCGGTCGCGGCCAACGCTTCGAGGAAGGCGACGTGGGCGCGCAGGATCTCGACCACCGGACGCCGCGACGCGCCGAGGGCCGCGGAAAAATTCCGCGCCGCCGCCGCGAGCGTGTCGAGCCAGCGCGCGAGCATCGGCGCGTCGGGCTCCTTCGCCCGGGCACGCACCGCCGCGGCGAGACCTTCGAGGCCGCCGTTGGAATCATCAGGACGCGGCCCGCGCAGAGCGATCGCTTCGACGCGGCGAACGCGCGCGCGGAACTCGCCCGGCGGCAGGCCGCCGTTGGCGAGCGGATGCTTGAGGAAGGCGAGCAGCGGCAGGGGCGCGAATCGCTCGCCCGCAGCTTCAGCCGCCAAGCGGAAATAGAGACCCGCGGGGGTGAGCGCGAGCGGCGTGCCCGCCGAATCGTCGACGTCGATGCCCCAGCGACCGAGCGCCGCGGCGACGCGCCGCGCGAGATCGCGGTCGGGCGTCACCAGCGCGCAAGTCTGAGTCGGAATGATAAGCGCCTCGCGCATCAACAGCGCGATTACCCCGGCCTCGTCGTCGGGCGTCGGACAGTCGATGCGCGTGAGGCCTTTCGCGGCCGCGCGCACCCGTTCGGCGTCGAGCTCGCCGCCTTCGCGATCGGCGGCCGCGGCAGGCGCGAGGGCCGCGCCCAACAGCCGCGCGCGCTCAGCGCTCGGCGCGGTCTCCGAGCCCGGCCACGGCCGCACATCGCCGCGCGCGATCTCAATTGTGTCGAGCAGCGCCTTGAGACCGAACTGGGGATGGCTGTCGTTCAGCGTCGCCCACGATTCATCGGAGAGACCGGTATCGAGGCCGGGCAGGACGACCGCGCCCTGGGGCAGTCGCGCGATCGTCGCCAGCAGATCGGCAGTCGCGGGAATCGAGCCGGTGGAACCGGCGGCGATCACCGGGTCCTGTGGCGGCGTGCGCTGCCACGCCGCGGCGCGGGCGCGCAGCAGCTTGATGCGCCGCGCCGACGGATCCATCAGGCCCTCAGCGCTGAGAATTTCCGGCCAGTGCAGGGTGAGTATCTTGAAGAAAGCCAGCGTGTCCTGCCAGTGACGCGCGAACTGGTCCGGCACCAGCGTCTCGAGTCCGGCGAACGACAGCTCCTCGGTCTCGACCTGATCGAGCAGATTCGCGAGCTCGGCGGCGAGCCGCGCCGCCTGATCGGCGCTCGGCTCCTCGCGCCACGCGCTGGCGCCGAACTTCTGCACCAGGCTGGCGAGGATCATCTGTCGACGCAGCGGCGGGATCGCGGTGGGAATGTCGGCCGTGGCGAACGCGCCGTCAGGCGCGTCCTCGGCGGACGTCAGATCGATGTCGTCGGCGTCGATCTCGCCGAGCGGCAGGATGCGGGGCAGCAGCACGACGGTGCCGGCAAATTTCCGCGAGAACGCGTCGGTGACGCTGCGCACCGCGCGCCGGGTCGGAACCAGGATGGTGGCGCGGGCGAGCGCCATCGGATCCTCCGGCGCGCCGTCGAGGCCGAGCCGACGCAGGAGGCCGTCGACCAGCCGATCGGCGAACGGCGCTCCCGCCGGGATGTTGAACACCGCCGGCAAGGACGGGCCGGCCATCACCTCACTCCCGCACCAAGCAGCCGGTCCGCTTCGTCGAGCGCTTCCGGCGTGCCGACATGGTACCAGGCGCCGTCATGGGCGAGACCGAACAGGCGGCCCGCGGCGATCGCCCGGTCGTAGATGCGGTTGAGCGAGAACGGCCCTTCGGGCGTGCCGTCAAACACGTGCGGCGCCAGAACCTGCACGCCCGCGTATACGAAAGGCGCGCTGGCCGCATCGCCGCGGCGCTTGAGGCGACCGCCTTCTTCGAGGAAGAAGTCGCCCGGGCCTTCGAAGCCGATGGCGCGGTCGCGCACGACGAGCAGCAGCAGCGCGTCCATGCGATCCGGGCTAAAGAGCGCGCCGAGGCGATCGAGCGCCGACGTCGCGCCGTCCTGCCAGACGATGTCGGCGTTGACGGCGAGGAACGGCGACGACCCGAGCAGCGGCAGCGCGTTCTTGATCCCGCCGCCGGTGTCGAGCAGCACCTCCTCCTCCGAGACGACGGTGTTCGGCAGCTTGCCGGCGGCGCGCCGTTCGGCGCAACGCGCGACGACCTGCTCGCGCAGGTAATGGGCGTTGACCACCGCGTCGGTCACGCCCGACGCGGCCAGTGAATCGAGCGCACGATCGAGCATCGTCCGGCCGCCGACCGCCACCAGCGGCTTCGGCTTGGTGAGGGTGATCGGCCGCAGGCGAAGGCCGAAGCCCGCCGCCAGCACCATGGCGCGACGCGGTGTCGCCATCAGCCGACCGTCACTTCCGGCGCCTTGCGCACGGACTGCGGCACATTGGCGTCGAACCAGTCGCGGACGGGGGCGAGCGCCGGATGGCGGAGATCGTCCTCGAGCAGACGCCAGACGCGCGGGATGTGGCGGAGATAGACGGGTTTGCCGTCGCGTTTCCACAGCCGGGTGAAGATGCCGATGATCTTGGCATTGCGCTGGGCCGACAGGATCGCCGACGAGGCGGCGATATCGTCGCGGCTCCAGTTCGGAAACGCCGCGAGATAGCGCTCGATCATCGCCTCGCGCAACCCGGGTGCGAGATCGCGGCGTGCGTCCTCGAGCAGCGACACGAGATCGTAGGTGACGGGCCCGATCACCGCGTCCTGGAAGTCGAGCAGGCCGCAGGCGGCCGTGCCCTGACGTTCCGGCAGACGCATCAGGTTGTCGACATGGAAATCGCGCAGCACCAGCGTGTCGGGCACAGCGCGGGCGAGCGGGAAGGCCTCGCTCCACAGGCGCTCATACTGATCGACCGTCTTAGCCGGCATCGCGGCACCGAGTGCCGCCGGCGCGAACCAGTCGGTGAGCAGGCGCGCCTCGGTCATCAGCCGCGCGTCGTCGTAGGCCGGAACTTCGATCGCCGTCGTCTTCCTGGACGGCATCCGGTGCAGCGCAACCAGTGTGTCGACCGCCAGCTCGTACAGCGCGCGCTCGTCCTCGCCCGCCGCCAGCAGCCGGGTGAAGGTCGCATCGCCGAAGTCCTCGACGGCGACGAATCCCTGGCCGGCGTCGGTTGCCAGCACGCGCGGCGCGCTGAAGCCGAGCGCCGTCAGGTGCTGCGCGACGCGAACATAGGGTCGCACGTCTTCGCGCCCCGGCGGCGCGTCCATCAGCAGTGCGGGCTCGGGGCCGCCCTTGAGCCGGATGTAACGGCGGAACGACGCGTCCCCCGGCAACGGATCGCGCTCCGCTGCGCCGAAGCCGGCGGAGTCGAGAAAACGGCCGATGGCGACGCTGCGATCGTTCATCGCGATTCGCCAGCGGGGGGCAGCCCGCTGTAACGGGACACCGCACGGCCGCGCGGCACGACCTCGGCGCGGCGGCCGCTACCGATAATCACGAGCCTTACGTCGACGCGATCGCGGGGAAGATAGCCGCCGAGACGCTCGGGCCACTCGATCAGGGCGATCCCGTCGGCGCATGCATCCTCGAGCCCAAGCTCGATCGCCTCCTCCGGCCGCTTGAGACGGTAGAGGTCGAAGTGGAACACACGCTGCGTGCCGATCTCGTATTCCTGCACCAGCGTGAAGGTCGGGCTCGGCACATCGGCGGGCGCAGGCGCTCCCTCGCGCTTCGCCAGCGCCGAGATGAAGCTGCGCGCGAGTGCGGTCTTACCCGCGCCCAGATCACCCGACAGCGCGAACACATCGCCCTGCCGCGCACGATCGGCGAGTTGTGCCGCAAATCCGTCGAGGGCCCGCAGGTCGGGAATCGCGACGGTGTGGCTGTGGAGGGCGTCGGGCGCGGTGACGGAGGACGGGTCGCGGCGATCGGCCATAGAGACGTTGTAGCGGTCGGCACCCGGGCGGGGCAAGACAGACAACACCGAGGGGGCGGAGACACGTCTGCGCGAGGCCGATCGGCCGGTTCGCGGCCTTGCAACAGGCCATGCTCCGGGCGATTGTAGGCGCCGCCCGCACGCCCCGCGGGCTCAACGCTCCCGTTTTTTCCCATGTCCATGACGACCCCTTCAAGCGCTCCGCTGACGACCGACGTTGCCATCATCGGCGCGGGCCCCGTCGGCCTGTTCGCCGTGTTCGAATGCGGCATGCTGAAGATGAAGTGCCACGTGATCGACGCCCTCGATTCGATCGGCGGCCAGTGCGCGGCGCTTTATCCCGAGAAGCCGATCTACGACATCCCGGGCTACCCGGTGATTCCGGCCGCCGAACTGGTTGAGCAGCTCGACCAGCAAGCACAGCCGTTCGGCCCCACCTTCCATCTCGGCCAGCGGGTCGAGGCGCTGCAGCGACAGGGCGACGGCTTCCTGCTGACGACGTCGGCCGGCACGCGCATTTCCGCCAAGGCGGTGTTCATTGCTGCCGGCGCCGGAGCGTTCGGGCCCAATCGCCCGCCGCTCCAGGACATCGAGGAGTACGAAGGCAAAAGCGTCTTCTACTATGTGAAGAAGCGCGACGACTTCCGGGCGAAGCGCGTGGTCATCGCCGGTGGCGGTGATTCCGCCGTGGACTGGGCCCTGGCGCTCGAAGGCATCGCCGACACGATCTCGGTGGTCCACCGCCGCGACAAATTCCGCGCCGCGCCGGAAAGCTCGGCGAAGCTCGCGGCGCTGGCCAAGGAGGGGCGGATCGATCTGGTGGTGCCCTATCAGCTTCACGCGCTTGAAGGCGATTCGGGGCAGATTTCCGCCGTGATCGTGTGCGACCTCGATGGCAAATCCCGCACGCTGCCGGCCGACGCGCTGCTGCCGTTCTTCGGGCTGTCGATGGACCTGGGGCCGATCGCCCACTGGGGTCTCGCCATCGAGAAGCACCACCTGACGGTAGATCCGTCGCGCTGCGAGACGTCGGAGCCCGGCATCTTCGCGATCGGCGACGTCGCCGCCTATGCCGGCAAGCTCAAGCTGATTCTGACCGGCTTCGCCGAGGCGGCGATGGCGTCGCATGCGGCGCATGCCCGGGTGTTCCCCGGACAGGCGCTGCACTTCGAATACTCGACCAGCAAGGGCGTGCCGGTCGCCTAGGTCAGCGGGCGGGCGCCGCGGCGGTCCCGGCGGGCGGCTCCGGACTCTCAATCGGCAGGCGACACATCACCGTCGTGCCCTGGCCAGGCGCCGACTCGAGCTCGATCTCGCCGCCATGGAGCTCGATGAAGCTCTTCACCAGCGACAGACCGACGCCGAGACCCGGCGAGCGCAGCCGGCCGTCGACCGTGCGCTCGAACTTGCCGAAGATCCGCTCGCGGTCCTCGGGGCGGATGCCGATGCCGGTGTCGGCGACGGCGAACGTCACCGCGTTGCCATCGCGGCGCGCCGACAGCTCGATGCGGCCTCCGGGCGGGGTGTATTGGATCGCGTTGCTGATGAGGTTGAACAGCGCCTGCTTGAGACGCCGCTCGTCGCCGACCATGGTGCCCGCGTCGGTATCGCACGCGAGCGCGATCTCGATGCCCTGCTTGCGCGCGCGCTCGCGCGACAACGCCTGGACCGAGTTGAGCATGTCGACGATGGCGATCGGTCGCCGGTCGAGCGTCATGCGCCCGGCCTCGACCAGCGCCAGATCCAGGATTGCGTCGATCAGGCCGAGGAGCTGGCGCGACGCTTCGAGGATGCCGCGCGCGTAATCGGTTTGGCGGTCGTTGAGCGAGCCGAAGTACTGATTCGCCAGGATCTCGGTGAAGCCGATGATGGTGTTGAGCGGCGTGCGCAGCTCGTACGAGACATTGGTGATGAACTCCGACTTCAGCGAATCGGCGGTCTCGAGCGCCTCGTTGCGCTCGCGCAGCGCGCGCTCAACCTTGATCGAATCGCTGACGTCGAGATAGCTGAACAGCATGCCGCCGTCGGGCAGCGGCACCGCGGCGTAGTCGAGCACGATGCCGTCGCGGCGCAGGAACCGGCCGTTATGCGGTGCGTAATCGGTCGCGCGGTTGACGATGCGCTCCTTCAGCACCGGCCAGTTGTCGGTCACGAAGTGTTCGCGAATTGCCTCGGCGACCTCGGCGACGTGGGGCTGGGTCTCGGTGAACTGCGGCGACAGGCCCCATATCCGGTCGAACGCAGGGTTGCGCAGGCGCAGGCGGCCGTCGGAGCCGTACACCGCGACGGCGGTCTGCAGGTTGTCGAGAGTCTCGCGCTGCACGGCGATGAGCGTGTTGTAGCTCCGCTCCAGCGCCATGCGGTCAGTGACGTCCTCGTAGGTGGTGAGCAGGCCGCCGAGCGGGTGCGGGTGGATCACCATGCGCAGCACGCGCTCGTCGGGAAGATGCAGGAGTTCCTCGCGCGTCTCCAGCAACGAGGTGAACAGGCCGGTCATCTCGCGCTTGTAGGTCTTGAAGTCCGCCTGCTCCGGCAGGCGGCGCCGGGCGCGCAATTCCTCCAGCACCTCGCCGAACGACGGGCCGGTGCGCAGCCAGTCATCCTCCAGGTCCCACAGACGCGCGAACGCGGCGTTGAAGAACGTCATGCGCGCGTCGGGACCGTAGATCGCGATGGCGGTGCCGAGCTTCTCGAGTACCCCCGCGTGGTCGGCGATGTGACGCGACAGTTCGTCGCGGGACTCGGCGAGCTCGGTGTGATCGATAGCAAAGCCGGCGATCTGCCCGGTTGCCGGCAACAGCACTTCGGTGATCTCGAGGAGACGCCGCGCGCCCTCGACCACAACGTAGAGCGTCTTACGCACGGGCTTGCCCTCGGCGACCACCGCTTCTGCGGCGAGCGTGCGGCCGGCACCCTGGGCGGCTCCCGTGATCTCGAGGCCCTCGGCGACCGCCTCGCTCGGCCGCGAGACCTCGACGGCGCGGGCGTAGGCCTGATTGCACTGCACGAGCGTGAGGTCCGGCCCGCGCAGCCACACCGGCACGTTGAGTGCGTCGAACAGCGTGGTGAGCTCGGCGACGGTCTTCTGCCATGCGGCGGCTTCCGCCGTCTTCTGGCGCATCTCGGATTCGGTCGCGGTGACATCGCGCACCCAGACCGCGTCGAGGCCGCGGGTGCGCTCCGCCGTCACTTCGAAAACCCGTCCGGGCGTCCGCGAGCCGACGATGGTCCGGAAACCGCTCCCATCCGCGCGAAAGCGGTCGAGGGCGTTCTGGATGCGGCCGCGATCGTCGTGCGGCACCGCGTCGAGAAGCTGCGCGACCGGCGCTGCTCCCGCCGGGTCGGGACGACCAAGGACCTCGCCGAAGTTGGGGCTTGCCCAAGGTTCCGCGTCGCCCGAGCGCCACATCAGCGCTGCCGCGGACGACGCCGTCACGAACGCCGAGAGGCGCTGGAGGTAGGCATCCCTGTTGGTGGACTGGCGACGCGCCTCGGCAAGCCGGAAACGGAAGACGACAGCCGCCATCCCGCAGGCAGCGGTCGCGAATCCAAGAAGGCCGAGTCCCCACCACATATCGACACCGTGCCGCGCGCATGGGCGGCTGCGGAGACGCCGTCGGCACCGCCGCGACGCCTTTTCCCCTAAGCGCGCCGCGAGTGTACGCCTCGGCCGCGCGCCCGCAAAGCCCGCTTGCCGCGAAAAGCGGCAGGCGGGCGACTCACACAGGCCGATCAGTAACGGTAGTGATCGGTCTTGAACGGACCATCGGTCTTGACGCCGAGGTACTCGGCCTGCGTCGGCGTTAGCTTCGTCAGCTTCACGCCGAGCTTGGCCAAGTGCAGCGAAGCGACCTTCTCGTCGAGGTGCTTGGGCAGGATGTAGACCTTGCGCTCGTAGCGCGCGTGGTGCTTCCACAGCTCGATCTGCGCCAGCACCTGGTTCGAGAACGACGTCGACATGACGAAGCTCGGATGGCCGGTGGCGCAGCCGAGGTTCACGAGGCGACCCTCGGCGAGGACGATCAGGCGCTTGCCGTCGGGGAACGCGACCTCATGGACCTGCGGCTTGACCTCGGTCCACTTGTAGTTGCGCAGCGAGGCGATCTGGATCTCGGAATCGAAGTGACCGATGTTGCAGACGATCGCCCGGTCCTTCATGCGGCGCATGTGGTCGAGCGTGATGACATCGACGTTGCCGGTCGCGGTGACGAACACGTCGCCCTGCGGCGCCGCGTCCTCCATGGTCACGACCTCGTAGCCTTCCATCGCCGCCTGCAGTGCGCAGATCGGATCGATCTCGGTGATCACGACGCGCGCGCCCTGGCCGCGCAACGACATCGCCGAACCCTTGCCGACCTCGCCGAAGCCGCAGACCACCGCGACCTTGCCGGCGAGCATGACATCAGTCGCGCGCTTGATGCCGTCGACCAGGCTCTCACGGCAGCCATAGAGGTTGTCGAACTTCGACTTCGTCACCGAGTCGTTGACGTTGATTGCGGGCGACATCAGCTTGCCCGCACGCTGCATCTCATAGAGGCGGTGGACGCCGGTGGTCGTCTCCTCGGTGATGCCCTTCACGTCCTTCATCAGGTCGGGATACTTCTCGTGCAGCAGGCGGGTGAGGTCACCGCCGTCGTCGAGCACCATGTTGGGCAGCCAGCCGTCCGCTCCGCGGATCGTCTGCTCGAGACACCAGTCGTATTCCTCCTCCGTCTCGCCCTTCCAGGCGAAGACGGGCACGCCGGTGGCGGCGATCGCGGCTGCCGCCTGGTCCTGGGTCGAGAAGATGTTGCAGGACGACCAGCGCACGGTGGCGCCGAGATGCGTCAGTGTCTCGATCAGGACCGCGGTCTGGATCGTCATGTGGATGCAGCCGGCGATGCGGGCGCCCGCCAGCGGCTTCTGCGCGCCGTACTCGGCGCGCAGCGCCATCAGCCCCGGCATCTCGGTCTCGGCGAGCGAGATTTCCTTGCGGCCCCAGTCGGCGAGCGTGATGTCGCGCACCTTGTAGTCGGTGGTGGTCTTGGCTGAGGTCATGGCGCTCTCCGGAAGGCGGTAACGGCGGAGGCCGTCCCGCGAGGTCAGGTGTAGGGCTCGGGGAATATATAAGCTAACCTTTATATCCTTATATATATTCCCGGCGCAACCGGGACCGGGTTGCGCTTGAACGACCGCCAAACGCACGGGCCACGGCGGAATTCCGTGCCGTCCATGCTCGAATCGGACGGTCTGGTGACCTATTCGGACTCGTCGAAGCGGTCGGCGACCAGCTTGGCCAAGGCGGCGACCGCGGCAGTTGCGTCCTCGCCGCTGGCGGCGATCTCAAGGTCGGTACCGGGGCCGGCGGCGAGCATCATCAGGCCCATGATGGAGAGGCCTGGAACTGTGGTGCCCTTGGCGGTGACGGTGATCGCGGCGTCGTAGCCGCCCGCCATTTTGACAAAGCGAGCCGCGGCGCGAGCATGAAGCCCGCGCTGGTTGCAGACGGTGATCGTCTGTGAAACCGCGCCGCGGGCGCGGATCTCTTCATTGGCCATGACGCCTACCGATGCCCCGCGTCGGCAAGCAGGCTCGAAGCGACATTGATGTACTTGCGGCCGGCCTCCTGGATGGCGACCACAAGCGGCGCCAGCGCGGTGCTGTCGCGCAGGCTCGCGAACTTGATCAGCATCGGCAGATTGACCCCGGCGACGACCTCGACGCCGGTTTCGTTCATCACCGAAATCGCCAGGTTCGACGGCGTTCCACCGAACATGTCGGTCATCAGCACGACGCCGCTGCCGGTGTTCACGGCGCGCACCGCATCAAGAATCTCCCGCCGCCGCGCCTCCATGTCGTCCTCGGCCTCGATGCACACCGTGGCGACATCCTTCTGCGGCCCGACCACGTGCTCGAGCGCCGCCACGAACGCGCGGGCGAGCGAGCCATGGGTGACCAGCACCAATCCGATCATTACGAGTCCTCTGCTAGGAGATCCGAGCCCGGCGTCGGGCCGTCGTGGTTTCCGCTTCCAGGTCGCGGTGCCGCACGGTGGCGGGCCGGCCACGCGCGGCCAGCCAGCGCCCCACCTCTTCGGCGACATACACTGACCGGTGGCGGCCGCCGGTGCAACCTATGGCAACGGTGATGTCGCTTTTGCCATCGCTCTCGAAGCGCCCGAGGACGAGGCCCAGGAAATCGGTCAAAGCCTTGAAGAATTTCGCATATCCCTGATCCGCCGCGATGTGGGCCGCGACCTTCGGGTTACGGCCGGTGAGCGGCTTGAGGGCGGCGTCGTAGTGGGGATTGTCGAGGAAGCGCACGTCGAAGACGAAATCGGCATCGGCCGGAAGCCCCCGGGGATAGGCGAACGACACCACGGACAGCCGCGTCCCATCGTGCTCGATGCCGAAACGGGCGGTGAGCAGGCGACGCAGCGCCGGCGGCGCGAGATCGGTGGTGTCAACCACCTCGTCGGCGGCGGCACGCAGGTCGCCGACCAGCACTCGCTCTCGGCGGATGGCGTCGCGGATCGGGCGGTCGGAGCCCAGCGGATGCTTTCGGCGGGTCTCCTTGTAACGACGCGCCAGCGTCTCATCGCTGGCATCGAGGAACAGGAGCCTCAAGGGAGCGCCGCGCTTTCGTTGTCGCGACAGAATGCGCTTCAGCCGGTCGGCGTCGAAGTCGGCCGCCCGCACGTCGATGCCGATCGCGAGCGGCGGACGCGACCGCGGGTGACCGGCGAACAGCGATTCGATCAGCGCCAGCGGCAGGTTGTCGACCGCCTCGTAGCCGATGTCCTCGAGCACCTTGAGGCTCGAGGAACGGCCGGCGCCCGACATGCCGGTGACGATCAGGTTCGGCCGCGCGCCGACGTTTCGCTTCGCAGCGGGCTTGGCGCGAGAACGGGACCCGGTTGTCACGTCAGGACTTTCCGGCGGGAGCGCGGGCTGGCGCGCATCGGGCGAGTAGACCCCGCGCCGAAGCGGAGCGCAAGACGCACCTTCAGCGGCGCAGAGCCTTCGAACGGCGCCAGCGCGATGATCGGCACGTCGGCGCCGGCAATCGACACCCGGCGCGGCTCCGGCAGCCTCGGCACCGCGCGCGGACCGACGAGATCGACGATGAGTCGAATCCGCACCGACGCTCGTGTCGGGACGGCGACGATGCCGACGCCGCGCGCCTCGATCAGGCCGCGGATCAAACGCGGCGCGGTCGCCACCGGCGCGTTACCGGACGGCCGGAGCCGCACCTGGTCATCGGCGACCAGCCGCGCGCCGGCGTCGATCAGTCGCAGCGCAAGATCGGATTTGCCGACCCCCGAGCGGCCACGGATCAAGATGCCGTTGGCGCCGATGGCGACACATGTGCCGTGCACGAGGGCCGATCGCGCTTTCTTGACGTTCGCCATCTCGCGTTCAGCCGCGCGGCATCGGCGCCGCGGGCAGCCGCACGAGGAATCGCGCGCCGAGCGAGTCGCCGAGCGGCGCCGCGGGATCGGTGATGTTCTCGGCCCAGATACGGCCGCCGTGGGCATCGACGATCTGACGCGAGATCGACAGCCCGAGGCCCGAGTGGGTGCCGAACTTCTCGCCCTTTGGCCGCTGCGTGTAGAAGCGATCGAAAATCGCCTCGAGCTTCGCGTCGGGAATGCCGGGCCCTTGGTCGTCAACCCGCACGACAACCGAGTCTCCCTCGCGCGCGCAGCGGATATCGATCTTGCCGCCGGATGGGCTGAAGGACACCGCGTTTGCGAGGACGTTGCGGAACACCTGCACGAGCCGTCCCTCGATTCCCATCACCATCAGCCGCTCGGGCACGCCGTCGATATGGATGTCGAACGTCGGTCCTTCGGGCTGAGCGGTGCGCTGGATCTCGACCAGCGTCTCGAGCATGCGGCCGATCTCGACCGGCTCGAGTTCGGCGCGCGACAGCTCTGCGTCGAGGCGCGAGGCATCGGAGATGTCGCTGATCAGCCGGTCGAGGCGCTTCACGTCGTCGAGCAGGATCGTCATCAGCTTCTTCTGCTGGGTCGGGTCTTCGACGCGGGCGATGGTCTCAACCGCCGAGCGCAGGCTCGACAGCGGGTTCTTGATCTCGTGCGCGACGTCGGCCGCAAAGCGCTCGATCGCGTCCATGCGGGCCCACAGGGCCTCGGTCATGTCCTTCAGCGACGCCGACAACTCGCCGATCTCGTCGCCGCGATTGGAGAGGTCGGGAATCTGCACCTTGCGGCCCTGGCCGCGGCGGACGCGATCGGCGGCTTCGGCGAGCTGGCGTACCGGCCGTGCGATGGTGCTGGCGAGGTACAGGGACAGCAAGACTGTCGCCGCCAGCACGACGAGGAACACATTGACGATGTCGATGCGCACGTCGCGCAGCGCCGCGTTGATCGCGCTATCATCGCTCGACAGTACGAGCGCGCCCAAAACCTGGCGATAGCGCTGCACCGGCACCGAGACCGACAGCACCAGGCTGCCGTCGCCGGTTTCGCGTACCTGGCTCGCCTCCTCGCCGCGGAGCGCCGCGAGCGCTTCGGGATAATCGGAAGCCACGGCGTTCGGCGCCTCGCGGTAAGGCGGATAATGGTGGCCGAGCGCCAGAGCCTCGAGGATCTGATCGTAGAAATCGACCAGCCATTCGCGCATCCCGTGCGGCCGGGGTGCCGCAAGATCAGCGAACTGCACCGCGCCGAGGCCCGCCAGCGTCTGGCTGTCGGCGACGAGATCGCCCGAGGCGGCGAACAGCCGCATCCGTACGTTGGCCGAGGCGGCGAGCCTCCGCACCATCGGCCGCACCTGGCCGGTGAGGAATTCCTGGCCCTCGGGAGTCGCTTCGCGCACCGCCGCTTCGCCGATCGCCGCGGCGACGATCTCCGCCTGCAACGTCAGCGCCTCGAGCTGGGTGTCGACGAGACTGCCGCGATAGCGATCGAGATACAGAAGACCGACGACGAGCGTCGCCAGCGCCAGCACGTTGAGTGCCAGGATGCGCCAGGTCAGAGAGCGAATGCGCCACGGTGGCCGCACGGCGCGGAGCGCGGCCAACCGCGCCCGCAGCCAGCCCTCGCGTCGCGTCGGCTGATGTTCCATGGAAGACACGCGCGTCCCGCCCGCAAGGCGGACGCTACTTCTCCTTGTACCGATAGCCGAGGCCGTACAGGGTCTCGATCTGCGCGAAGCTGTCATCGACCGCGCGGATTTTCCGCCGCAGCCGTTTGATGTGGCTGTCGATCGTGCGGTCGTCAACGTAGATGTGCTCGCCGTAGGCCGCGTCCATCAACTGGTCGCGGCTCTTCACGTGCCCCGGACGGACCGCAAGCGCCTGAAGGATGAGGAACTCGGTGACGGTAAGCTGAACCGGCTGGCCCTTCCAGGTGCAGAGGTGCCGCGCCGGATCGAGCACGAGTTCGCCGCGCACCACCATGCCGCCGTCCTTGACGTCCTTGGCCTCGCCCTCCTTGAGATCGAGACGGCGCAACAGCGCGCGAATGCGCTCGATCAGCAGCCGCTGCGAGAACGGCTTCTTGATGTAGTCGTCGGCACCCATCCGCAGACCGAGGATCTCGTCCACCTCCTCGTCCTTCGAGGTGAGAAAGATCACCGGCATGCGGCTCTTCTGGCGGATCCGCGACAGCAGCTCCATACCGTCCATGCGCGGCATCTTGATGTCGAGCACGGCGAGGTCGACCGGCTTCTCGCTGATTCCCTTCAGGGCCTCGGCGCCATCGGTATAGGTGCGCACGGCGAAGCCCTCGGCCTCGAGCGACATCTGCACCGAGGTGAGGATGTTCTGATCGTCGTCGACGAGCGCGATGGTGCGAGCCAAGAATATCTCCCTAGAAATCGGTCCTGACGGGGACCGGGGGCGCGCGACGAAGCGCGTCCGCGGCTCTCGTTCGGCGGCCGCATTGTGCCTCCGGTCGCCGCGCCCGCCAAGGGCGCTTTCCATCGGGCTTTCCCAAGCTTCCCCGGGACTTACCCGCGCCGCCACAGCGCCGCGGAACCGCCGCCGCGCATCGGTCGTGGTTTGACACCCCCGGCCGCGGACATTAGCTTCTGGCGATTGCGCCCATGCCTCCGTACGCGGACCATCGGGCAGAGTCCGGGGAGATGGGTCATGGTCACTTCGCAGATTCTCACCACCACGTCGGTTGCCGATCGCGCCGTCGCCGCCGCGATCGCGGCGCTGCTCGGGTTCTTCATCCTGTTCGGGGTCGGCTTCTCGACCATTCCGCAGGTCCATAACGCCGGCCACGACACGCGGCATTCGTTCGCGTTCCCCTGCCACTGAGCCGGACACCCGGCCATGATCACGCGGGTTCTGTGGGCTGCCGTCATCGCGGGCCTGATCGCGGGCGCCGTCGCCACCGCCGTGCAACTCACGCGGCTGGTGCCGCTGATCGCCATCGCCGAGGAATACGAGACGGCCGCGGCAGCGCATGAGCACGCTGCCCATGCCGATCACGGCGACGCCGCAACTGCCACCGCGGATGAGGCCGACGAATGGGAGCCGACCGGCTGGACCCGACCGGCTTTCACCGCCCTGTTCAACGCCCTGGCCGGCGTGGGCTACGGCCTGCTGCTGGTGGCCGGAATGACACTGGCGGGACGGCCGATGACCCCGACGTCGGGTCTTCTCTGGGGTCTTGCCGGGTTCCTGGCCTTCGCGGCAGCGCCTGCGTTCGGCTTGCCGCCGGAGCTTCCGGGCATGCCGGCGGCAGATCTCGTCGCGCGACAGAGCTGGTGGATCGGCACTGCCGTCGCGACGGCCGCAGGACTGGCCGCGCTCGCCTTCGGTTCCAGGACCGTCAAGGCGGTCGGCGTCGCCCTGCTGGTGGTCCCGCACCTGATCGGTGCGCCGCACCTCGCCGAGCACGTCGCGGGAGCGGGTGTCCCGGCCGAGTTTGCGGCCCAGTTCGTCGCCGCATCCATGCTATCCGCCCTCCTGTTCTGGCTTGCGCTCGGCGCCTCGGCGGGCCATCTCCTCAGTCGTCGGCAGTGACCGGCACCGTGCCGCAAATTTGACAGCGGTGGGCTTGCCGCCGCGCTCCTAGAGTCGGGTGCGGCATTGAAAAACCTAGGCTTTTAACGCGTAACACGAGGCGCGCAGGTTTTGACGGCCGACACTGTTATGGCTATGCTCCGCCCCGTCCCGCCGGGTACTTCGCTCTTCCCGGCCGCCACGCGAGCGGTCCGGAGTCCCTGGTTTGCACGCTTTTTTTCGACCCCAAAGGGGCGATCGCGCCGTTCCGGCGCAGGTCGAGGTCCGGATATTCGCCGGTGTTGTGCCGGCCGGTCCGGATCATCCAATTCGGGATTCTGTAAGAGGTAGACGATGGCTGTTGCGATGACACCAACCCGGAACAAGAAGCTCCTCGCCTGGATCGATGAGATCGCGGCGAAGTGCCGACCTGACCGGGTGTACTGGTGTGACGGTTCGAAGGAAGAGTTCAACCGTCTGTGCGCCGAGATGGTCAGGAAGGGCACGTTCACCAAGCTCAATGAGGCGAAGCGCCCCAATTCCTATCTCTGCCGCTCCGATCCCGCCGACGTCGCTCGCGTCGAGGACCGCACCTTCATCTGCTCGGCGAAGCAGGAAGACGCCGGCCCGACCAACAATTGGGTCGAGCCGAGCGAGATGCGCGCCAAGCTCGACGGTCTGTTTGCCGGCTCGATGCGCGGCCGCACGATGTACGTCATCCCGTTCAGCATGGGCCCCTGGGGCTCGCCGATCTCCCACATCGGCGTGCAACTCACGGATTCGCCATACGTCGCGGTCAGCATGTACATCATGACCCGCATGGGTCAGAGGGCCCTCGACCTGCTGGGCGACGGCGACTTCATTCCCTGCCTGCACTCGGTCGGCGCGCCGCTGGAAAAGGGCCAGCAGGACGTCGCCTGGCCCTGCAACGCCAAGCACAAGTACATCGTCCATTTCCCCGACGATTACTCGATCATGTCCTACGGCTCGGGCTACGGCGGCAACGCGCTGCTCGGAAAGAAGTGCTTCTCGCTGCGCATTGCCTCGCTCCTCGGCCGCGACCAGGGCTGGCTCGCCGAGCACATGCTCATCCTCGGCGTCGAGAGCCCGGAGGGCGAGAAGACCTACGTCGCCGCCGCGTTCCCGTCGGCATGCGGCAAGACCAACCTCGCGATGCTGGTGCCCCCGAAGGGCTTCGAGGGCTGGAAGGTCACGACCATCGGCGACGACATCGCCTGGATCAAGCCGCGTCCGGACGGCACGTTCCGCGCCATCAATCCGGAGAACGGCTTTTTCGGCGTGGCGCCGGGAACGGGTCTCAAGTCCAACCCGAACGCGATCAAGACGCTGACCCGCGACGTCATCTTCACCAACGTCGCACTGACCGACGACGGCGACGTGTGGTGGGAGGGCCTGACCGACGAGCCGCCCGCGCACCTGATCGACTGGCAGGGCAAGGACTGGACGCCGACCTCGGGTCGCAAGGCCGCGCACCCGAACGCGCGCTTCACCGCCGCGATCAGCCAGTGCCCGAGCGCCGATCCCGCCATCAACGATCCCGAGGGCGTGCCGATCTCCGCATTCATCTTCGGCGGCCGCCTGTCGAAGACCTTCCCTCTCGTCTACGAGTCGCGCGGATGGGAGAACGGCGTCTACTGGGCCGCGACGATGGGCTCGGAGGCGACCGCCGCCGCCGAAAACCAGGCCGCGATCCGCCGCGACCCGTTCGCCATGCTGCCGTTCTGCGGCTACAATATGGGCGACTACTGGACGCACTGGCTCACCATCAAGAGCAGGGTCAAGAAGCTGCCGCGGATCTACCGCGTCAACTGGTTCCGCAAGGACGCGAACGGCAAGTTCGTCTGGCCGGGCTTCGGCGATAACATGCGCGTGCTGAAATGGATCGTCGACCGCGTCAACGGTCGCGCCACCACTGCAGCCGAGAGCCCGTTTGGCTTCACCCCGCGCTATGAGGACCTGAACTGGAAAGGGCTCGACTTCTCCAAGGATCAGTTCCGCCAGATCACCGACATCAACCGCGCCGAGGCGCTGGCCGAGAACGAGGACCAGAAGACCCTGTTCTCGCAGTTCGGCTCGAAGATGCCGGCCGCGCTCGAGAGGGAGCGGCAGGCCGTGGCCGATCGCCTGAAGGACGCGCCCGCGGTCTGGACCGCCGGCTAATTCTTACGCGCACGACCAACGACAGAGGGCGGATCCGCAAGGATCCGCCCTTTTCTTTGTCACGTCCTGGCCACGGACGGCGCGGCTTTAGCCGACATTGCTCCTATCGTTAAGACGCCATTAACGGGGTGCTCCGAAAAATTGAGCCAACCCGCGCGTGCCGGAGCACGACGGGAAAAGACCGGGTCACTCCTGGAGCCGCCCGCATGTCGGGGCACGCGAACGCCAATACGAACAAAGGCCTCGGAGCCCTCGGCCGCGCCGTGTATGCGACGTGCGCGGAGATCGTCGCGCGCATCCGACGACTCCCGGTCGGTACCATCATTTTCGTCTTCGTCGCGCTCGCATGGATCGCTGCATCCGGCTGGTGGACTTTCGTGCGCTCGAATTTCGACGCGGACGCGGCGCTCCGCTACCAGGCGGAGGTTGCGAAGTGCCGCGAGCTCCCCACCTCCGAGGCCCGCTACGAGTGCGTGTCCCGCGCACTGATCGGCCGTGACCGCGAGAACTTCAGCCGCGCGATGGTCGTGTTCATCCCGCCGCTCATCATGTTGTTCGGCTGCTACATCTGGCGTGAAATGCGTGCCGCCGTGCGCGAACGCGAACGGGCGAAACTCGCCGAGGAACGGAGCCGCCGTCAGCTCGCGGAATTCCATCGCGAGATGGTTGAGCGACGCGAGGCCTTGAAGCCCGCGAAGCGGGCCGATTGGGAGGTCGAGACGTCATGGGCGGAGGAGATCGCACAATCGCCGCGCGTTCGTCGCGCGGTGGATCCGCACCAAGAAGCCCAGCCCGCGCAAACGCCGGCCACACCCCATGCAGTCAAGCGCGCCTGAGGGGCTTTGCCACTTCCAGTCGGACGGCTACTCGACTTTCACGCCGCGCCAGAAAGCAACCATTCCCTTGATGTGGTTCGCGTCGGGCTTGGTGTCGGGGTAGTACCACGCGGCGTCGACGTTGCGCTCGCCGTTCACCACGACGGTGTAATAGCTGCACAGCCCCTTCCACCGGCACGTCGTGTGCGTGGGACTCTCCTCGAGGTATTCGCGATGGATCGTCTCCGGGGGAAAGTAGGCATTGCCTTCCACCATCACTACCGTCGGCGACTCCGCGAGGACCGCTCCGTTCCACACCGCGCGAGGCATTGCCAGACTCCCCTAGTGAATTGACGCCCAGTCGTTCCCGACGCCGGTCTCGACCACCAACGGGACGCTGAGGGCAATCGCAGGCAGCGCCGCCTTTTCCATGGTCACGGCGACAACGCGCGCGGTCTCGCCCGCTTCCTTCTCTGGTGCCTCGAACACCAGTTCGTCGTGGACCTGGAGCAGCATCCGCGCCTGCAGGCCGGCCGAGACCAGTGCATCCGGCACGCGGACCATTGCCCGCTTGATGATGTCGGCGGCGGCACCCTGGAGCGGCGCGTTGATCGCGGCGCGCTCGGAGAACGCGCGCTGCGCCGGGATCTTGGCATTGATGCCCGGGATGAACACGCGGCGATTGAACAGCGTGGTCACGTAGCCGAGCTTCCGGCACGACTCCTTGGTCCTGTCCATGTAGGTGCGGATGCCCGGATAACGCTCGAAGTAGGCCTTGATATAGGCGGCCGCTTCCGCGTGCGGGATGCCGAGCTGGCGCGCCAAACCAAACGCCGAGATGCCATAGATGATGCCGAAGTTGATGGCTTTGGCGCGGCGGCGGTGCTCGCTCTCCTGGCCTTTCGGCGCCGGGCCGAACATCTCGTTGGCGGTGCGAAGGTGGATGTCCTCGCCGGTGCGGAACGATTCCTTGAGTGCCGGAATGTCCGCGACATGGGCCAGTAGTCGGAGCTCGATCTGCGAGTAGTCGGCCGAGATAAGTTTCATGCCTTTTTCGGCGACGAAGGCCGAGCGGATCTTGCGCCCTTCCTCGGTGCGGATCGGGATGTTCTGCAAGTTGGGATCGTTCGACGACAGTCGGCCGGTCGACGCGACCGTCATCGCGTACGACGTGTGCACCCGCTGCGTTCCGCGGTCGATCTCGATCGGCAGCGCGTCGGCGTAGGTGCTCTTCAGTTTCGAGACCTGTCGCCAGTCAAGGACCTTCGCCGGCAGGTCATGGCCTTGCCCCGCCAGATCCTCGAGCACGTCCGCCGAGGTGGTGTAGGCACCGGTCTTGCCTTTCTTGCCGCCTTCGAGCCCCATCCGATCGAACAAGATCTCGCCGAGCTGCTTCGGGCTGCCGATGTTGAAGGTCTCGCCGGCGAGCTTGTAGATGCTCTTCTCGAGTACCTCCATGCGCTTGCCGAACTCGTCGGAGAGGCCGCGGAGCACCGCGGGATCGACCTTGATTCCCGCCTCTTCCATGTCGGCGAGCACGTGGATGAGGGGCCGCTCCATCGTCTGATAGACGGCCATCATGTGCTCGGACAGGAGTCGCGCCCGCAGAACGCAGTGGAGGCGGAAGCTGATATCGGCGCCTTCGGCGCCGTACTCCGCCGCCCTGTCGATCGCCACGCGATCGAAGGTCACCTGGTTGCGCCCACTGCCCGCCACATGCTCGAACCCGATCGCCGCGTGGCCGAGGTGCAGGGCGGACAGCTCCTCCTTTGCATGACCGTGGACCACGCCGTCGGCGATGTAGGACATCACCATGATGTCCTCGACCGACGTCATGCGCACACCGTAGCGCCGCATCACCACCGCGTCGTATTTGACGTCGTGACCGAGCTTGAGGATCGAGTCGTCCTCGAGCAACGGCTTGATCAGCGTAATCGCGCGATCGAGCGGAATCTGACCCGGCAGCAGACCGCCTGCGCCCTGGCCGTCGAGGTCGAGGGTGCCCTGTTGTCCTCCGCCGCGATGCGCGAGCGGCACATAGCAAGCACGGCCCGGTGCCACCGCGATCGCGAAGCCGACGAGATCAGCGCGCATCGGATGCAGGTTCGTGGTCTCGGTGTTGAACGCGAGCTGCCCCTCCTCGCGCGCGGCGGCGATCCAGCGCGCGAGCGCCGCTTCGTCGGCAACCGTCTCATATTTGGAGCGATCGACCGGCGCGAGCGCCGATGTCAGCACCGGTCCCGGCCGCTCGTGGCTCGCCGGCGGCCGGGCCGGAACGGCAGGCTCGCCCGCCGCGATCGGCTGCGGTGCGGGCGCCGCGCCGCCGAATCTCGCCTGCATGCGCGTGAGCAGCTTGGTGAACTCCTGGTCGCGCAGGAACGTCAGCAGCTTGTCGGCGTCGGGCGCTTTCTTGGCGAACGAATCGATCGGCTGCGGCAGCGGCACGTCGTCCTTAAGCCGCACCAGCTCGAGCGACACGCGCGCCTGGTCGGCATACGTGATCAAACTTTCACGACGCTTCGGCTGCTTGATCTCGGATGCGCGCGCGAGCAGCGTGTCGAGATCGCCGTAGGTCTTGATCAGCTCGGCCGCGGTCTTGACGCCGATGCCGGGAACACCCGGCACGTTGTCGATCGAATCTCCGGCCAGAGCCTGGACCTGGATCACCTTCTCGGGTGGCACGCCGAAGCGCTCCTCGACTTCGGCCGGGCCGATGCGGTTGCCCTTGATCGGGTCCTGCATCATCACCGGACCGCCGACGAGCTGCATCAGGTCCTTGTCGGATGACAGGATCGTAACCTCGGCGCCCTGCGCCGCGGCCGCCTTGGCGTAGGTAGCGATGAGATCGTCCGCTTCGAACCCCGGCGCCTCGACGCAGGCGAGGTTGAAGGCGCGGACCGCGTCGCGGATCAGCGCGAACTGCGGCACGAGGTCGTCCGGCGGATCGGGACGCTGCGCCTTGTATTCGGGATAAATGTCGTTGCGGAACGTCCTGCGGCCGGCATCGAAGATCACCGCGACGTACTCGGCGTCCGTGTCCTCGAGCAGCTTCGCCATCATGTTGCAGAAGCCGTAGACGGCGCCGGTCGGCGTGCCGTCGCGACGGACCAGCGGCGGCAGCGCGTGATAGGCGCGGAAGATGAACCCCGAGCCGTCGATCAGGAAGACATGGTCGGCCTTACCAGATCTGCCGACCGGTGCACCTTTAGCGGCCGCTCCCTTGGCGGGCGCAGCCGCTGCCGGCGCGGCCTTCGTCGCGGGCTTGGCCTTCACGGCCGCGCCTGGCTTGGCGCCTGATTTCGGTGACGCGGCTCGGCTCAATGGCCGTGCCCCGCTGTGGCGCCCGGCTTCAGCTTGTAGACGCGGCTGCAGTACGGGCACTCGACGGACCCATTGGCGCCGAGATTGAGGTACACCCGCGGATGGCCAAGCGGACCTCCACCGCCGTCACATGCGACGCGCTGCTGCTCGACCACGATGGTTTCAAAAGGCTGTGACACCGGCTTCTGCATAAGGTCTCTCGACTTGCTGGCGGGGCGGGGCTTCGCCACAATACGCGGCACTCCCGCATTAAACTGGAGGGCTGGCGCCGGGATGATACCGCGCCGCCTCGACCCGACAAGCCCGATTCAAACTCGCCTGACAGGCGCCGCGCATATATGAGTTCTTCCTCCTCGTTCAGCCAGTCCTCCCTCGATCGGTCCGACCTCCCGGCAAATGCCGTCGAGGTGAAGGGCCTGGCCAAGACCTATCAGGCCGGAAAACTGTGGCCGGCGAAGGTCGCGCTGCAGGGCATCGACCTCGAGATTCCGCGCGGCTCGTTCTTCGGCCTGCTGGGGCCCAACGGCGCCGGCAAATCGACGCTGATCAACATCCTCGCCGGGCTCGTCATGAAGACCTCGGGCGAGGTGAAGATCTGGGGCAACGATCTCGATCGCGACACGCGCGCCTGCCGGCTGTCGATCGGTGTCGTGCCGCAGGAGCTCAATATCGACCCGTTCTTCAGCCCGCGCGAGCTCCTCGATCTCCAGGCCGGCTACTACGCCATTCCGCAGGCCGAGCGCCGGACCAAGGAGATTCTCGAGGCGGTCGGACTCACCGACAAGGCCGAAGCCTACGCCCGCACCCTGTCAGGTGGCATGCGCCGGCGGCTTCTGATTGCCAAGGCGATGCTCCACGCCCCGCCGATCCTGGTGCTCGACGAGCCGACGGCCGGCGTCGACATCGAATTGCGCCAGAGCCTGTGGGCGTACATGAAGGAGATGAACGCGCGCGGCGTGACGATCCTGCTGACAACGCATTATCTCGAGGAAGCCGAGACGCTGTGCGACCGTATCGCGATCATCGACCAGGGCAAGCTCGTCGCCTGCGACACGACGCCGGCGCTGCTGCACCGCCTCGACGCCAAGGAGCTGATCGTCACGCTGGCGGACGACATCGATTCGCTGCCCGATGCGCTCGCCGACTTCGAGGCGGAGGTGCGGCCGCCGCGCCAGGTGCTGATCCGCTATCGCCCGAGCGAGACCAAGATCGGTGCGATTATCTCCGCGATCGGCGCGGCCGGCCTGACCATCGCCGACCTCACGACCGAGGAGACGAGCCTCGAGGACATCTTCCTCGAGCTCACCCGCGCCGCGCGCGGCGAGACCGTGGCACGCGAGGCAATGACGCATCGTGGTCGCTGATTCCCGTGGGGCATCGATGCGTACCCGGCTCGGCGGCGTGGCGCTCGCCGCGGCGTTGCTCGGCGCGCTGCAAGCCTCTGGCTGCGCACCCGTGAAGGTGCCCGCCGGACCGGCCACGGAGACGGCGCGTCTCGAAGTGACCTCGCCGCACGACACCGGCGCGACCCGGCCGGCGGTGCCGCACAAGGTGCTCGCCGATGCCAGTGCGTCGACTGATCCTGTGCTCGGCACCTTCGTCGCGTCCGATGGGGCCGAGCTGCCGTTGCGCGCCTGGCTGCCCGCGGACCCGGCGCTGCGCACCAAGCCCAAGGCCGTGGTCATCGGCGTGCACGGGTTCAACGATTACTCGAATGCATTCGACATGCCGGGGCGGTACTGGATCCGCGACGGCATCGCCACCTATGCCTACGATCAGCGTGGCTTCGGCCGCGGCCCGCACCCCGGCTATTGGGCCGGCGCCGACACGATGGCGAAGGATCTCGGCGATGTCGCGCGGCTGCTGCAGGAGCGCTATCCCGGCACGCCGATCTACTACATCGGCGAGAGCATGGGGGCCGCGATCATCATGAGGGCGCTCGCGACCGATGAGGCACCCCGGCCAGCGGGTACTATTCTGTCGGCACCCGCGGTTTGGGGCCGCGACTACATGCCGTTCTACCAACGCTGGACGCTGTGGGTGGCGAGCCACGTGACGCCGTGGCTCAGGCTGTCCGGCCGCGGCCTCGGCTATGTCGCCTCCGACAACAACGATATGCTGCGCGCGCTCGGCCGTGACCCGCTGGTGATCAAGGACACGCGCACCGACGCTATCAAGGGTCTCGTCGACGCCATGGACAAGGGAATGCGGGCCGTGCGCGAACTGCCCGGCCCGGCGCTGATCCTGATGGGCGCTCACGACCAGATCGTTCCGCTCAAGCCGCAATGGGCGGCGGTCGGACAGCTTCCCGACCCGAAGAATCAGCGCGTCGCCTATTACAAGAACGGGTGGCACATGCTGCTTCGCGATCTGCAGGCCGAGCACGTGTGGGTCGATGTCGCCACGTGGATCGCCAACCACAACGCGCCGCTGCCGTCGCAAGCCGACGCGGTGGCGAATGCCGAGCGTAGCAAGTACGACCAGAAGTCCTGACGGCTATTGGCTCTGAAACGCGGCGCGGGCGCGGGCGACCACCGGTGCCGGCGTCGCGTACAGCGCCTTCAGCAGCGACTCAATCTCCGCGGCTGTAACCAGCTCGGGCTCGAGCTTCAGCTTCTCGGCCTCCGCGACGAATACCGGATCGCGCACCGTCGCATCGAACGCCGCGCGTAGCGCTGCGGCGCGATCAGCGGGCAAACCCGGCGGCGCCGCGAACGGACGCGCGAACGTCTGTGGCGCAACCACAAACTCAAGCACCTGGCGCTGCTCGGGCGTTTTCGCCAGTTCAAGCACCAACGGCACATCCATGTGGTCTGGATGCTTGTGCAGTCCGATCTGGAACAGCACGGTGAACTTGCCGTCGCGCAGCCAGTCGCCCTTGATCGCCTGCATAGGAACCCAGCCCCAGGCGCAGAAGCCGCCAAGCTCACCCTGTTCCATCGCAGTCAGCGACTGCGCGCTCGACGGATAGCCGTTGATCACCTTGAAGCGAGTACCGAGCACCGAGTTAAACAGGTTCGGGAACACGGCAGACGGCGACGCGGCCCCCGCTGCACCGACCGTGAGATCGTGGCTGAGAAGGTCGGTGGCGGATTTCACCGGCGCGGTATGCCAGGCGACACATGTCGACACCTCGTTCGAGATGCTGCCGAGCCACGTGAACCGGAGAGCGTCGAACTGAGTCCCTTGGGTGCCGAGCAGCGGATCGATCGGCACCGTGCGACCGAAGATACCGAACTCCGTCCCGTCCTTGGGAGCGATCGAGTAGAGGTAGTTCGCGACCAGAAGGCTGCCCGCGCCGGGCATGTTCTTCGGCAGCATCGTCGGGGCGCCAGGGATGTGGCGGCCCATGTGGCGCGCGAGCACTCGCGCGCTCAGGTCATAAGCGCCGCCAGGTGCGTATCCGATCAGCACGTTGACGGTCTTGCCCTGGTAGAAGTCGGACACTGCGTCGGCCATGACGGGCGCCGCCGCGTCCAGACACGATGCGATGACGGCAAAGGCGAGCCTGCGACACACGCGACGCTGCATGATTGCCCCCTGTGTTGGCTCGGCGCTTTTTGGCCGTTGCGCCATCGTCCCGCGAATTCGCCGCGTGGCAAAGGGTGATGCGGCGCGGCAACCCTCTGGCGAGCTCCGTTCGGCTATTTTCTCGGAAATTCAGCGTGATCGGGGCAATTCGGAGCGCTCGCCGTTTGCCTCGGACGGCCCTTTTCGCGTATTGTGGCCGCGCGGCCGGTACCCGGCCGCTACCCCAAGGACCCGTAGCTCAGCTGGATAGAGCGCTGCCCTCCGAAGGCAGAGGTCGTGAGTTCGAATCTCGCCGGGTCCGCCAATCCCACGACATACATCCATTCGTCTGACTGCAACCGGACAGCCATCCGTGTTACAGCACACGAGACCTTAGGCGCGACGGCGTGCATCGACGGCGCGGCAGCCCGCATCCGGATGCAGGCGTCCGTTAACACTTCCCTGCTACGAGATTTATGACGAAGAGTAGCGCCAGGCCGCATCGATGAGGACAACAGCCACACGCCGTCGACCACTCGGCCATCGCACGCCCTGGTCTGCCGCGGATCAGTGGTTCCTCAGACGATGAGAGAATCGTTTTCCACCGCCGAACGATCGGCCTGGTCGACGCTGGTCGATGCCATCGAGCAGCTGTCCGCCACGCACAGCCTCGAGCAGGTCATCGACATCGTCCGCACGGCCGCCCGACGGATATCCGGAGCCGACGGAGTGACCTTCGTGCTGCGCGACGGCGGCCTCTGCTACTACGTCGACGAGGATGCCATCGCCCCCTTGTGGAAGGGCCAGCGCTTCCCGATGTCGGCCTGCATCTCCGGATGGGCGATGCTCAACAAGCAGAAGGCGATTGTTCCCGACATCTATGCCGATGCGCGAATTCCCCACGACGCGTATCGGCCGACATTCGTGAAAAGCCTACTCATGGTCCCGGTCGGCATCGAAAATCCGATCGCGGCGATCGGCGCCTATTGGGCTGACCACCATGAGCCCGATGAGAACGAGGTCACGCTGTTCGAGAGCCTGGCGCGCGCGACCGCGACAGCGATCGCCAATGTGTCGCTCGAAGCGTCGCTTCGCAGCGCCGCCGAGAAGGCCTCCGCTCAGGCCGCCGAGATCCAGCGCGCGTACGAGCAGACCAAGCGCGATGCCGAGCACCGCCTGCGGATCGAAGAGCAACTTCACCAGGCGCAGAAGATGGAGGCGGTAGGCCAGCTTACGGGTGGATTGGCTCACGACTTCAACAATCTCCTCGCCGTGATCATGGGAAACCTCGAGCTCCTCCTCGAGGATCAGACGGCAAAGGGACAACCGGCCAAGATGGCGACCGCCGCGCTCGAGGCAGCCAACCGCGGCGCGCAGTTGGTCCGGCACCTGTTGGCGTTTTCACGTCGCCAGCCGCTGCAGCCCGAGCCGATCAGCCTCAACGGCCTCGTCACGGGTCTCCACGCGCTGCTGGAACGGACCTTGGGCGAGAACATCGCGATCCGCACGCATCTCGCCGACAATCTCTGGCCGGCAATTGTCGATCCGTCGCAGGTCGAGACGGCGCTCATCAACATGGCGGTGAACGCACGTGATGCCATGCCGAATGGCGGTCGACTCACCATCGAGACCGGAAACAAGCGGCTCGACGACGACTACATCGCTCTCAATCCGGAGGCGGTTCCCGGCGATTACGTGATGCTGTCGGTTTCCGACACCGGGAGCGGCATTCCGCCCCATCTCCTGCAGCGCGTGTTCGAGCCGTTCTTCACCACCAAGCAGATCGGCAAGGGCACCGGCCTCGGCCTGAGCATGATCTACGGCTTCGTCAAGCAATCCAACGGGCACATCAAGATCTACAGCGAGGTCGGCGTCGGCACGACGGTGCGCGTGTATCTGCCACGCGCGCAGTCTGTCGCCGCGGCGGCGCCCGCCGCGACACCCGCATCGCCGGCCCCGGTGGGCCATGGCGAGATGATTCTCGTCGTCGAGGACCGGCCCGATGTCCGCAGCGTCGCGTGCCGCCAACTCGCACGGCTTGGCTACCGAGTGTCCGATGCCGCCGACGCGAATGGCGCCTTGCGGGCGCTGGGCAGCATCGACCGGGTCGACCTGTTGTTCACCGACGTCGTACTGCCGGACAGCATGTCGGGTGTCGATCTCGCCAACGAGGCACGGCGGCTTCATCCGTCGCTGAAAGTCCTCTACACCTCCGGCTTCCCGGATGCCGCGCGCATCGGCGGCAAGTTCTCCGCGACCGATGTGCTCTTGAGCAAGCCGTACCGCATCGACGAGCTGGCGCGAAAACTCCGTCAGGTGCTGGACGAGACGCGCTGAGAGCCCGTCCTCACGTCGCCGGAACCCGACCTGCGGGAGTCCGCCACAGGCGGGGCACTGCGTAACTCCGCCACGGCCGCCAGGCCTCGGACATTTCATCAGCCTGTCGCGCTGTAACGCCGCCAAGTCTTTTCAAGACGGCGACATCCCCGGCAATTCGAGAAGGTGCACAACGAGAGCCTCGGGATCGTGACTGACGCCATTCTCGAGTGACAGCGCGCCGGAAGCGTCGGCCCGGGCCAGTGCAATCCGGCACGCGCATACCGGGGTTATCCCTGACCAATAGCCCCAGCCGTTTGTCCTTCGCCACCTCTTTCGCTCGCAAGGGTATGCGGTGTGATCCGCATTGGCTGCCCTTCTCCGCGAGCCGAGCGGCTGCCTTCGTGAGTTCCTAGGTCATTCAACCGGGAGACGCGTTCACGGCCCGGGCAGTTCAATGTCGTTCAACAGTGTCTTTCCGCACGACCGCTTAGAGGCAGGCTTAACATGTGAGATGTGTAGTCCCGCCGGGCGGCGCACGGCGAGGTGGCTGGGCCGTGGTGACAACAAGGAGGATTTCCAATGGATGACGTGAGGATTCGTCGCAGAGAACCGAATGTCGCGACGGACAAGGAAGTCTTGTTTTCGCTGCGAAATACGCCGCTCTTGGAGCAGGGGACGACATACGATCCTCTGGCGACAGCCGAGAATCTCTGGGTGAACCTCAAGGTTTATGCCCGCGGTGGGGAGAACGCGCTGCATTCCCACGCCGGTGAAGATCATGCCTTCATCATCCTGCAGGGCAAGGCCACCTTCACCTTTGGCGACGGCCGCACGCAGGTTGTCGGCAAATACGAAGGCGTGATGTTGCCGAAGAACGCCAAATACAAATTCGAGGCGGACGAGGCGGAAAACCTTGTCATGCTGCGCGTCGGCGGCGGTGTGCGCAGCGAAACCGGCCTCGCCAATCTGACAGCGTTCGGCACGCCGAAGGACGTTGTAGCCAAGACGTCTTTCGCCGATGGGCAAGTCAAAATCGGCAACGATCCGAAGAACGGCGAATCCTCCAAGCGTCGCGTTTACGCCAAGGATAAGTTCTTCGGCGCCGACTAAGCCTAATAGTAAGCGTCAGAAGTGCGGGCCGTGAGCCATCGCACTGCCAGTTTGAGCCGTGCAGCAGGCCGGCCACCGCAACGTTGTCAAAGGAGGAAAAATTGCCCCAATTGCCCGTAGATGCATCCAAGTTCGCCGGCATGTCGGAAGAACAGGCCCGGACCTTTCCACGTCGCACCGTCGTCGGAGAGGAACTGACCGCGGCTCAGCTCACCAACATGCCGAAGATGATCTCCACCGACTCTCACGTCATGGAGCCCGATGAGCTTTGGATGGAGCTGCCGGAGCGCCTGCGCAAGCTGCTGCCCAATGTGCCCTTCCGCAACTCGCCTCCGGGCGCGCTCAAGGCGGACCTTCGTCTGCAGGATCAGATCACCGACGGTGTCGCCGCGGAGATTCTGTTCCCGAACTACGGCATGGCGCTCTACTCGGTCGATGACATCGAGCTTCAGCAGGAGTCGTTCAAGCTCTACAACGATTGGCTTCACGACTGGTGCAGCCCGGATCGCAAGCGCCTGGTCGGCGTGCCCTTGATCTCCGTTTACGACATCAAGGGCGCCGTCAAGGAAATGCATCGTTCCCTGGATAAGGGCATGCGGGGCGCGCTCATCTGGCAGGTTCCGGACCCTCAGCTTCCCTTCAGCAACACCGAGCACTACGACCCGTTCTTCGCCGCTTGTGCGGAAGCGGGCCAGCCGGTGATCTGCCACATCCTGACCGGACACGGCTATATGAAGACGGGGCACAAGAAAAACGTCGAGGGGATCAAGGACTCCACGAACGCCAAGACGAATGATTCGGCGAACACTCTGTTCGACTTGATCTTCTACGGCTACTTCGAGCGTTTTCCGAAGCTCAAGCTACTGCTCGCCGAGAGCGAACTCGGCTGGATGCCGTTTCTTCTCCAGCAGTGGGACTACTACTTTGAGCGCCACCGCAATCAGTTTCCGGTGCCGATCACCCGCAAGCCGAGTGAGCTCTTCGAGGAGCACGTGTATGGCACGTTCCTCGAGGACTACGTCGGCACGCGTTTTCTCTCATGGTGGGGCAAGAAGAATTGCATGTGGTCGAACGACTACCCGCATTTCAACATGACCTTCCCGCATTCCCGCCAGGTCATGGCTCGCCACCTGAAGGGCCTGTCGGACGAGGAACTCCGCCGCTACACCTGGGACAATGCGATGGACCTCTTCAAGCTGGACTTGACGGAAGCCAATCGCGCCGCCGCCTAGCGGACCGACCGAAAGGCCCGATAAAGAAAGCCCCGCTGCCTCGCAGCGGGGCTTTTGCTTGCCCACTTGGGCGACTCGGTTCTGATTCCACAACTGAGTCGATCCGGCGTTGTTGCCACAGTTGCCAAAGCGAGCCCATATCGAGACCCGTTTGAGAACGGGGCGAACGATTGGCCCCGCTGGTAATATTGAATCAATTGACGAATTTCGCTGCTATTGGACCCACCCATGATCTCCGAAGGCAGAGGTCGGTGAGTTCGAATCTCGCCGGGTCCGCCAATTCCCACGTGACGCGCGAAGCGCCAAGGCGCTTGGGGCACCGAACTGCCGCTTGCCTGCGCCTCTACCCAGGGCTGAGCCGTGGGTGACACATATGTCGCTGGCGCCACGACGCGCAACGCTGTGTCATGGTTTCCCGCAGGCTCCCTCGCCACCCAAATGAGGTCCACGCCCATGCCGGCTCGACCTGCGCATATGGCACAGCGGCTTCTGCCTGCGCTTGGCTGGCTTCCGGCCTATCGGCGCGATTTCTTGTTGCCGGATGCGATGGCCGGTTTTGCGCTGTGGGCGGTGATGGTCCCGGAGGGCATGGCCTATGCCAGCATCGTCGGCGTACCGCCCATCATGGGGCTCTACACGATCATCCCGCCACTGATCGTCTATGCGCTGCTCGGCACCTCGCGCCTCCTCGTCGTCGGACCGGACACCGCAACCGGGCTGATCTCGGCGCTGACCGTCGGCGCGATCGCCGTTTCGGGCACTGCGGACTTCAACGCCCATACCTCGACTCTGGCCGTGTTAATCGGCGCTTTGTTCCTGCTATTCGGCGCCCTCCGGATGGGTTGGGTGGCGGCCTTCATTCCCACGCCGGTGATGCGAGGCTTCATTGAAGGCCTCGTCTGCGTCACCATCATCGGCCAGGTGCCGCACCTGCTCGGCATCACCGGCGCGTCCGGCAACTTCTTCGCCAAGCTTTGGTCCGTGCTGCAGCACATCTCCGAGGTATCGTTTGCCCCGGCATTGACTGGTTTGCTCAGTCTCGCCGCAATGCAGCTGCTTCGACGTCTGCTCCCCAGTGCCCCAGCCGCCCTGGTGGTTGCAGTCGTCGCTACAATCACAATCGGGCTCCTCGGCGGCGAAGAGGCGGGCATCAGTGTCGTCGGTCAACTTCCGTCCGGTTTGCCCCACCTCGTTCTTCCCGACCTAGACCCTGCGACGCTGGAGCAGCTTATTCCCGGCG